>JBJOMQ010000057.1:0-13006 GCA_046052275.1 Actinomycetota bacterium | reverse complement strand
GGTGGTCGGCGCTGGCGGCAAGTCGAACTCGCAGCTCGATGGCCTGGTCGGGTCGTTCCCGATCGCGTTCTCAGCTGTCTCGGCCAGCACCGACGCCTACCTCTTCGGCTACCCCGCAGCGGGCAAGTACAAGGGCACCGACCTGGTGTACTCGCGCGGACCAATCGGGTTCGACACCTACACGTCCAACACCACCTATCGGGTCACCTCGAACATGACCGGTGGCAGCTCGGGTGGGCCATGGTTCTCGTCGTTCAACGAGTCGACTGGCACCGGCACGCTGATGTCGGTGAACAGCTATGGCTACACCGGCATCACGGCGATGTTCGGCCCGATCCTGAACAGCGAGACCTCGGGTATGTTCAGCGCAGCGCTCACTGCCAGCGGCAACGTCCGCTTCTAGCGGGCGGGTGGCAGGTCAGAGTTCGAAGCCGCCGGAGCCCTCTGCGTCCTGCTCGAGTTGGTCGATGAGGGCATCGACGTCGGCGTCCTCGCCGCCGATCAGCCACACGGTGAGGCCGTCCTCGTCGTCGGATGCGTCGTCGTCGATCCAGGGCAGCATCGCCTCGACCGTGTAACGGTCGACGGTGATCGCAGGGTCGTCGTCGTCGACGGGAGCCACGACGACGAGCTCGACCTCGGCATCGGGTGGCTGGTCGCTCAGCATGTCGAGCAGTTCGCGGACCTTCATATGGCGTGCACCTCCGTCAGTTGCCGAGCCACTGCTCGGCTCGCTCGAGCAGGAACAGGCTGACATCGCGGCACTTGTCGAGGGTGTCGCAGAACGCCTTCTCGTCGCCCTGGTACACGTCGGCCAGGTCGATACTGAGCCGTGCCACGAGCGAGAGGCTCCGCTCGGGTGCGTCAGTGACATTGGCGAACGAGTCGATGGCCGAGACCTCGACGGGCAGATCGACACCGCCGATGCCGGCCAGCTCGGCGGCAAGCACGAGCAGGTTCGGCGGTTCGGGCAGCGGAGGCAGCGTCCACGTGAAGCTGAGCGGGAACGAGAATCCGGAGGGTGGATCGTCGATGTCGTCATCTCGCTTGACGACCTCGTCCTCGAATGCGAGGAGTGCCCGAGGATCGACCTCGAGCGCGAGGTGCAGGTCGATTGGCCCGCTGCACGCCTCGGATGGATGGAGGTCGACCTCCCACGACTGGCGGAGCGAGTACGTCTCGACGAAATGGCGTTCGTCATGCACGTGGAAGCCGTGGTCGACCGCGTGCGCCTTCAGGTCGCTGACGAAACCGGCCACGTCGATCGCTGCCAATTGGACTCCTCATGCCTGCTGTCGCGCTGGGTGCGGGCCGGCGTGGCTGGATCCGGCTACGGGGACCGCCGACCACGGCGTCCGATGCGGACGACACTACCGTGCCGGTCGTGGCTGACGACGTCCTTGCTCTCCTGCATTCGATCGCCGATGAGTGCGGGGCGGCCTTCCGCCAGACCGCCGACCGCGGGCCGTCAGGCGTGCGCGATGGGCAGTATGCGTTCGACCTCACCGCTGACGGTGCTGCCATGGGCATGATCCGCGGTGCCGGCCTGAGCGCGCTCACCGAGGAGTTCGGCTACGAGCGGGGCCGGTCGGAGCGGTGCGTCGTGGTCGACCCGATCGACGGCAGCACGAACGCCAGCCGCGGCATTCCGTGGTTCGCCACGGCGGCCTGCGTGGTGGACGACGGCGCCGTCACTGCGGCGGTGGTGGCCAACCACGCGGCCGGCACCAGGTGGTGGGCCGTACGCGGCTCGGGAGCGTTCGCCGACGGGCTCCGCATCGCTCCGTCGGGATGCGACCGCCTCGCTGACGCGATCGTGGCGCTGAACGGACTCCCCGGCGGACCGCCAGCGTGGCGGCAGACGCGGATTCTCGGCGCCGCCGCCCTCGACCTGTGCTTGGTCGCTGGCGGCTCGCTCGACGGCTATCTCGACTGCGCCGTCGAGGCGCACGGCGTGTGGGACTACCTGGCATCGTCGCTCATCTGCGCGGAAGCCGGCGCCGTGGTGGTCGACGCCCTCGGGCGCGACCTCGTCGTGCTCGACCCCGCAGCACGGCGCACGCCCGTCGCGGCCTCGACGGCCCGGCTGGCGGCCGAACTCGTCGAGCACCGGCGCAGGTACGCTGGCGGCTCCCCGGGCGCATAGCTCAGTTGGCAGAGCACTGCCCTTACAAGGCATAGGTCGGGGGTTCGAGTCCCTCTGCGCCCACGGTGTGCGGCAGCGGTCGGCGGGCGTGCGGTGCCGCCTCATGGCCGCTTGCCGGTGGCCACCGTCGACACGTCCGAGACACGGTGCTCGGCGTTCGCCGAGCCGCGCACGAAGATTTGGACATGGAGCCCCCACAATTGGGCTAGCGTGCGCGTCAGCGCCCCACTCGGCGGCGCGGAAGTGGAGACAAGGCAATGATCGGCACCGTGAAGTTCTTCAATGCCCAAAAGGGGTATGGCTTCATCTCGCGGGAGGGTGGCTCCGACGTGTTCGTCCACTTCTCGAACATCGACGTGCCCGGGTACAAGTCGCTCGAAGAGGGCCAGCAGGTCGAATTCGAGATCGGCCAGGGCCGCAAGGGTGACGAGGCGCTGAAGGTGCGTCCAGTCTGACGCCCCTCGCAGGCTCAGGTGCCTGCGAGCTGCGCCACTACCGGCGCAAACGACTCGACGTCGGCTCCGCCGACGATGACGTACGAGAATCCCCATCGCTCGCGACGCTCGACGAGCCGGTCGACGATGTCGGCGACCGAGCCGATGAGCGCGAATGGCGACTGCTCCACCATCGACGTGTCGACGCGGAGCATCGCTGCCATACCCTCGCGGGCTGCGGCACCGTCCTCGGTGACGTTCACGAGGAATGCCCTGATGTTCATCTCGATGTCGTCGAGCCGCGCCCCGGCGGCCTCGCGCACGATCGACACCTTCTCGTCGACTGACTCTGCGGTCATGCCGGCAATGGCCTCCGGGCCGATCCTGCCGGCGTGCATGCTGGGATTGATGCCGACGATGTCGGCCTCGCGGGCGGCAATTCGCAGCACCCTCGGCCCGCCGCCGCCGATCAGCACCGGCGGTCTCGCCTGCACGGGTTTCGGGAGTCCGTCGTAGCCGCTGATCGTGTAGTGCGTCCCCTCGAAGCTGAAGGCCCCCGGCTCCATCGCCTTGCGGACGACGTGCAGTCCCTCGACGAAGCGGTCGATACGCACCCCGGGCCGGTCGTAGGGGATGCCCGACTGCTCATAGTCGCTGATCATCCAGCCTGCGCCGATGCCGATCTCGAGCCGGCCGCCCGAGAGCACGTCGATCGTGGCGAGCTCCTTGGCGAGCACGACCGGGTGCTTGTAGTCGTTGTCGAACACCAGTGCCCCGACGCGCAACGTGGTGGTGGCATCGGCGGCGGCCATGAGCGCCGGCACGGGTGCCAACTGGTCGCCGAAGTGGTCGGGCATCGTGAGGCAGCTGTAGCCGTGGTGCTCGGCGCGGCGGGCGAGGTCGGCCCAGGCGGCGCCGGTCGGCGCACCGTCGGCCTGGATGCCGAAGCGGAAGGGTCGCAGGCGGGTCATGTCGGCACGGTACACGGGCGGTCGGGTGACGTCCCGACCGACGGGCGGCGAAGTAGTTTCGGCACACCGTGAACCGTCTCGCCTGGCCCCTCCGCCTCGTCGCTGCGCTGGCCGCCGGGGCGCTGCTGATCACCGGCGTGGTGATGGCCGTGGCGCCCCGGGTGTGGCAGCTGGCGAATGCCCACGAGGAACTGCCCGTCGAGCTGCCCGAGTTCCAGCCGCTTTCGCAGCGGACGCTCGTGTTCGACGCCGCTGGCTCGGTGATCGCCGTGTTCCAGCGGGAGAACCAGCAGCCGGTGCGGCTCGAGGACGTACCCGAGCCGGTGATCGCCGCACTCCTGGCCGTCGAGGACAACGAGTACTTCTTCCACAAGGGCGTCAACGTGCGCGGCCTGTTCCGGGCACTGCTGTCGAACTTCTCCAGCAACTCGCCACGTCAGGGTGCCAGCACCATTACCCAGCAGGTGGTGAAGAACGAGTTCCTCGCCGGCATTCCCCGCGACGGCCGCTACAAGCTGCTGCAGGTGCACTACGCCCTGATGCTCGAGCGTGAGATGAGCAAGGCCGACATCCTCGAGCGCTACCTGAACACCGTCTACTTCGGCAACAACGCCTACGGGCTCGCTGCGGCCGCCGAGGTGTACTTCGGCAAGAAGGTGCCCCAGCTCTCGATGATCGAGGGGGCATTCCTCGCCGGCCTCGTCCGGTCGCCCTCGGGTTACGACCCGATCGACAACCCTGAGCCGTCCCGGCGGCGGTTCGCCCAGGTGACCGACCGCCTCGCCGACGTCGGACTGCTGTCGCCGTACACGGCAACGGCGCTGGCGGCCACGTGGGAGCTTCCGTTCAAGGTTCGCACGCTGCCGAGGGTGGAGACCAAGCCCACCTACTTCACCAACGCTGTGCGCGAGTACCTGCTGACGAAGTCGAACATCCTCGGTGCCACCGAGCAGGAGCGGGCGAACCTGCTGTACCGCGGCGGACTCTCGATCCACACCACGCTGAACTCGGCCATGCAGCGTGCAGGCGAGACCGCCCGCAACATCCTGCCCGACTCGTCGGTCGGATTCGACGCCGCCCTCGTGGCCGTCGACAACGCGACGGGCGCCGTGCGTGCGATGGTGGGCGGCAAGGGCCTGCGACCCGACGTGCCGGGCGGTGAGGTGAACATGGCGCTGGTGCCGCGCCAGACCGGGTCGAGCATCAAGACCTTCATCCTCGCTGCCGCCTACCAGGCCGGTGTGCAGACCAACGACGTGATCAACGGCTTCAAGCCGTGCACGGTGCCGGATTACAAGGACAATCAGTGGACGACGAAGACCGTCGATTCGGGTTTCGGTGAGGTCGGGCCGTTCCTCGGGCCGAACACGTGGTCGTCGACTGACTGCGGCTTCATCCGCCTCAGCTATGCGGTCGGCCTGCACCGCGTGGTCGACATGACCTACCGGCTGGCGCGCTCGGCCTACTTCTACCAGGGGCAGCCTGCCGAGGAACATGAGCCGTTCCTTCCGCTGCCGCTCACCGCCACCGGCAACAACGCCCTCTCTGCGTTCGACATGGCGACGGGCTTCCAGACAGTTGCCAACCAGGGCCTGCACCACGAGCCCTACTACGTCGAGCGCATCGAGCGTGGCGACGGGTCGCGGCTCTACACGCACGAGGTGACCGGCACCCAGGTGCTCGATCCCGGCGTGGCGAACGCGACCATTGCCTCGCTGAAAGGCGTCCTTCGATCCGGCACCGGCGCGCGCAACCTGCGCAACTTCCCGCGAACCGCCTCGGGCAAGACGGGCACGCAGTACGAGAACACCAACGCCTGGTTCGTCGGCGGCACGCCGCAGCTGTCGACGGCAGTGTGGGTGGGCGACCCGAACGGCTACACGCCGATGAACCGCATCCCCGAATTCGAGGCCGAGATGGGCCGCAACGGCAAGGTGCAGGGCGCCGACTACCCGGCGCGCATCTGGGGAGCATTCATGGAGGCGGCGCTGGCCGACCAGCCCGATCTCGACTGGCCGCGCCCGCCCGGCCTCGCCCGCGAGGCGGCCCGCATCTACGTGCCGGGTGAGGAGTGCGTTGCCGCGCTCGTGAGCGGCTCGCTGCCGCTGCAGCCCGGGCAGACCATTCCGCCGACGCTGGCCACATCGCCGCCGACGCTGCCGCCGAACACGACCACCACGACCACCACGGTCGTCGATCCGGGACAGGGCGGGGGAGGAGGCGGGCCGCCGTCCGGATCCACCACCTCGGTGCCGATCACGCTGGCGCCCACCACCACGTCGCCTCGACCGGTGGTGGTGACGGTGGAGCCCGAGACGACCGTGCCGCTCGACGTCGTGGATCCCCGCGCTCCGGTACCCTCGGTGGCGACCGATGCCTTGGTGTACCTGTGCGAGCAGCCACCGAACTACATCGACTTCCTCGACCTCGACGTCACGACTGATCCGTGACCTCGCTGTCGGGCGAATCGGTGGGCACCGGCCTCTATCACCAGCGAACGATGCGGAGCGCCTACCACCGATGAACGCAGCAGCACTCCTCGCCCTTCAGAAGATCGACTCGGCCATCGATGCAGTCGCGAATCGCCGCGTTCGCCTGCCTGAGATCGCGGTCCGACGCGATGCGGCGGCCGCGCTCGCGGCGCATCGCACTGCCGTAGCCGAGCAGCAGCGGATCATCGCCGATGCACAGATGCGAATCGACGCCAGTGAGAAGTCGTCGCACGACATCGAGGTGAAGAAGAACCGGCTCGAGGCGCAGCTGAAGACGGTGATCGCCCCTCGCGAGGCCGAGGCGCTGATGTCCGAGATCCGCACGCTCGACGCTCAGCGTGGCGAGCTCGATGAGGTCGAGCTGGTGGCGATGGAGGAGCAGGCATCGGCCGAGGCAGCGATGGCTGCGCTGCGCGAGGCAGAGCCGGCGCTGACCGACGCGCTCGCGGGTGCGGAGGCGGCGCTCGCGTCCGCGAATGCCGCGCTCGATGCCGAGCAGGCATCGCTGACCGACCAGCGCACGGCTGCTGCAGGCTCACTCGATGCCGCCGAGCTTGCGGCGTACGAGTCGGCGAGGTCGCGTTTCTCGGGCGTCGCCGTGGCGTCACTCGACGGGCACCGCTGCAGCGGATGCAATCTCGACCTGTCGCCCGCCGAGGTCGACGAGGTGAAGCGCGCCCCGGCAGGCGAGCCTGCCGAGTGCCCGCAGTGCGCCCGCTACCTGGTGCGCTGACGATGTTGCTGTGGTTCGTCGGCACGGCGATCCTGTCGGTGCACTTCGTCTTCAACGACCCGAGATTCGACTATCGGCTGCTGATCGCCGGCGCACTGCTGCCCGATCTCATCGACCTGCCCCTCGGACGGGCTGGCTGGGCCCACAGCGTGACGGTGGCAGTGGCAGTGCTCGCCGCAGTGATGGTGGCCACCGGACGCCGCTCGCCGCACCGGGGACTGCTGCTCGGACTGCCGATCGGGATGCTGCTGCACCTGGTGTGGGACGGTGCGTTCACGATGACGCGGGTGTTCTGGTGGCCGTTCTCGGGCGGATGGGGTGACCAATCGGTGCCGTCGGTCGGCCGGGGATGGCTCAGCCTGGTGCTCGAGGTAGCGGGTGCTGCGATGCTCTGGCGTCTCTGGCGGCGATTCGGCCTTGCCGACCCGCAGCGGCGCACCGACTTCGTGCGCCACGGCGCGCTGGCGGTCAGGTCAACCGGCCAGGGCGGGGAGTGATCTCGCCGTGCTGTACGTCGTTCGCCACGCCCGCACCGAGGCGAATGCCGGAGGACGGCTGCAGGGTCGTCTCGACCTGCCGCTCGACGACGTCGGACGCGAACAGGCAGCAGCGCTGACGCGTCTCGTGCCGACACCGAGTCGACTCGTCGTGTCGCCCGCGAAACGTGCCGCCGAGACGGCGTCGGTGTTCGGCGTGCCCCACCAGGTGGACGACCGCTGGCACGAGATGGACTATGGCGATCTCGAGGGCGTGCGCGTGGCCGATGTGCCGGCGGCGACGTGGGCGCAGTGGCGATCCGACCAGCACTTTGCGCCCGCAGGTGGCGAGACCCTCGCAGCGGTCGCTGCCCGGGTGTTCGCCGCCTGCGACGACCTGCTGAGCGAGGCAGCGGCACACGACGTGGTGGTGGTCACCCACGCCACGCCAGTGAAGATCGCCATGGCATGGGCGCTCGGCGCCGACCCCGCCGTGACCTGGCGAAGCTTCGTCGACCAGGCGTCCGTCACGCGCATCGGTGTGCGCGACGGCCGCCCGGTGCTGCAGTCGTTCAACCAGCTCCCGGGCTGAGCGGCGAAGCATGCCGGGTGGTGGACGCTTCCTGGTGGCGTGTCGCTACCAGCGGTTCCAGTGCAGCACCTCGGCGACGGGGCGGCGGCGCACCGGCCCGAACTTGCCGAGGGGATAGCCGATCGGCACGAGCGCGTAGATGCCGTAGTCCTTCGGCACGCCGAGCAACTGGCGGAACCGGCGCTCGTCGAAGAGGTGCCACACGGTGAGCGTCGCTGCGAGGCCCTCAGCCCGGGCAGCGAGCAGCAGGTTCTGCACGGCGGGATAGATGCTCGACGCCTCGGCCATGCCGCCAGCGGCGCGTGCTCCCGCAGCGAGGTTCGCCAGCCGGCGTGCGCCGAGCCTTCGTGCGAGGGAGGCACTGCGCCGGACGTCGAACAGAGTTGAGGCACCCGGTGTGGTGCGCTGATAGCACGCTGCGATCACGGCGGGTGTCTCGTGGAAGTGCTCGGCTTGATAGCGCACTGCATCTGCCATGCGGACGTGCCGGTCGTCGTCCATTCCCGGCACCACTGTGCCAGCGAGCGCCATGTACGTGTCGACGACCTCCCGCCATGCCTCGGCGAGGTCTGCCATCGCTGCCCGGTCTGTCACTGCCACGAACGCGTAGTGCTGGCCGTCGGATCCACTCGGTGCCCACGTCGCCGCACGAACAATGCGCTCGATCACCTCATGCGGCACGGGGTCGGGGGAGAGGCGGCGCATAGAGCGCATTGTCGCCATCACCTGCCGCAGCGGTGCATTGTCGCCGGTCGGAATGGGCGCATCTGCCGGCTGCGAGAGCTCGGTGGCCGGTGCTCTGGTGGTGGGATCTGCCATGGCCGGACCCTACCGACCGTCATCTGCTCGCCGAGACGCCGGCGCCTGTGGACAACGGCGGTTCACGTGAACCGCCGCCGGCTGTGGACAACTGCGGTTCACGTGAACCGCAATTGCACTAGCCGATCACTGGGTTCAGCGGGGTGTCGACGAGGTCGCCGGGTTCGAGTCCCGGGAGCCACGTCGCAAGGTCGTTGCGCCGCTCGGGCGAGTCGGCCTCGGTCACGACGGCGCCGTCCTGCAGGTAGATCACGGTCATCGCGATGCGGTGCCGGTCGGTGGTGTTCGGGCCTGCGCCATGGATGACCCACCCGTCGTGGAACGAGGCGTCACCTGCCCGCATTGCAATCGGTTCGGCAACGGAGAGCTGCTCTCGCTCGATGAGCGCTGCCAGCTGCCGCTCGCTCTCGTCGGAGATCGGCAGCGGGCCGAGGTCTCCGAGCCGGTGCGTGCCGCTGGCGAACCGCATCGTGCCCATCTCCACGCTGCAGTCGTCGAGCGCCATCCACATCGTGACTGCTCGCGAGCCGTCGAGCGGCCAGTAGCGCTGGTCCTGGTGCCACGGCGTGCCGCCGCCGCCGGGCTCCTTCACCAGTGCCTGGTCGTGGTAGAGGCGCACGGCGGGCACGCCCATGAGGCGCGCTGCGACAGCGGCGAAGGTCGGGTGGAAGGTGAAGGCGCGCACGGTGTCGTTGGTTCGCCACAGGTTCATCATCTGCAGGAAGGCCCGGTCGTACGTGGATCGCTCGGCCATCGGCGCGAGGCGTTCGCGGGCGCGATGTTGGTACGGCTCGAGTGCTGCACGCATGGCGGCGAGATCAAGGTGCGTGCCAAGGCCTCGCACCACCGTGTGCCCATCTCGTGCGAAGCCGACGACGTCCACATCCATGCAGCCAGAGTAGAGGAGCGCCAGCACCCGTTGGTTGCTGGCTGTGCCAATGCGTCGCCGGCACGACTTGTCGCACCAGTCGGGCGGCCACTCGCGGGCGAGGTGACGGTGAGTCGGCCTGTAAGCGGGATCCTGTGACGCTTGCGCGCCGGTGGCCATCCCTCTGTGCGGCCTACCCGAGGAGTGCCGGCGAGCCGGCGGACGGGCCGTCCATCTCCTCTGCTTGGCCTTGCTCCGAGCGGGGTTTGCCGAGCCGGGACGATCGCTCGTCCCGCTGGTGCGCCCTTACCGCACCGTTTCACCCTTGCCTGTGACCGGTTGCCCGGCCCATCGGCGGTCTCTCTCTGTTGCACGTCCGTCAGGTCACCCCGACCTGGCTCTCGCCAGCGCTCTGCCCTGTGGAGTCCCGACTTTCCTCGTCGCAGTCGAGGCTGCGCCGCGGCCACCCGGCCGACTCACCGTCGCCCGCAGGCTACCGGCGGACCGTGTGGCGCGGCCCCGTGGTGTGCGACCCCGTGGTGATCAGCTCGCGCAGGTGTCGTCTGCGTACGTGAGCGAGTTGAGGCTCGGCGTCTCGAGGCTGATGCGCTGGCGCACGCCGTTCTCGTCGCCGCGCCCGCCGACATAGACGATCGCACCAAGCGAGCCGTATGGGGTGGGAAGTGCCACCGGCAGCGGAATCGGTGTCTGGCCCGAGCCGTCGTCGATTGCCTCGCCGGAGCCGGGCAGGTAGCCACCCGGGTTCATCACGAGTGCGATGTGTGCGGCCTGGCGCGACGAGCGTGCGCCGATCGTCATCAGTGCCTTGCGGTGAGCGGCCGTCGACACCTGCGTGACCATCGCCTGGCATGTGGCGGTGCTGAGCTGTTCGAGTGCCTCGACGAGGTTGAGCATGTCGCGGGCGACGTCGTCGCTTGCCTCGATGGCGGGGGTGGCGTCGGTGGCTGCCTGTCCGGTGAGGCTGCGGTCGAGGATCGCGCCGACGTAGACCGAGTCGAATCTCGGGTTGCCGCACGTCCAGGGCTCGGCACCGGCCTCGGTGGTGAGCGTGTCGATCGCCTCTGCGGCATCGGCGTGATGCTGCTGCAGCAGGCGAACCTGCTCGGTGAGGTCGCCTACACCCGGGAACGCAGCACCCGGTGTGGCGAGCAGACCGTCGTCGATGATCCGCTGGTAGGCAGCGGCGATGGTGCGCTCGATCGATGCGGTAGTGCGCAGCAGGACACCGTCGTCGACCGTGCCGGGGCCGAGTTCGGGCACTGTGTCGCCGAAGCCGACACGGCCGAGCTCGCCGGCCTCGCTGGCGCCGCATGCGGCGAGCAGCGTGGCAACTGCAGCGCCCATGCCGCCCAGTCGGAGCAGGTCGCGTCGGGAGGTGGTGGTGTGGTCGTTCATGGCCGTCACTTCGTGGCGTCGACGGGGGCTTGCTCTTCGTCGACGAGTCGCAGGGATGGGTCGGAGATGCCAGCGAGGTCGGCCAGCGCCGTGCTGTGGCGGGCCTCGGCAGTGATGATGGCGGCGGTGAGCTCGGCGCCGTCGGTGCCCACGAGCGAGCCGAGCACCTCGAGATGGGTGGCCGTGGCCCGCGACTCGACGGACCACAGTTCGACGATTGCGTCGCCGGGCGCACCGTCGGTGTCGACGCGGAGTTCGGCGTAGGCGACTTCCGACCGCTTGCCGGGGGCATCGGTGCCGAGCATCGACGAGAGGGCGTTGGCGAACTCCTCGTGGGCCTCGCGCAGCGCCACCATGACTGCGGCCTGCTCGTCGGTCCAGCCGGCGACGCCGCCGATGGCGTCGTCGTAGACGTCGCGGAGGGCGAGCTCGAGGCGCTGGGCCACGCCGAGCACCTCGAGGTCGTCGGCGGTGGGCTTCTTCGGCGGGGCGCCGTCGGCGGCAGCGGCGGTGCCGGTCAGCATGGGCAGCAGGGTGACTGCCGCCCCAAGGCCGGCGCCGAGGCCAGCGGCGAGCACAGCACGCCGTCCGGTCGGCGACGCAGCAGTGGACGGGATCGCGTCGGAATGCACTGAGGATCCTTTCGACATCATCAGCCCCCAGTGTTCCCGTCGGGGGGCGGGCAGGGCAACTCTAGAAGTCCAGCGCCGACAGATCGGGTATCCACCGGCGTGACCGCTCGACCGCCGCCGCCCACCGGTCACGGTCGGCGGAGCCGGCGGGGGCTACGACATGGCTGGGCTGCCATGCCGCCCCCACCTCGTCGAGCGATGACCACGTGCCGACGGCGAGTCCGGCGAGGAAGCCTGCGCCCACGGTGGTGGCCTCGGTGTGGCGCGACACCTCGACGGGTCGGCCTGACGCGTCGGCGAGGGCCTGGACGAAGGTGGGATTGCGGCTCATCCCGCCGTCGATCCGCAGGGTCTTGGCCGACAATCCGGTGTCGCGCTCAGCTGCCTCGACGAGGTCGGCGCCGCGGTGCGCCACGCCCTCGAGGACTGCACGCACGATCTGCGGGCGGCCCGAGCCGCGGGTGATGCCGAGCATCGTTCCGCGCGCGCCGTAGTCCCACCACGGGGTGCCGAGGCCCATCAGCGCAGGCACGTACACCACGCCGTCGGACGACGCGCACTGCGAGGCGACGTCGTGGCTGGCGGCGGGGGAGTCGATGATGCCGAGGTCGTCGACCAGCCAGTCGACATTGCTGCCCGCCGACAGCATGATCGCCTCGACGCCCCATGTGATGCCGCTGCGGCTCCACGCGACGATCGGGAACGTTCCTGCGTCGCCGCGTCCGGCACGAAGTGGGGCATCTGCGCCGGTGCACAGGTCGAGCATCCCGCCCGTGCCGAACGTGACCTTGGCCATGCCGGGACGGACACAGCCCTGTCCGACGAGGCTCGCCTGCTGGTCGCCGACGAGGGCGGCGAGCCGCGGCGCGCCGGGAAGTGCCGTCGCATCGCCGACGACGCCTGACGTGTCGACGATCGACGGCAGCATCGACACCGGCACTCGCAGGGCGTCGCATGCCCGCTCGTCCCATCCAGTGGCGTCGGCACGGAGCAGTCCGGTGACGGCGGCGTTGGTGTGATCAGTGATGTGGAGCCGGCCGCCGCTCAGCACCCATGCGATCCACGAGTCGACCGTGCCGATGCGCAGGTCGCGTGAACGGTCGGGATCGTGCTGGTCGAGCAGCCACTGCGCCTTGGTGGCCGTCTGATTGGGTGCGACGCCGATGCCGTGCTCGGCGCGCGCAGTGATGCACGCAAGCACCGTGCGCAGGTCCTGCCAGCCGAGGCCTGGTCCGAGCGGCTCGCCCGTGGCCGCATCCCACAGCACGGTGCTGGCCCGCTGGGCTGTAACACCGACCGCGTCGACAGCGCCGGCTTCAGCCAGCGTGCGGTGCGCGACGTCGAGCACGGCAGCGGCCATCGCCGACGCATCGAACTCGACGAGTCCGGGGAACGGTGTCGACGGAGGGAATCGCACGTGGTGCAGG
>JBJOMQ010000056.1:0-14771 GCA_046052275.1 Actinomycetota bacterium | reverse complement strand
CGGTGACCGTACTTGCGGCGCTGGTTGGTGCGGCGCTTGTAGGTGAAGCCGTTGATCTTCGGACCCTTGGCCCACCCGACCACCTTGGCGGTGACCGTGGCGCCCTTCAACTGGTCGGGCGTGGCGAGCACGCTGTCGCCGTCGACCACGAGCACGGGGGCGAGGGTCACCTCGCTGCCCTGCTCGGCCTTGAGGAGCTCGACATGGACCTGCTGGCCCATCTCGACCCGCTGCTGCTTGCCACCGGAGGCGATCACTGCGTACATAGCCCCGCGAGCCTATCGGCACCGGCCGCTCGGCCAACACGGCAGCAGGCTGAAATCAGCGCCGGGCCCGGCCGACCCGGGTGGGAGCCCCAGACCCCGACCCCGCCGACGGCGGACGCGGCGTCCGCCCAGTCGGCGGCACCTCAATGCCGGCGGCCCGGCCAGCCCCGGGGGGCGCGTCAGGCGAGAAGGCCGTGGTCGATCACCACGCCGCGGCCGTCGCAGTTGGGGCACCGGTCGGCGAAGTTCACCAGCAGTCCCTCACCGATCCGCTTGCGGGTCATCTCGACCAGGCCGAGTTCGCTGATGTCGAAGACCTGGGTGCGGGTCTTGTCGCGGGCAAGTGCATCGCGGAATGCCTCGACGACCTTGCGCCGGTTCTCCTTCACCTCCATGTCGATGAAGTCGATGACGACGATCCCCCCGATGTCGCGGAGCCGAAGTTGCTTGGCGACTTCCTCGGCTGCCTCGAGGTTGTTCTTGAAGACGGTCTCCTCGAGGTTCGTCGTGCCCACGTTCTTGCCCGTGTTCACGTCGATCACCGTGAGCGCCTCGGTGTGCTCGATGATGAGCGATCCGCCGCTCGGTAGCCACACCTTCCGGTCGAGTGCCTTGTGGATCTGCTCGTGGATGTGGAACTTCTCGAACAGCGGCAGGCCTTCCTCGACATCGTCGTGCAGTTCGACGCGGTCGGCAAGCTCGGGGTTGAACGCTGCCACGTAGTCGTGCACATCGGCGTGCAGCCGCTGATCGTCGATGATCACGCCGCGGTATTCGGCATTGAACTCTTCACGGATTACTCGGACCGCCAGCTCGGGCTCGCGGTACAGCAGTGCCGGCCCGCTCGCCTTCTTCGCCTTCGCCTCGATCGCCGTCCACTGGTCGAGCAGACGGGTGACGTCGGCCTGGAGCTCGTGCTCGGTGGCGTGCTCGGCAGCCGTGCGGACGATGAGGCCGTGCTCGGGTGGGCGCACCCGGTCGAGGATGTTGCGCAGCCGCTTGCGGACGTCGTCGGGAAGGCGCTTCGAGATGCCGTAGGTGCGCGAGTTCGGCACCAGCACGACGAAGCGGCCCGGCAGCGAGACCTCCTGGGTGAGCCGAGCCCCCTTCGCTCCGATCGGGTTCTTGGTCACCTGGCAGACGATGAGCTGCTTGGCGCGCAGCATCTGCTCGATTCGAGGCTGAGACGACTTCTCGACGATGTCCTCGCTGTCGTACTGCACGTCGCCGCGGTACAGCACGGCGTTCTTCGGCGTGCCGATGTCGACGAATGCCGCCTCCATACCCGGCAGGACGTTCTGCACCTTGCCGACATAGATGTTGCCGTGAATCTGGCTGACGTCGTCTGCCGGCCGGCTGACGTAATGCTCGATGAGCGTGCGCCCCTCGAGGACCGCCACCTGCGTGAGCTGCGGCCGGACCTGCACGCACATCAGGTACCGGCCGACTGGCCGGCCCTTGCGCTCGCGGCCGCGGCGGCGCTCGAGCACCTCGGGGTCGAGGGCGGGCACGGGGCCTGCCGACGCCTTCACCGGCTGGTCGCCGCGCACGGGGCCGCCGCCCTTGCCCTTGGACTTGCTGCGCTTGCGCTTCTTCTTTGCGCCGCCGGCGCCCGGCGTGGCACCGCCGGGCATCTTCACGGTCGGCGGCGTCGCGGGCGGCGCTGGCCGCGTGTCGCCGATCTGCGGCCGGCGGACCACGGCAGCGGCAGCGGCCTCTGCCGACGGGCGGCCCTCCGAGGCGCGCTCGGGCATCTCTGGGATGCGGTCGTCGTGCTCGGCGTCGCTGCCAGCGTCATCGGCATCATCGGCGTCGTCGATGTCATCGGCGCCATCGTCACCGTCATCACCGTCGCCATCGGAGGCCGTCGACGTGCCGGTGCGCTGGCCCTGCGGGCCGCTGCCGGGCTTCTTGCGGTTCTTGCCGCCCCGAGATCCGCGACGCCGCTTCTTGGGCCCGGTGCGCGGCGTGCCGTCGGCAGACCCTGCGACGGCGCCACCTGCGCCATCGGCATCAGGTGCTGCGCCCGCACTGCCGGCGTCCTCGCCGGTCGGTGAGTCGCCGTTCGCCGTCGTCGGCGTCCTGACGTCAGCCCGCGGCGCCGAGCCGCCGGACGTGGGGACGTCCGCCGTGCCGTGGTGCGCTGTGCCGTCGGGCGAGTCGTGGCTCGCCATGCCGTCGTTCGATGTGGTGTCCATGGTGTTCCCTTCTCATCCGCGCTCCGTACGGGCGCGGGCGCCGACGGCATCGAGCGGGAGCAGTTCCCGGATGGCGCCATCGACGTCGATCATCTGGTGGGTGCGAAGCACTCGGCCGGTCGCGTCGACCGGATCGAGTGCGGGAAGGAGAGCGGCGACCAACTCGAGTGGCCGCAGCCCGCGTGATGTGGTGGCGAGCGTCGCCACGAGACCGGCACGAGTGACGTCGCCACCCGTCGGCGAGGCCAGATCCAGCGACAGGATCGCCGGACGGACGTCGTCGACACTGCGCTGGCCCTTTCGCTCGCGCTCGAGCATCACCGAGCTGGCAGCCATCACGCGCGCCACGCAGTCGGCGAGATCGTCGGTGCCGACGCCGACGAGATCGAGATGCCACGTGCAGGCGACCACTGCGTCCTGCAGCGATGGCGTGCCCGACTGAATCTCGGCCACCCTCGTGGCCGCATAGCCCGGTGGGAGCGTCGAGTCGAAGAGCGGGCAGAGCGCATCGGCATCGGCCGCGCTCTCGGGCAGCGACTCGAGGTCGATGTCGAGGAACTCCGCAACGCTCTCGGCGCCGGTAGGCAGCGCAAGACCGAATGACATGCGCGGCCGAGGCGTGAATCCTGCCGAGTACGACACTGCCACTCCTGCCTTGCGCACGGCACGCTCCCAGTGCCGCGCCGTGTCGCGATGGCTGGTGAAGCGGATCTTCCCGAGCTTCTCGTAGCGGACGCGGACCCTCATGCGGGCACCTCGGCGGTCTGCGGGGGACGGCGGCTGATGAGCGCCACCGGCACCTCGCCGCCGCGGGCGAGATCCTGGCCGGTGCCCTGACTGCCCCCGGCTGGCGGAACCGGCGACGCAACGACGTGCTCGATCCCGAAGCCGGTGCAGACGCCGCAGTCGTAGCAGGGCGTCCACCGGCAGTCCTCGAGGCCGTGCTCGGCGAGCGCCTCCTGCCAGTCGAGCCACAGGAAGTCCTTGTGGAGCCCTGCCGAGAGGTGGTCCCACGGGAGCACCTCGTCCTCGTCGCGATGCCGGTTGACAAACCACTCGATCGACAGCCCCTCGGCCGCCATCGCCTCCTCCCACCGCGAGAGTCGGAAGAACTCACTCCATTCCTGGAACACGCCACCGTCGCGCCACACGCGCTCGAGCACTGCGCCGATGCGCCGGTCGCCGCGTGAGGCAATCCCCTCGGCGAGCGTCGCCGACGGATCGTGCCACTTCACCTGCACGCCCTTGGCTCGCTGGCCAGCATCGCGCACCAGCTGCACCTTCCGTCGGAGCTCGGCGGTGGTGTTCTGGCCGAACCACTGGAACGGCGTGTGCGGCTTCGGCACGAACCCTCCGAGGCTCACCGTGACGCTGGCCCGATTGGTGTGCCGTCTGCCGATGCGCACGCAGTTGGCTGCCAGATCGACGATGCCCGACGTGTCGGCGTCGGCCTCGGTGGGAAGGCCGGTGAGGAAGTACAGCTTCATCCGGTGCCAGCCCTGCGAGAACGCCGACTCCACAGCGCCGTAGAGATCTTCCTCGGTGATGAGCTTGTTGATCACCTGGCGGAGCCGCCAGCTGCCGGCCTCGGGCGCAAAGGTCAGCCCGCTGCGTCGGCCGCCCGACACCTGGCCTGCCAGCCCGACCGTGAAGGCATCCACTCGCAGCGAGGGAAGGCTGACCGTGGTGCCGCAGCCGGCGAGTGACGCGGTGACCTCTTCAATGCCGCTGAAGTCGGCCGTGCTGAGCGACGTGAGGCTCACCTCGTCGTACCCCGTGGCGCGCAGGCCGTTGGCGATCATCGTGCGCACCTGCTCGGCCGGACGCTCGCGCACCGGTCGGGTGATCATGCCCGCCTGGCAGAACCGACAGCCGCGGGTGCAGCCGCGGAACACCTCAACGGCAAGGCGGTCGTGCACGACCTCGGTGAGCGGCGCAAGCGGTCGACGCGGATACGGCCACGCCGAAAGGTCGGCGATCGTGCGCTTCGACACCACGGCGGGAACATCGGGATAGCGGGGCGTGACGGCACGCAGCGCCGGCCCGTCATACTCGACGTCGTACAGCGCCGGCACGTACACCCCGGGCACCTGGGCCAGGGCGCGCAGCACACCCTCGCGGCTGCCCGCCGTGCGGCCCGATGCCTTCCAGTCGCGGACGACGTCGGTGATCTCGCCGATCACCTCTTCGCCCTCGCCGAGCACGACGAGGTCGACGAAGTCGGCGAGCGGCTCGGGGTTGAAGGCGCAGTGGCCGCCGATCACCACGAGCGGATCCTCTGCGCTGCGACGCGCCGACCGCACCGGCACCCCGGCAAGGTCGATCATGTTGAGGACGTTCGTATAGACGAGCTCTGCCGAGAGGTTGAAGGCCAGCAGGTCGAAGTCGCTGGCCGCCCGGTGCGTGTCGACGCTGAAGAGCGGCACGCCCCGCTGGCGCAGCAGCGCCTCGAGGTCGGACCAGGGCGCGTAGGTGCGCTCGGCGACCGCATCGTCGCGCTCGTTCAGGATGTCGTAGAGGATCTGCAGCCCCTGGTTGGGCAGCCCGATTTCGTATGTGTCGGGGTAGGCGAGCAGCCAGGCAACCTTCCCAGCACCGTGCCGGGGGGTTATGGCGCCGTCCTCGCACCCGATATAGCGGGCAGGCTTGTTCACCCGAGCCAGGAGCGGTTCGACCCGTTCCCAGAGAGAACTCATTTCCCCCAGCCTACAGGTGACCCCCGCCGAATCATGGGACGGTGCCCCACCGAGCGCCCGCCCGCCGCCACCGTCCGTGGGATGGGCGGCCGAGGGTGCCGGGTCACCGATAGCGGCGCATGTGGACGTTCTGCACGAGGCCCATCAGGGCGAAATACGTCACGATGCCCGACCCGCCGTACGAGATGAACGGCAGCGGGAGTCCGGTGATCGGCATCACCCCGACGGTCATGGCGATGTTCTGGAACGCCTGCCACAGCGTCATCGAGAACACCCCGGCGCAGATGAGGGTGCCGGTCATGTCCTTCGAGAGCTGGGCGATCCGCCAGATGCGGGCGAGGACCAGCGAGAAGAGGGCGATCACCACGAGGCCGCCCACCATCCCGAACTGCTCCCCCACCGCCGAGTACGGGAAGTCGGCCCACTGGACGGGAATGTCCTTCGATGCGTTGGTGATCGGCCCCTCGAGCCAGCCGCGGCCGGTGAGCCCGCCGGTGGCGAGCGCCCGGATGGCATTCCTGCCCTGATACGCCACGTCGCGCAGCCGCTGGTCGTTCGAGTCCTGGTCGAAGAACACCGCGAACCGGTTCAACTGGTAGTCGTTCACGAAGCCGCTCAGCAGCGCAGCACCGATGGTTGCGACCGACAGGCCGAAGATCATCAGGAGATACCGCAGCTTTGCCCCGGCCACCCACGTGACACCCACCATCATCGCCAGCGGGACGGTGGCCGAGCCCAGATCGGGCTGCAGGATCATCAGCAGCACCGGCACGCCGACGAGCACCAGTCCGATCACGAAGCGGTGGTAGTCGAGGTGCTCCGACCGCTCGTCGGAGATGAAGGCCACGAGCGCCAGCAGGATGGTGAACTTGGCGATCTCGGCAGGCTGCACGTTGATCGGCCCGACGTCGAACGACAGCACCGTGCTGCCGTCGCCAACGTTCAGCACGTTCAGCATCAGGATCAGCACCAGCGACACGACCGTGACGCCGTAGAAGAAGTTGGCCCGGTCGCGCCACCACTCGTAGTCGAAGTACATCACGATGGCCATCACGATGACCGCCACGATGAGGAACACCTGCTGCCTGGTGACGAAGAAGAAGCCGTACGGGGATCCGCCGATGGGAGCCTTCGAATACGACGCCGAGTAGATGATGAACAGGCCGATCACCGACAGCATGGCCACTGCCGTCATCAGCACCCAGTCGATGTTGCGGCTCGGCGCACTCGCGCTGGCATGGATGTTGCCGAGGCCGCGGTCGGGCTTGCGACGCAGGAAGGAGAGTGTCATCTCAGTCCCGGATGCCGGCTGAGCCGTCGAGGCAGCCCCGATTTGCGAGGATCATCGGCGGTGCCGGAAGGTTGCTGCTGATGTCGAGCGGATCGCTGACGTAGACGGGGTCGATTCGGATCTGTCCAGTCAGCGCAAGGTAGAGGCACTTCGCCACCGGCGCCGCCGCCTTCGAGCCGTACCCGCTCTTCTCGAGGTACGCAAGCGTCGTGAACGGCACATCCGGTCCGAGGCCGAACGCGCCGAACACCGACGAGTCGTTCCATGGGAGATTCGCGGCGCCCTGGGCGGTACCGGTCTTGCCGGCGATGTCGACGGTGAACCCGCGGAAGAGTCGTTGCCCCGTGGTGGCGTGGTAGAAGTCGTAGCGCACTCCGGGGCCTCGGATCACGCGAGTAAGGCCCTCGATGATGGGGTCGAGCACCTCCGGGGGCATCTCGAGCTCGTCGCGCACCACCGGCTTGGCGTACGACATCACGACCGTGCCGGCAGCGAGATCGGCGAAGCCGGGGAGTCCGTCCGGCGTGAGCGGCGCATAGATGTTCTTCACGATGCTCGGCTGCAGCAGGAGTCCGCCGTTGGCCAGCGTGGCATAGGCGTTGGCGATCTGCAGCGGGGTCGCTGCCATCAGGCCCTGGCCGATGGCGACCTGCACGTTGTCGCCCACCGTGAGACGGGGCACCTCCGAGGGATCGAGGACTCCTCGCTCGACGAGCGCCTTCTTCACGTCGTTGTCGGGGATGCGCCCCCTCCACTCGAAGGGCAGCTGCACGCCGGAGACATTGCCGAATCCGAAACGCTCGAGCTCGCTCTTCAGCAGCTGGCGGTCACGGACGTAGAACTCCTCGCCGAGCTTGTAGAAGAACGTGTCGGACGACACGGCGAGCGCGTCGCTCACCGTGACGGGCCCGTACTTGCTGGGCCGCAGCGTGTTCTTGTTCGTGGCGTTCTTGAATATGCAGCGGGCGATTCCGCCGTTCTGCTGGCAGTCGGCGGGATCGATCGAGGTGAGGATGTACTCGCCCTCGTCGAGGTGCACCGTGTCGCGCGTGATGATGCCGGCGTGCATCGCCGCCCAGGCGATGAACGGCTTGATCGTCGAGCCGAGGTTGTAGTTGCCCGAGACGGCGCGGTTGACGAGGATCGAGAGATCGGGATCGAGGTTCGAGCCGTCGGGGTTCTTGCTGGGGAACAGCTGCTGGAACTTGTCGCCGCTGATCCCTGCCTCCATCCACCTGTTGTCGAACGTGGGATAGCTCGCCATCGCAACGAGCTGGCCGTTGTTGTGGTTCATCACCACCACTGACCCGGCAGGAGCCTTGTGCTGCACCCACTGCGGATAGTCGACCTTCGTGCCGTCGGGCAGAGTCCGCTGGTAGATGCGCGTGAGGAACTTGTTGTTTCGGTCGAGCGGATTGTGCGGGGCCGAGTCGAGCTGCGTGAGGTCCTCGGGAAGGTACCTGCGGAGGCGCAGGCTCGTCTCGAGTGCCTGCTCGGCGTACTGCTGGATGTCGAGGTCGATACTCAGTTGAACGTCGAAGCCGGCGACAGGCTCGATCCTGAACTCGTCGAGCTCGCGCACCACCGCACCAGACGCGTCGATCTCGTATACGCGCTTGCCCCACTGCCCGTGCAACTCGCGTTCGAGGCTGAGCTCGACACCGAACTGGCCGACCCGTTCGTTGCGCTTGTAACCCTGGGCCAGATACGTCTCGAGGTTGTCCCGGGTGATTGCCCCCATGTATCCGATGACATGCGATGCGAGCGGCGCGTACGGATACACCCGGCGGTACTGCTCGACGACGTCGATTCCCGGATAGTCCTCACTGCGCTCCATCAGGAAGGCCACGACCTCTTCCGAGACGTCCTCTTTCAGCGGGAGCGGCAGAAGGGTGTCGTAGCGCTGGCCCTCGTTGCATGGCTTGGGCAGGTTGTAGCAGGGGTCGTACCTGCGCATCAGGTCGTCGACCGGCGTCTTCAACGGTCCCGACAGCCGGGTGAACAGCGCCAGTCGGTTCTTCTTGAGGCGAACCACCGACCAGTCGACGGTGACGGTCAGCATCCGGCGATTGCCCGCGAGGATGCGGCCGTCGGCATCGAAGATGCGGCCACGCTCGGGCGCGATGTAGACGGTGCGGGTCTTGGCCGCAGCAACCTTCTGCCGGAACTCATCGGCCTGGACTCCCTGCAGGAACCACAGTCGGACTCCGAGCAGCCCGAACAGCACGAGCGACGCCGTCGCGAGAACGCTGAGCCGCTTCGTGCGGCGGTCGATCGCCATCTCAGCAGACCGCCACAGCAGAGCCAGCGACGCACATGGGAACAGTCGAGTCGGTCATTCGGGGATCACTCGCCACTTGCGCCGCTTGGCGCCCACCATCCATCGTCCCACGGGCAGGAGCGGAATGGAGAGCAGGCCGGAGCTCACGGCGACGATGGGAACGATGAGCAGCAGGTTCTCGCTCACCCAGCCGCTCTCGCCAGCGACGACGTCGATGGCGGGAATCGCCGCCTCGCCCACAGCCGCCCCGGCTGTGGCCGACAGGCCTGCCATCCACATCGGCGGATCGGGATTCAGCGCGTGGGCGTAGCCGGCGGTCATTCCGCCGATGCCATACGCAAGCGCCATCAAGCCGGCGGGCGTGTTGCCGGTGAGGTCGAACATCAGGCCGAGCGCGAATCCGGCAATCGCCCCCTTGTCGGCTCCAGCACCGGCCCCGGCGGCCACCACCACCGCCAGCACCACCTGCATCTTCACGTCGAAGATCGACCACGACGTGAAGGCAACGCGCTGCACGGCAATTGCCAGCAGTCCCACCGCCAGAAGGCGCGCCGCAAGCCTGACGAAGCCCTGTTGCACTGCTCAGAACCTCACGGCCGTGGGATTCGGCTCGTAGAGCACGACCGCCACGAAGTTGAGTCGGCGCAGTGTCGCGCTGGGAGTGACCTCGACGAGCACCGTGCTCGTGCCGTCCTGCTCGACGATGGCCGTGATGATCCCGATCGGGATGCCCTGCGGCGCAAGGCTGCTGAGACCGCCCGCTGTGTCGACGACAGCGCCCATGCGCACGGTCTCGAAGGCGGACTCGGGGTCGACGAAGCGCAGCACCATCGGCTGGTCGGCTCCCCGCCCTTCCAGCGTGCCCGTCTCGCGAACGACGCCATCGACGATCGTCGTCGTGGTCGGCGGAATCGTGGTACTGGTCGTGGTCGTCGACGACGTGGTCGTGGTCTGGCCGGGCAGCGTCGTGGGAACCGACGTCGCCCTCGAGGGCACCTCGTCGACGGGTATGCCAGACGGTGTCGTCGGCTCGGTGGCGACAGTGGTGGTCGTGGCGCCCGGCACCTCGCGCACGGTGCTGAGCACCTGCGCGGACACTGCGTATTCCGGGTCGGTGATGAGGAGCACGATTGACCGGTCGGGGAACACCTTCGTGATGCGGCCGATCAGGCCTGCACCGTCGATGACGGGCATACCCTCCTTCACGCCGCGTGATGCCCCGATGTTGATCTCGACCGTGTTCTGGAAATTGCTCGGCGACTCGCCCACCACCTGTGCCGCTGCAGTGCCGTACGCGAACTTCGTGGTGAGCTGATTGAGGCGGAGCAGCTCCTGGTACTCGAGGATGGCCGAGCGAGCCTCAATGTCGGCTCCCTTCATCCGCTCGACCTGGTCGCGCAGCACCTCGTTCTCGGCCGCCACGTCGTCGTAGTTGACGATGCCGTTCCACGCCCGCTCGACGGGCATGGCAACCACTCGCACTGCCGTCTCGAACGGACGCAGCAAGAGCGCGAAGGCGCTGCGGACTCCGCCGAGAGTGCCGCTGCCACGCTGCTCGAGCGTGATGAGCAGCAGGCAGGTGAGGACGACAATGACGATCACCCGCTTGCGACTGAGCTGGAACACCTCAGCGCTCCGGTGCGATCACTCGTCGCTGCCCATGGCCATCAGCCCGCGCATCGCATCGATGTTCTCGAGCGCGCGACCGGAGCCAATGACCACGCTGTACAGCGGCTCCGGTGCGATGTTGATGGGCATGCCGGTCTCGTGCGACAGACGCCGATCGAAGCCGAGGAGCAGTGCGCCGCCGCCGGCGAGCATGATGCCGTTGCGCATGATGTCGGCGGCAAGCTCGGGCGGGGTGCGGTCGAGGGTGGTCTTCACCGCGTCGACGATGGCAGCGACGGGCTCGGCGAGCGCCTCGCGGGTCTGCTCGGTGGTGAGCTCGACGGTCCGTGGGAGGCCGCTGATGAGATCGCGGCCGCGGATGTCGGCGGTGAGCTCCTCCTCGAGCGGCCACGCCGAACCCATCTGGATCTTGATGTCCTCGGCGGTGCGGTCACCGATCGCGAGCGAGAACTCCTTCTTCACGTACTGGATGATCGCCTCGTCGAGCTCGTCGCCCGCCACTCGCACCGACTGCGCCGTCACGATGCCGCCGAGCGAGATGACGGCCACCTCGGTGGTGCCGCCGCCGATGTCGACAATCATGTTGCCACTCGGCTCGTGGACCGGCATGTCAGAGCCGATGGCTGCCGCCATCGGCTCCTCGATGATGTGCACCGGCTTGCGGGCACCGGCGTACTCGGCAGCGTCCTGCACGGCTCGCTGCTCGACCCCGGTGATGCCCGAGGGCACGCAGATAACCATTCGCGGCTTGCTCCACCGGCTGGCATGGACCTTCTGGATGAAGTAGCGGAGCATCTTCTCGCACACCTCGAAGTCGGCGATGACGCCGTCCTTCAGGGGGCGGATGGTCTTGATTCGGCCAGGCGTGCGGCCCATCATCCGCTTCGCCTCGTGGCCGACGGCCACGGGACGGTTGTCGAGCATGTCCATCGCCACGACGGACGGCTCGTTGAGGACGATGCCCTCGCCCCGGGCGTAGATCAGGGTGTTGGCGGTGCCGAGGTCGATGGCCAGGTCACGGCCAAGGGCCAGTGGGTTGCTTCTCGCCATCACCTACCTCCAGGGCGTCTCGCCGGCCCGGGCCGGGCGTCGGGTCATCCTAGCGGGCAGTCCGTTTGTTACAGATTCGGGAAGAAAATCCCCAGCTCGCGCTCAGCCGAGGCCAGCGAGTCGCTGCCGTGCACCAGGTTCTCGGTGAAGAGAATGCCGAGGTCGCCGCGGATCGTGCCCGGCGCCGCCTTCCGGGGATTGGTGGCGCCCATCATCTGGCGAACGACCTCCCAGGTGTCCTCCGGCCCCTCGAGGGCGAGCGCAACGACGGGACCCCGGCTCATGAAGGTCACCAGATCCGCATAGAAGCCCTTGCCGACGTGCTCCTCGTAGTGCCGTGCGAGCGTGTCGGCATCGAGCGTGCGCAGGTCGAGCGCCACGACCTTCAGGCCCTTGGCCTCGAAGCGGGCGAGGATCTGGCCGACAAGGCCGCGCTCGACGGCATCGGGCTTCAACAGGACGAGGGTGCGATCTGACATGGCCGGTGAGGCTACCGGCCTGGGCTCAGCGCAGCACCTGGCGCAGATGCGGCCGGGCCGCGCCGACGATGTAGAGCGAGCCCGTGACGAGGATCGCATCCTCGGCAGCGGCGCCATCCAGCGATGCGTCGATTGCCGCCTCGACTGTCGCTACCTGGCGCACGTCGTCGCACCCGAGCGCTCGCGCAGCGGCGGTGAGCTCGCTGGCGGCCAAGCCCCTCGCCGACGGGGCCGTGCAGGTGTAGACGACGTCGAACTCGTCGGCGCGCAGGGCCGAGAGCATCTCGGCCGGGTCGCGCCCCTGCAGGCATCCCACCACCATCACACGGCGCCCCGCCGGATCGAAGTCGTCGAAGAACACCGAGGCGCACGTGTCGGCGCCGGCCGGGTTGTGCGCCCCGTCAACGATGACCAGCGGCTGGCGACCCAGCACCTCGAACCTGCCCGGCATCGCAACCTGCGCGAAGCCGTCTGCCACGACGTCGCCCGACAGCGGGCCACCGAAGAACTCCTCGACAGCAGTGAGCGCCACTGCAGCGTTGTCGCCCTGATGGCGGCCGTGCAGCGGCACGAAGACATCGGGATACACCGTGGTCGGCGTCCGCAGGCCGACCATGCGCCCGCCGAGCGCCAGCTGGTTCTCGACGACGTCGAAGTGCTCGCCGCGGATCACGTTGCTCGATCCGCCCGCCTCGAGCCAGATGCGCGCCAGGTCGGGCTCGGTCTCGCCGATCACCACCGCCGAACCGGCCTTCACGATCCCCGCCTTCTCGGTGGCGATGTGCGCCTTCGTCGGCCCGGCGTACTCGGTGTGGTCGATGCCGATGTTGGTGAGCACCGCCACCTGCGACTCGACGACATTCGTGGCGTCCCAGCGGCCGAGCAACCCCACCTCGATCACTGCAACGTCGACAGCGACATCGGCGAACCAGCGAAACGCTGCAAGGGTGACGGCCTCGAAATACGACGGGCGAACACCGGTGAGCACCTCGATAAGCGTCGGCGAGGCGATCCGGCCAGAGACGTCGTAGTTCGAATGGTCGTCGAGGAACGCGAGCGCGTCGGCGTACGACATCGTGGACGTGCTCGGGGTGTCAGCTCGCCTGGCGGCGCGGACGCTTGGTGACCGGCTCGCGCGGCACCATCGCCGGCTGGGCCTTCGCCGTGACGGTGTCGGCATCGATGACGACGCGACCCACGTCGGTGCGGCCGGGCAACTCGTACATCGTGGCGAGCAGCACGTCCTCGAGGATCGCCCTCAGACCGCGAGCGCCAGTGCCGCGCACCAGCGCGAGGTCGGCGATCGAGCCAAGGGCCTCATGGGTGAACTCGAGGTCGACTTCCTCGAACTCGAACATCTTGCGGAACTGCTTCACCAGCGAGTTCTTCGGCTCGGTGAGGATCTTCACGAGCGCCTCGCGGTCGAGGCTGCTCACGGCGCCCACCATCGGAAGGCGGCCGATGAACTCGGGGATCATGCCGAACTTCAACAGGTCCTCGGGCTGCACCTGGGCGAAGAGCTGACCGGGGTCGCGCTCGACCTTGCTGCGGACGATGCCGTTGAATCCAACACCCTTGTGCCCGATACGCGACTCGATGATCTGCTCGAGGCCGGCGAAGGCGCCGCCGCAGATGAACAGCACGTTGGTGGTGTCGATCTGGATGAACTCCTGATGGGGGTGCTTGCGACCACCCTGGGGCGGAACCGAGGCGACCGTGCCCTCGAGGATCTTCAGCAGGGCCTGCTGAACGCCCTCGCCCGACACATCGCGTGTGATCGAGGGGTTCTCGCTCTTGCGCGCGATCTTGTCGATCTCGTCGATGTAGATGATGCCGGTCTCGGCCTTCTTGACGTCGAAGTCGGCGGCCTGAATGAGCTTCAGCAGGATGTTCTCGACGTCCTCGCCCACGTAGCCGGCCTCGGTGAGCGCCGTGGCGTCGGCCACCGCGAACGGAACGTTGAGGAGGCGGGCCAGCGTCTGGGCGAGGTGCGTCTTGCCACAGCCGGTGGGACCGAGCAGCAGGATGTTGCTCTTCGAGAGCTCGACGTCGTCGCGCCGCCCGACGCCAGCGTTCTGCTGGTACTGGATGCGGCGGTAGTGGTTGTAGACCGCGACCGAGAGGATCTTCTTGGCCTCCTCCTGGCCGACCACGTAGTCGTCGAGGAAGGTACGGATCTCGCGGGGCGTGGGGAGTTCGTCGAATCGAAGCTCGCCCGAGTCGGTGAGCTCCTCCTCGATGATCTCATTGCAGAGGTCGATGCACTCGTCGCAGATGTACACGCCAGGGCCGGCGATGAGCTTCTTGACCTGCTTCTGCGACTTGCCGCAGAACGAGCACTTCAGCAGTTCGCCGGTGTCGCCGAATTTCGCCACGGTGCTCCCCTTCGGTACGAGACAGCGTCAGATCGACGGGTCAGCGGATGGGTCCGGTGCGGTCCACCGACTGCCGCGACGAGATGACATCGTCGATGATGCCATACGCGAGGGCCTCGGATGCTTCCATCACGAAGTCGCGGTCGGTGTCGGCATGGATCCGGTCGATGGGCTGGCCCGTGTGGTTGGCCATGATTTCCTCGAGGAGGTCGCGCATCCGCAGGATTTCCTTGGCTGCCAGCTCGAGATCCGTGACCTGGCCGTAGCCGACCTGCCCGTAGGGCTGGTGGAGGAGGATGCGGCTGTGCGGGAGCGCCAGGCGCTTGCCCTTGGTGCCAGCGGCCAGCAGCACAGCCGCCGCCGACGCCGCCTGACCGAGGCAGATCGTGGCGATGTCGTTCTTGATGAACTGCATCGTGTCGTAGATCGCGAACATCGCCGAGATGTCGCCACCCGGGCTGTTGATGTAGATGCTGATGTCCTTGTCGGGGTTCTCGCTCTCGAGG
>JBJOMQ010000055.1:0-16949 GCA_046052275.1 Actinomycetota bacterium | reverse complement strand
TCGGCGCGCAGGCGAATCTTGGCCACGTCGGCGTCGTCGCGTAGCGCAGCCTCGACGGCATCGAATGCACTGGCCGGCACGTGCAGCTTCACCTCTATCTCGAGGTGCTCGTCACGTTGTCCGTGCTCGGGTGCCGCTCCCATCGTTGCGACTGTAGGTGCGCCCGATCAGGGTGTGAATTCGTTGCGAAGCGGTTCGCCGCGCGTCCATCGACCGAGGTTGTCGGCGAAGACCGCAGCAGCGCGCTCGGTGCTCAGCGGCGTTCGCCCGGCGACGTGCGGTGTGACGATGACATTCGGCATGTCCCACAGTGGGCTGTCGGCGCTGAGGGGCTCTGATGAGAACACGTCGAGCGCTGCGCCGCGTAGCTTCCCGGCGCTCAGTGCGTCCACGAGGGCTGCTTCATCGATCAGTTCGCCGCGGCCGACATTGACCACGTGGCCGTGTGGCGGGAGCAGCGAGAGTTCGCTGCTGCCGATGATCCCACGGGTCGTCTCGTCGAGCGATGCGGCAACGACAACGTCGTCGGCCTCGCGCAGCACGTCGTGCAGCCGGCCGACTGGGTAGGTGGGGCACGGCTCGCTGCCGTCGGGCGAACGGCGGATGCCGACCACGCGAACGCCGAAGTGCGGCAGCAGTCGGGCGATCTCGCGGCCGATCGAGCCGAGACCGACGATCAGCACGGTGCGGCCTTCGAGGTCGAGGTGGTCGACCGGCGCCCACCGGTGCTCGGACTGGGCGACTGCGAGCGGACGAGCATTGCGGCATAGGGCCAGCAGGTGCATCACAGTGGTGTGGGCGATGGCCACGGCAGACGACCCGGCCGATCCGGTGATGCGCACGCCGCGCCGGGCGAGTTCGGCGAACACCGGGTCGTCGAGTCCGGCGGCGAAGACGTGCAGCCAGCGGAGGTTCGGCGCTGAGAGCGCGATCCGGAAGAAGCGCCGGCCCTGTCCGGTGGTCCAGAGGTCGGTGCTGAAGATGGCGAGGCTGATCTCGGCGAGGAGGTCGTCGTCGAGATGGCCCTCGTCGGGGAAGGCGATGATCCGCAGTCCGGGCGCGGCGGCGTCCCAGGCGGCCCCGTGCTGGCGGTGTGCCGCAGCGGAGCACAGCAGGGCGTGGCTCAGGACTTGGTGACCTTCTTGGCGGCGACGGCCACCAGCCCGGCCAGCGCCACGAGCAGGATCAGCTTCTTCCACATGGCTGCGCACCCTACTGCCGGGTCGCTGGAGAGCGGTAGGGGCCACCGGTTGACCTTTCACGCACTGTGGCGTACTGTGCACTCAACGTAATTATCCGATGACTAGGAGTACGCCATGAAGAAGCGCCTCGCACTCTCGCTCGCAGCCGTCGCCGCCCTCGGCCTCGCCGTGCCGACGACCTCCAACGCAGCCACCGCATCGAACGCCTTCAGCGCCTCGTGCATGGTGAGCGGCAGCTCGACCTTCACGGCCACCGTCCGGGGCTGGTACGGCTGGACGTGGCGAACGGGCACCACCGTCAACGGTGCCGGCTACCGCTACCTGAACGCCGGGCAGTCGGTCACTGAGAGCACCCCTGGCGGTGTCGACGGCTCGTCGAAGTTCGGCGTGGTCGGCGCCAAGTCGCGCACGTACTCGTACGTCACCTGCAGCTGACGCGCTGACGGCACGACGGTGAACGCCGTCGCCCCGCACCGCTGATCGCCGCGCCGCGGTTGGAGCGCGTCGGAATGCCCGACGCCGCTGCGGCCGTCGTCCGTGGTGCGTGCCGTCCTGCACCTGACTAGGGTGCCCATCGGAGGTGTCCGCACGCCTGGTGGGTGCCGCCGCCTTCAAAGCGGTCGGGACAGGAGACCCCTGTCCGGCGGGTTCGATTCCCGTCCACCTCCGCCATTGCGCTGTCTGCTGGCGCCGGTGATCCGCCAGACTTCGTTCAGTCGAGCGAGGTGGTGGCTCGGGTGGTGCGGCCGGTGAGGGCGCACTCCCTAAGGCTCGGCAGGATCTCCTGCAGGGCGCGGAGCGCGCCGTCGACGGTGAAGTGGTAGCCGTCCTGATACCAGTCGACGGCGGTGGTCGACCTCACCACGGTGCGCAGATCGAACGCGCATGGCCGATCCATTACGAGTTCGGCGAACCGGTCCTCGGCCGCAGTGAGGCGACGCTCGTCGTCGTCGCTGTCGCTTTGCAGGTCGTAGGTCAGCCAGAGCACCCTGGTGCCGAACTCGGCAGCCATCCGCTCGAATCTCGCCATGCGCTCGACGAGCGCCACGTCGAATGCCGGCACGCCCAACTCGCCCACCGACCCGTCGGCCAATTGGTACTGCCACGTGACCGTGCCGCCCCACGTGGCCACGAGCACATCGACGTCCATCTGCGCGAGGGCGCTCGGCACCCATCGGCTCCAGTCGCAGCTGGGCTCAGGCGTCGGCGAGTGCAGGTCGGCGCTGTCGAAGAAGTCCCACGAGTCGTCCGGTCGCACCGGCAGATCGTGGATCAGCGGGCACCCCTGACGATCGAGGCCGCCCTGCGGTCCGTCGAGCGGAAGTGCCAGTCCTGCGCTCGGAGCCACCTCGCGTATCCACGAGTCGGCACCGGACGTCCATGGGAGGATCTCGTCTGGCGGCATCACCCAGGTGAGCTCTGCAGGATGCAGGTCGGCCCACGCACGCCACGTAGCGCTGGCAAACATCTGCGTCGAGTCACCGACTCCGGAGAGCCGCACGGGAACCGGTTCGATCGCCGCTGTCGACGTCGGGCCGCTGCCAGCGCCGTTGTCGACAAGCGGATCGCGAACATCGTCGAGCGGGAGGCTGGTCGAGCCGAGCGCCTGCGCCAGCTCGTCCTGGGCAAATGTGGGCGCCACGGGCGAGTGCACGATCGCCAGTCCGAGTGCCAGCGACGCTGCGCCGAGACTGAGGCCTGCGGTGGCGATCGCAGCGCGACGGGGCGCGAGGGTTCGCCGGACGGGTCGTTCGACGAGGTGGAACGACGCGATGGCCAGCGCTGCGGTGAGCCCGATTCGGAGCGGCAGGCTCTGTGTCATCAGCGCTGCGAGCGGATGCCACAGGTAGAGCGAGTAGCTGTAGGCACCGATCGTGACGAAGGGGGCTACAGCGAGCAGGCGCGGCCGTCCGGCGATCACCGCGCATGCCATCAGGGCAACCACCACGTACGGCGGCGAGACCAGCTCTGCAAAGACGGCGATGAGCGCAGCAAGGCCCGCTGCACCGACCCACTGTGGAAGGCGGATGCGCAACATGGCAAGCAACACGCCCACGAGCAGCTCGCAGGCACGAGTGCCGGTGTGGAAGTACATGCGCGCCTGGTCGGCGGTGGCCAGGGCGAAGACTGCGGATGCGCTCGCGAGGATCGCGCACACCGCCACCGGTGTCGACCGGCCGCGTCGCATGGTGACTGCGAGCAGCAGCGGCAATACGAGATAGAACTGCTCCTCGATGGCCAGCGACCAGAAGTGCTCGAGCGGCGCATAGCTGGCGAGCCCATAGGTGAACTGCTGGGTGAGGCGCTCGAAATTGGCCCAGTAGGTGAGCGCAGCGATTGCCTCGCGCGTGATCGGCGGCCTTCCGTCAATCGCGCCGTAGGCGACCGTTGCCGCGACCACGAGGCTCGCCGCCGGCACAAGCCGACGCGCTCGCCGCGCATAGAAGGCGCGGATGTCGATACCGCCAGTCCTCGTCCGCTCGTCGAGCAGCAGCGTCGTCACGATGTAGCCCGATAGTGCGAAGAACACGGTGACGCCTGCACCGCCATCGACGGCAGCACCGAAGTGGAGTGCGATCACCGGCAGCACTGCGAGCGCGCGCAGACCGTAGATCGCCGTCATCGGCGCAGGGTCGTGCACGACGGCACTGTAGTGCTGCGATGCGCCGCCTGATCGGCGAGTCGTGAGCAGCCGGGCACGTGAGGCCCACGTCGGCCGCTCACGCACACGACACACCGGGGCGGCGGCGGCACGACTGACGCGATGATCGCCACTGTTGCCTGCGGTGGCCGCCGTCAGCGGCGGAGCGAAGCGGGGATGGCATCGCCATGGGCCTCGAGCAGGTCGTCGACGAGCGACCAGATGGCGGTGAGGTCGAGTTCGGCCGCGGTATGCGGATCCAGCATCGCTGCGTGGTACACGTGGTCGCGGCGACCGGTGACCAGCGCCTCCACCGTGAGAGCCTGCACATTCACGTTGGTCTGGATGAGGGCAGCCAGGTGTGGGGGCAGTGCGCCGACTGCGGTCGGCATCACGCCGTCGGCGTTCACGGTGCACGGCACCTCGACGCAGCAGCCCTGCGGCAGGTTGTCGATGAGGCCCTCGTTCGGCACGTTGCCGTAGATCACCCGCGGGGTGCCCGTCTCGATCGAGTGGATGATGCCCGAGCCGAACTCGTGGCTGCGACGCACGCTGATCGGCCGGTCGTCGTGCTCGAGCCGTTCGCGCAGCGCCTCCCAGCCAGCGATCTGCTCCTCGCAGCGTCGCGGGTACTCGTCGAGCGGTATGTCGAAGCACTCGATGAGATCAGGCCGATCGCGCTTGATGAACCAGGGTGTGTACTCGCTGAAGTGCTCACTCGACTCGGTGACGAAGTAGCCGGTGCGACGCAGTATCTCGTACCGCACGCGGTCGGCCATCGTGATCGAACCCATCGGCCGCCGCGGATCGGCGCCACTCTGCGCCACCTCGAGCAACTGGGGCATCAGGTCGATGCCGTCACGCTCGAACTGCATGTAGAAGGCCATGTGGTTGATGCCGGCCGCGAGGTACTGCACCTCGTCGGCCGCGATTCCGAGGTCGGAGCACAGCTGCTCGGCGGTGCCCTGCACGCTGTGGCACAGGCCAACCGTGGTGATGCTGGTGAGCCGACTGAGCGCCCAGCAGTTGATCGCCATCGGATTGACGTAGTTGAGGTGCAGCGCATCGGGACACAGCGCCTCCATCTCGCGGCACATCTCGGCCATCACCGGCACGGTGCGCAGGCCGCGCATGATGCCGCCTATGCCGAGGGTGTCGCCGATCGTCTGACGCAGCCCGTAGCGCTTGGGCACCTCGAAGTCGATCGTGGTAGCAGGGTGATATCCCCCCACCTGGAACATGCTGATCACGTAGTCGGCCCCGTCGAGTGCCCGACGCCGGTCGGTCGTCGACTCGATCACCGGTCGAACTCCGAGTGCATCGGCGATTCGCCTGGAAACGGTGTCGCTCGTCGTCAGCCGCGTCTCGTCGATGTCGTGCAGCACGAGCTCGCTGTCTGCCAGCTCGGGGAACGAGAGGATGTCGCCGATCAGGTTCCGGGCGAAGACGGTGCTGCCGGCGCCGACGAAGACGATGCGTGCCACGCTCGTGATGGTAGGCGTGCGCCGCCGTGCGGGATGCGGCCTGCGGCGCCGATACCGCAGGCCGGCGACTCAGGTGGCGAGGCGCTGGCCGTGCGAATAGCGCAACTCGTGGCGCAGAGTGCCGTCGCTGCGCCACTTTCGGATCGCAGCGGTGCCATCGGCAGCGTCGTGGCGGCGACCGGCCTGATAGCGCTCCTCATAGTGCACGGCGCCATCGGCGAAGTAGCCGCGCACAGCGGGCACCGTGGGCGAGGGATCGTGCAGTTCACCGCGTCGGTAATACAGCTCATACTTCAGCCTGCCATCGGGACGGAACCGTCGGTAGGCCGGATGGCTGCGGCCGGGATCGTGCAGCAGGCCATTGGCGTACCAGGCGACATAGGCGATGTGCCCGCCCTCGCGGCGTTTCACTCGGCCCGTGAATCCGGCGGGGATCTCAGCCTCGTCGTCGACCTCGATGGTGGTGACCACCTTGAACGACATCGACATCGGCATCAGGTCGATGAGGTCCATTGGACGTCGTCAGCCTCGGGAGGGGGAGCGGTGCAAGTGGGTGAGCTCGGCCGGCTCAGACAGCGAGCAGGTCGCGCGCACCGGTGTCGGATGACGGGTGACGCAGCTTGCTCATCGCGCGTGCCTCGATCTGGCGGATGCGCTCGCGGGTGAGGTTGAAGTGCTCTCCGACCTCCTCGAGCGTGCGCGGCTCGCCGCGGTCGAGTCCGAAGCGGAGCTTGAGGATCTCGCGCTCGCGCTCGTCGAGCGGTGCCAGCAGGCGGGCGATCTCCTCCGGTAGCAGGGCGGTTGCTGCCACCTCGAAGGGGCTCTCGGCACTGCGGTCCTCGACGACGTCGCCGAGCTCGGCATCGCCGTCCTCGCGGAGCGGCTCGCTGAGCGACAGCGGCTCGGCGGCGAAGCGAAGTGCCTCGGTCACCTTGTCCTCGGGCATCTCGACTTCCTTGGCGAGCTCGCTGAGCGTCGCCGGTCGGCCGAGCTTCAGTTCGAGGCGGCCGCGGGCCTTCTGCAACCGGGCCAGCGTGTCGCCGGCATGGACTGGAAGGCGGATGGTGCGGCCGGTGTTGGCGATGCCGCGGGTGATGGCCTGGCGGATCCACCACGTGGCATAGGTGGAGAACTTGAAGCCCTTGCGCCAGTCGAACTTCTCGACGGCGTGCATCAGGCCGAGGTTGCCCTCCTGGATGAGGTCGAGCAGCGGCAGGCCGCTGGCCTGGTACTTCTTGGCGATGCTGACGACGAGACGCAGGTTGCTCTGCACGAATGCCCGCTCGGCCTCCTCGCCATCGCGCTGAGCCTTGCGGAGTTCGCGCTTCTTGGCAGGAGTGAGGCCGGTGGCGCCAGCAAGGTCGGCGGCGGCGGCCTTGCCGACCTCGATCTGCTTGGCGAGACGGACCTCGTCGTCCTTGGTCAGCAGCGTGTACTGGCCGATGTCGGTGAGGTAGAGCCGAACAAGGTCTTCTTCGTCCCGCTCAACACGATCTTTCGCCACGTCTGCTCCTCTTGAGAACTGCTGAAGGCCTAGGGCGACACCCCGAGATTGGGTCACGATACCCACTTGGTCAAGGGTCGCCACTCGGCGTCCACAGATTCATCTGCCACCTGGCGAACTAGTGTCCGGCCCGTGGCAGAGGCGGGAATCGGGCCGGCAGCGGGCGGCTCAGCGGCACCGAGCGGGCTGCCGGCCGGAGCCCCCTCCGGGGCCTACGGGCCGGTCGAGCTGGCGGTGGTGACCATGCGCTTCGAGGCGGCCGATCCGGCTGCGCTGCTCGGCGTGCTCGCCAAGTACGTGGTGCTCACCCGGATGGAGCCCGGCTGCCGCAACGTCGACCTGTGCGCCTCGGTCACGGCCCCCGGCCGCTACCTGCTCATCGAGAAGTGGGACTCCTACGAGGCCCAGCGCCGCCACTTCGACAGCCCGTCGATGGTTGAGATGGCAGAGGGGTGCGCGGGCCTCCTGAGCGGGCCTCCCGACATCGACCTGTGGGACGGGCCGAGCGCCCACGACCTGCGCTGACGGCGATCGGTCGGCATCGGCGATCAGAGGGAGCCGATGAAGCCCAGCAGCGCGTTGTTGAATGCGGCCGGTGTCTCCTGCTGCACCCAGTGCCCCGATCCGGGGATGATCGTCTCGCCGCGATAGCCGGGCAGCAGGCTGCGCATCCGTTCGGGACCGGTCGGATCCATCAGGCGCACCACATCATCCTCGCCGGTGATGAAGTACGTCGGCATCTGCAGCCTGCTCGCCGCGAGTCCGGCGAGTCGCGCCGCATTCGCATCGAGGTTGCGGTAGTAGCTGACGGGGCCGAAGAAGCCGCTGTGCGCAAACTCGGCCGCATACAGGTCGAGGTCCTCGGCGGTCAGCCAGCCGCCCTCGGGACCCGGGTATGGCGGCGCCGGCGGAGCGTCCATCATGGTGAGAAAGCCGGTGCCGTCCATCGGCGGCAGCTCGGTGGGCGGCTGGCGGCCGGCGCTGGCGTGGCCCGATGCGGCGTACAGCACGCTCGCCATCGTGCGACGCGGATCGGCCTCGAGCTCGGCCTCGGGTGGCCCGACCTGCTGGAAGTAGAGGATGTAGAAGAAGCGGTCGCCGTACACCATCTGCATCAGCTGGGTGGGCGGGGCCGGCCACTCGACGTACGGCACGCTCACGCCGACAACGGCGCGGACACGCTCGGGCTGCAGCAGCGCAGCCTGCCAGACGATGATGCTCCCCCAGTCGTGCCCGACGAAGATCGCCTGCTCCTTGCCGTAGTGGTCGAGCAGCGCGAACAGGTCGCCGGCAAGGTCGTCGATGCCGTATGCGTCCACCTGCCGCGGTGCCGACGAGTGTCCGTAGCCGCGCTGGTCGGGTGCCACGACGTGGAATCCGGCAGCCACAAGCGGCGCGAACTGGTGGCGCCAGCTGTGGGCGAGCTCGGGGAATCCGTGGCTCAGGAGCACGGTGGGCCGCGACGGGTCGCCTGCCTCGTGGACGACGAGGTCGATGCCGCGCACGCCGATCGTGCGCGTGGTCACCCCAGTGAGATCGGCGGGTGTCATGCGCCGCGCCCTACCGACAGCGAGTCCGACAGTGCCGACAGCTGCTCCCAGGTGAACGACGGCTCCGACCAGATCCGGTCGAAGGCGGCGTCGACGGCGTCGGCGAATCCGTGGCGATTGCGGAAGTCGTAGCGCGCCCGCTGCTGCACCACGGCCAGTCCGAGCCGTGAGAGCCGGGCGTACGCGTACGAGTTCCATGCCGATGCGTGAGCGAGCGAGAGGTCGCGGTCGTCGGGGGCGTTGGCGAAGTCGCCGTCGATCCGGTCGGCGGCGCGCAGCAGGGCTCGGCCAAGTGACACCGCAGCAGTCGCCTCGCCGAATTGTCGCTGTCGCCGCCTGTCCTCGAGGGCCCCGCTGTCGACGTGCAGCGCCACCGTGTCGCCCACGTCGACGCGGACCCGGGCAAGTGGCGACGACTCGTCGACGGTGATCGCAAACGGCCGGGTGAAGCCGATCAGCGATGCCACATCGGCCGCGACACGGCGGATGTCGCCGGCGTCGAATGCGACGTTGGAGAACGTCTCGGGCGAGACGGTGATCGCTGTGGCCATGGCGGTGGAAGTGATCGTGGTGACGAGGGATCGAGTGGGAGCCGCTCGGAGACCGGTCACTCGGCGCCGCTGCCGGCGAGCGCTGCTGCGGCGAACGCCTTGCGCTCCTCGAGCGCCTGCAGGCTCACCGCAGCGATGTCGGCGACCTCGTCGTCGGAGAAGCCGGCAAGTTCGCGGAAGCGGCGTGCGAGGCCGATGGCCGACTCGTCGCTGTCGCTGCGGAAGCCGCCGTAGCTGAAGATCTTGTCGACGACCGACTGGAACTCGAGCGCCTTGGCGCGGCGCTCGGGATCGTTCTCGGTGATGCGGCGCAGCCAGTCGCTGCCCATCTTCACGTGGGTGACCTCGTCGGCGAGCATCCAGTCCTCGCAGAACTCGAGGAACGGATCGCTCGCCACCGTGCCGAAGTCCTTCATCGTCGTGAAGACGTCGATCGCGAGTCCCTCGAGTGCCCGGTTGACGCCGGCGAGGCGCAGCACCGGATCGTTGCTGCATGCCGCCTCGAACAGCACCGTGTTCTCGGCGAACTCGCCGATCTCGCTGCCCATCCAGTCGCTCAGCTTCACGCTGATCTCCACGTGCCTCGCCTCGTCCCATGCCTGGCGTGCCATGTCGAGCTTGAGGGCGAACGGTGCCTCAGTGCCGGTCTCGAAGTCGTGGCATGTGCGGCCTGCGCCCTCGAGCGCCTGAATCTCGCCGACGAAGATGCCGTGCATCAGGGCCCGTGCCCGCTCGCTGGCATCGGGGCGGTCGGGAGTGAGCCGGTTGGTGCGGCTCGGCCGACTCGGCGCAGCGCCCTCGCGACGCTCGCGTGCGACCGGCTCGATGCGCGGATCGGCCTGCGCGTGGCGCATGGTGATCTGGTGGAATCGCTCGTCGCGGGCGAGCTCTTCGACGGGGAAGAACTTTCTCATGGTGGTCCTCCGTTCACTGATGTCCGATGGTGCCTGGTCCGGCAATGCCGCCCGCTTCGACCAGCAACTGCTCGAGGCGCGACTGGTGCGCTGCTGCACGCTGCACGTCGTCGGGTGTCTCGAGCAACGACTGAATGAGCATCTCGCCGTCGCACCAGTCCGCGAACTCGTCCTGCAGCATGAAGCCGATCGAGCGGATGGTGGGAGCGTCGGTGATCTCGCTGGTGTTGTTCCGGTGGAATGTGTAGGCGGCGATGAAATGCGGGATGAAAACGCGATACGCACCGACGAGCTTCTCGATGGTCTGGTCAGGCGCCTCGGGCTCTCGTAGCGCGGCGACAAACCGCTCCATTGCGTCGTTGGGCGGCACGGTGAGCCGGTCGGGGTTCATCTCGCGCAGTTCCGGAAGCCGCTTGTGCCAGAGCTCGGCGTGCCACGCGTGGTGGTAGCAGTGGGTGCCGAGGCGCATCTTCACGTCGAGCTCGGGAACGGTGGCGATCCAGCCGCCCAGCGCCTCGAACAGCTTCATCTCAGCCCACTTGTAGTGGCCGATCCGGCGGGCGCTCTCCTCGACGTCGAACAGCCCCGGAAGCTGCCGGCGGTCCCACGGCGCGAAGGGAGCTCTCGCCCTGTACGGATCGGCCACGGTTCCCCCCTCGCGACGAGCGGCCGATGTCCGGCCGGAACAGCAAGAACACTACCCATTGGTCCGGACTCGCCGACTGCCGGGCGGGGCGGCCGTGAGGGCTCCCGTCGCCGATCGGTACTGTGTGGGCCATGACCGACCAGCACGACGCCGGCCCCGCAGCGACCGCACCCGTCAGCGCGCCGCTCGACCTCGATGCCATCGAGCGCGATCTCGCCGATGTCGAGGCAGCCCTCGTACGACTCGATGCCGGCACCTACTGGACCGACGAGGTCACCGGCGAGCCACTGCCCGACCAGCTGCTGGAATCGCAGCCCACCGCCCGCACGGCCTGATCCCGCCGCCGGCGCGTCCCGGCACAGGCAATCGAATACGGTGCCGTCGTGGCGACTGTGCGGCTCGAGCGGATCACCAAGACGTTCGGCCGTGCCGATGCGGGCGCGGGTCGACGCCTCCGTCGCGGCCGTCCGGATGCCGACGCAGCCGATGTGGTCGTGGCCGTCGACGACGTCACGCTCGATGTCGCCCACCACGACTTCATGGTGCTGCTTGGCCCGTCAGGGTGCGGCAAGAGCACGATCCTGCGCATCGTCGCCGGACTCGAGGTGCCCACGTCGGGCGAGGTGTTCATCGGCGACCGACTCGTCACCGACCTGGCGCCGAGCGATCGCGACATTGCGATGGTCTTCCAGAGTTACGCGCTCTACCCGCACAAGTCGGTGCGCAAGAACATCGAGTTCCCGCTGAAGGCGCGTGGCGTCGGCCGTGCAGAGCGAGCCGCTGCGGCCGAGCGTGCCGCCGCCGTGCTCGGACTCGACGGGCTGATGCACCGCAAGCCCGGCCAGCTGAGTGGCGGCCAGCGTCAGCGCGTGGCACTCGCTCGCGCCATCGTGCGCGACCCGGCGGCATTCCTGATGGACGAGCCGCTCAGCAATCTCGATGCCAAGCTCCGCGGCGACACGCGCGCCGAGCTCGTCGACCTGCACCGGCGGCTCGACAGCACATTCGTCTACGTCACACACGACCAGGTCGAGGCGATGACCATGGCCACGCGAGTGGCAGTGGTGAACGCCGGCCGGATCGAGCAGGTCGGCACGCCCCAGGAGGTGTACGACCGTCCGGCAACCGCGTTCGTGGCGCAGTTCATCGGCATGCCGCCGATGAACGTGCTGCCCGACGGCGTGCTGTGCGACGCGGGCACGCGTGTCGGCATCCGCCCCGAGCACCTGCTCATTGCTGCTGAGGGGCAGCTGGCCGCCGCAGTGCGGCAGGTCGAGCATCTTGGCCACGAGGTGCTCGTGATCGCCGAGATCGCTGAGGGCGCCGGACGTGGCGAGCGGGTGGTCGTGCGCACCGTCCCCTCTCCCGATCTGCCGGGCGTCGGCGCGACGGTGCGACTCGACGCCGAGCAGCGGTACCGGCATCGATTCGCCACGACCACAGGCGCTCGGCTGCCGTGACCGCTGCCGACACAGCGCCGTCCTCACTGCGCCGCGTTCGGCGCCGCCTGCGCGACATGCCGGCCGCCGTGGCCATGCTGCTGCCCTCGGTGGCCCTACTCGGCGTGTGGACCGTCTACCCGCTCGTCAGGGCGGTACAGACCGGCCACCTGCGGTGCGACAGCACGGGGCAGCGGTGCCGCGACGTCGGGTGGGGGCAGTACGCCGACGCCTTCATGAGCCGCGAGTTCCAGCAGGCGCTCGGCGTGTCGCTGCGACTCGCACTGATGACCGTGCCGACGGGCCTGGTACTCGGTGTGGCACTCGCCGTGCTCGCCGACAAGCACCTGCGCGGCATCGGCATCTTCCGCACCATCTTCTCCAGCACGGTCGCCACGAGCGTCGCAGTCGCGAGCCTCGTGTGGTTCGTGCTGTTGCAACCCGAGATCGGAATTCTCAGCGACCTGCTCAGCGGCTGGTTCCCTCGGCTGAAGAGTCCCGGACTTCTCCGCGACCCGGCCACTGCGCTGCCAGCCGTGGCGCTCAGCAGCATCTGGGCCGGCCTGGGGTTCACGTTCATCGTCATCACCGCCGGCCTGCAGAGCGTGCCGCGCGACCTCTATGAGAGTGCGTACGTCGACGGCGCAGGCAGCTGGCGGCGATTCACCAACGTGACACTGCCGATGCTGTCGCCATCGCTGCTCTTCGTGACGGTGGTGCTCACCACCCGCGCCCTGCAGACCTATGGCGAGGTCGAGCTGCTCACGCGTGGCGGCCCGAACCCTGAGCGCAGCACCACCACCATCCCGTACCTCATCTACGGCAGCGACTCGATCATCCGCAATGACCTCGGCCTGAAGTCTGCGGCTGCCGTGCTGCTGTTCGCGGTGTGCCTCGTCTTCGCCGTCCTGCAGTTCCGCGGCCTCGAACGGCGAGTGCACTATGCCGACTGACATTTCGGTGCCGACGACTCCTACTCGCCGGCGTGCTCGGCGGCCCGGCATCGACGCTGCCACGTCCCCGCTGCGCGCCGCAGGTCGCTATGCGCTGCTCGCGCTCGTCTCCGCCCTGGTGCTGTTCCCGATCTGGGCAGTGCTGCTGCAGGCGCTGAAGTCGGGGCCCGACTCGCTCGACCACCCGCGGTCGCTGCTGCCAGTCGACCTCACGCTCGACACCATCCGCGCTGCGTGGACCGAGGGCGATCTCGGACGGCTGCTGCTGAACAGCCTGTTCGTGTCGGTCATGGTGACGATCGGGGTAGCCGTCACCAGTCTCTTCGCTGCCTACGCGTTCGCCTTCCTCGACTTCCCGGGCAAGAACATCGTCTTCGTCGTGTTCCTCGCCGCCATGCTCGTGCCGGCCGAGGTCACCGTGGTCATCAACCGCCGGACCATCGACGGGCTGGGATGGATCAACACGTATCAGGGGCTCATCGTGCCGCTGCTGGCGTCGACGTTCGGCGTGTTCCTGCTGCGGCAGATGTTCCGCCAGTTGCCGGGCGAACTGCGCGAGGCGGCGTCCCTCGACGGCGTCGGACACTTTCGGTTCCTCTGGGAGGTCGCTGCTCCGCTCAGCAGGCCGACGCTCGGCGCGCTCGGCCTGTTCACCTTCCTCGGCACCTGGAACCAGTATCTGTGGCCGTCGCAGGTGATCACCGACCTCGAGCACCGTACGATCCAGATCGGGCTCGACAGCCTTCGCACCCCCGGCGACATCAGTCGCTTCAACCTCATCACCGGAGGACTCGTGATCGCAGCACTGCCGATCTTCATCATGCTGGTGGCGTTCCAGCGCCAGCTGGTTCGCGGCCTCACCGCAGGCGCGGTGAAGGGATGAGGCGCCACCGACTTCTCCAGGCTGCGGCCCTCGCCGGGCTCGTCGTGGTCACTGCATGCACCGGTGGCAGCTCGATCACCGACTCGGGAGATGCCACGGGCACCACCTCGGCCGACTCGACCGGCGGCACGGGCACCACGCTCGCTGCCACGACCACCACCGTGGCCCCCGACACGCTGCCCGACTGCCCCGCCGATCCGCAGCTGCTCGCCGACAACCCCGGCACCGTCGAGTTGACGTTCTGGCACGGCATGAGCGGCCCGCTCGGCGCCGAACTCGACGAACTTGCCGCTGCCTACAACGCCAGCCAATCGAAGGTCGCGGTGTCGCTGGTCGGCGGCAACTACGAGGAGGCGCTCGACAAGTACCTGCAGTCGAACCAGGAGGGCCGCCCCGACGTCATCCAGCTGCCCGAGTACACGGTGCAGAGCATCATCGACACCGAGAGCACCGTGCCGGTGGGCAAGTGCATCGAGGCGACCGGCTTCGACACTGCGGCGTTCCTTCCCTCTGCAATGTCCGCCTATGCGACGCAGGGAATGCAGTGGGCGATGCCGTTCAACATCTCGAACCCGGTGCTGTTCTACAACAAGCGGGTCTTCGAAGCGGCCGGCCTCGATCCCGACAGGCCGCCTACGTCACTCGACGAGATGCGCGAGTACAGCCAGGCCATCGTCGACTCAGGGGCATCGTCGTTCGGCCTCGCCCTCGAGAGCGGTTTCGACAGCGGTGGTGGCTGGTATGTCGAGCAGTGGTTCTGCAAGGCGCAGGAGTACTACACCGACGGCGACAACGGACGTAGCGCACGCGCTACCAAAGTGCTCTACAACAACGACACCGGTGTCGGCCTGCTCACGTTCCTGCAGCAGATGGTCGTCGATGGCCTGGCGGTGAACGTGGGCGACAACAGCGGTACCGGGTACGACAACCTGCTGAAGCTCGCCGACCAGCAGCAGGCAGCTGCCATGACGATTGCCACATCGGCCTCGCTGGGCCCGGTTCTCGACGTGCTTGGCAGCGGGCAGTTCCCGAACATCTCCGCCGACGATGTGGGAGTGGGCCCCATGCCCGGCCCCGACGGCGCGCCCGGCGCGCTCATCGGTGGTGCCGCGCTGTGGGTGGTCAACCACGACGATCCGCTCCGCACCGCCGCATCGTGGGACTTCGTGCAGTTCCTCGTGGGTGCCGAGCAGCAGAGCGCATGGGCCGCAGCCACCGGCTATGTGCCGGTTCGCGACGACGCCCGCGATCTCGATCCGTACCGCAGCACGCTGGCGGGCGATCCGCGGTTCGGCGTCGCCCTCGACCAGTTGCTGTCATCGCCGGATGCCCTCACCTCGGCTGGGCCGGTAGTGGGGCCGCTGCGCGAGATCCGTGCGGTGCTGGCAATCGCCGTGGCCGCCATCCTCGACGGAGCCGACGTGCAGGCGTCGCTCGACGATGCGGCCACGCAGGCCAACGGGCTGATCACCGACTACAACCTGCGCAACTCCTGACCCGGCGGCATCTCGCCGCAGGGCGACTCGACTGCCACCGATAGGGTGCTGCCATGGCATACACCTTCCCTGCCCTCGATGGCACTGCACCCGTCACCCAGCAGTTCGACCAGGCTCCGGAGTTCGGCATCGATCCGGCCAAGCGCTACACGGCCACGATGGAGACGTCGATGGGCACCATCGTCATCGCCCTCGACGCCATCAACGCGCCGATCACGGTGAACAACTTCGTCTTCCTCGCCGGCTACCACTACTACGACGGCGTCATCTTCCATCGCATCATCAACGGCTTCGTCTGCCAGGGCGGCGACCCCACCGGCACCGGACGGGGCGGGCCGGGCTACCGCTTCGAGGACGAGCCGGTGAAGCAGCGCTACCAGCTCGGCTCGGTCGCCATGGCGAACGCCGGTCCGCACACCAACGGCAGCCAGTTCTTCCTCATCAGCGGTCCGAACGGCGTCGGCCTGCCGCCGCAGTACAACCACTTCGGCCAGATCGTGAAGGGTCTCGACGTGCTCGACGCGATGCAGAACGTCGCCACCGATCACAGCGACCGGCCGCGCACTCCCGTCGTGATCAACTCGGTCTCCATCACCGTCGCTGACTGATCGACGAGCGGGCAGACGGCACCCGCTCCCGCCGCCGCTGTCGCGTCACAATTCCCGAGATGGCCGCCGACCGCCTCTCACTCGACGAGGCCCGCCGCCTCGCGCTCGCAGCGCAGGGATTCGCCGACCCCCGGCCCTCGGGACGTGTCGACCGGCGCCATCTTCGCCGGGTCCTCGACCGGATGGGGCTGATCCAGATCGACTCGGTCAACGTGCTCGTGCGCAGCCAGGAGCTGCCGCTCTTCGCCCGGCTCGGCCCCCACCCTCGATCGCTCATTGCCGATGCGACGGCCGCCGGCGAGCTGTTCGAGTACTGGGTGCACGAGGCCAGCCACGTGCCAACCGCACACCACCACCTGCACCGCTGGCGCATGAACCGCGAGCACAAGTGGAACCGCTACTGGGATCTCATGCAGCGGCGCCCCGGCTACATCGACGAGGTGCGTCGGCGGATCGAGTCGGATGGGCCGATCGCTGCAGGCGACTTGAGCGAGCGAACCGAACGCAAGGGACCGTGGTGGGACTGGGACGACGCCAAGGTGGCGCTCGAGAGCCTGTTCTGGAAGGGCGAGGTCACGGCGGTGCGCCGGGCGTCCGACTTCGCCCGGCTGTACGACCTCACCGAGCGAGTGCTGCCGCGTCACGTGCTCGATCGTCCGACGCCATCCGAGAGCGAGGCGCGCAAGGAACTGCTGGTGCTCGCCGCTGCACACCATGGCGTCGGCACACTCGACGATCTCACCGACTACCACCGGCAGAAGAACGAGCCGTGCCGGCCGCTCATCAGTGAGCTCGTCGAAGAGGGACGGCTGCGCGAGGTGCGCGTCGACGGGTGGGAGAAGCCTGCCTATCGGAACCCAGCGATCCCACTGCCCCGACGGGTTGATGCCTGCGCGCTGCTCAGCCCGTTCGATCCGGTCTGCTGGCACCGCACTCGCACCGAGCGGCTGTTCGGCTTCCGGTACCGCATCGAGATCTACACCCCTGCGGCGAAGCGCCAGTTCGGGTACTACGTGCTACCGGTGCTGTGGGGGGACTCACTCGTGGGGCGGCTCGACATGAAGGCCGACCGCCAGGC
>JBJOMQ010000054.1:0-13179 GCA_046052275.1 Actinomycetota bacterium | reverse complement strand
ACGTCCACGACGACAGTGTGGCCGAGCATGCCGCCCGCCGCGCAGTCGCGCCGTCATCCCTCGTCGTGGCCGTCGCCGCCGTCACCGCGTGTGCCGCTGCGATCGTGATGAGTCGATGACGCAGGTGTGCGGCCACGTCGCCCGAATGCCCGCGACAGCAGCGGGCTGCGAGCCTGCAGAACGCCGCCAAGATCGTCGGCATGGTCGAAGACCGGCCGCCAGGGGGCGATGGGAGTGGCATCCACTGGCTCGGACTGCGCAGCGCCGAGGTCGCCGGCCAGACTCGGATGGGGTTCAGCGTCCTGCACGGTGTCCGCCACGATGCCGGCAGCACCGGCGTCGGCAACAGCGGCCTCGGCACCAGCAGTCTCGCCCTCCAACGGCGCGCCGGCCTCGTCCACCCCGGGCGCTGTGACGGCCAACGTGCCGGACGGCCCGTCAACACGATCGTCGGGCATCGGCTCCGGCGCGGCACCCGCAGCGAGGTCGACCGTGGCAGACGCTGCATCGAACTCGAGCAAGACCAGCTGTTCTGGCTGAGGGCCCTCAGGGGGGTTGACGCGACGACGGCGACGGCGAACGAACCCACGCCCGAATCCCTGGTCGGAGTCGGGTGCCGCTGACGCGGCGCCGGGGAGGTTGCCGCTGCCGGCTCCGGGCACCGACGGCGGCGGCGCCGACAGCGTCCGGGCGGGTGCTGGGTCGACGGCGGCGACGCGTCGGTCGTCGACGTGCCAGCCGCGCGGTACCACCATTGCATCAGCGTGCCGACGGCACAGCGCCCCGTCTCGCGGGCCGACCCCGGACGTCGTCGACGCGCCGAGGGCGTCGATCCACACTCGGAGCCTCGAGGTGTCGATTCCGTACGAGCACGAGGCGGGTGCGGAGCATCCTGGGCGCTCGCACAGCCGTGTCATGCGCTCACGGTACCGCGCCGCAGCACCCGGAGGATCGGGCTGATCGCAGCACCGCGCATGCGGAGTCAAGGGTGGGCGGTACAGGATTCGAACCTGTGACCCCTACGGTGTGAACGTAGTGCTCTAACCGACTGAGCTAACCGCCCCTCAGGGCGTCGGCAATCTAGCAGGGCGCCACCGAGGTCACACCCGGACGCAGGCGACGCCGCCCCCACTGTCGTCGCGATGTGCCCGTGTCTGCTGTGGACACGACATCGCATCGACCACGATGGTGTCGACCACGCCGTCCTGCGAGCCGTCACACAGTGTCTCGATCGCGCTGCCGTCGACGTCGATGACGGTGCACTCTCCCGGCATCAGCCGGCCATCCACCGGGCGAAGCGGCGTCGACGGCGTCTGCGCGGCAGCCAGCAGCACTGCTGCAGAGCCAAGGGCGATCACGGCAAGCATGGGCCGCCAGGGAAACCGCGGCGGATCGAAATAGCGGCCGAGAGGATTGCGCCGTGCCGCCATCGATGGTGTCATCGGCTGCGAGGCGCCGCCGCCCGTTGCGGCACTGCCCGACGACCTCGGACTCGTCGCAGCTCCCGCAGGATTCCCGACATCGTCGAGTGCGCGGTCGTAGTCGAGTCGGCGTCGCTGGTCGCCGAGCACCCTCCATGCCTCGTTCAGCTGTGCCATCTGGTCATCGGCACGAGGAGGAACGCCAGCCGACAACGTCGCATCAGGATGATGGCGACGCGCTGCGGTGCGGAACGCTGCCCTGATCTCGGCGTGGGTCGCAGTGCGAGGCACTCCGAGCACCTCGTAGTGCGTCATCGTGGAACCCGTCGGTACGAGCCGCCAGCCCGGACCATCAGGCCTTCGTCGACGAGATAGCGCCGCAGTGCTGCCACATCTGCGTGTCGCTGTCCGATGATCAGGTTCACCATTGCCTCGGTGTAGGCACGAGCAGGATCGAAGTCGAGGACCAGCCACTCGAGCAGCACCCGGCGGACTGAGAGCTTCGCAGGAATCTGCACGATGCGGCCGTCTCGTACGAATCGACCGACGATTCGCCGGTGCTCGAGGCCGAGCTCCGCATGTGGGTCGGATGCCGGCAGATCAGTATCCGCGTTCGACATCGACATGGCCGATCAGTTCGTCACCGGACGCAAAGGCACGCACGTTGCGCTCGATTCGCTCGGCAAGCAGGGGTACGCCCATCTCGGGCGTATTGCCCACGTGCGGAGTGATGATGCAGTTCGGGAGAGCCCAGAGAGGATGATCGGCGGGAAGGGGCTCGGGTTCAGTGACATCGAGCGCCGCGCCGCCGATGACGCCGCTCTCGAGCGCCCACACCAGGTCGTCAGTGACGATGTGCCGGCCGCGGGCGACATTCACCACCCACGCCGTCGAACGCATCTGCTCGAACTCGCCCCTCGAGAGCATGCCCTCCGTTTCGGGAGTGAGTGCGAGTGCGAGGATCACGAGGTCTGCGTCTGCGAGCGCATCTACGTACCGGTCGGCCTCCAGCACCTCGTCGGCACCCTCCATCGCGGTGGCACGGCTTCTCACCACCGTGATCCGGCAGTCGAACGGACGCAGCAGGCGCAGCAATGCCTCGGTGATGCCCCCGCCGCCGAGGATGGTGACGTTTGCGCCGATCAGGTTCCGGCCGACAGGCTCCGACCACGCTCTCGCGCGCGCATAGGCGCCGACATGCCGCATGCCGGCCAGTGCCATCGAGAGGGCGAGTTCCGCAACCGGCTCGGCATAGACGCCCTTGCCGCAGGTCCACGCCCGATCGGTGTCGAAGGCGTCGGCGAACTGCTCGACGCCGGCCCACGGCAACTGCACCCATCTGACGTTGGGTGCCTCGTCAAGCAGCGCCCGCAGGCGGTCGGCGCCTCGCGGCTCTGCCCACACGATCGCCTCGGCATCTGACACGGGCACGACGTGCCCGCCGCCGGCGGCGATCGCGGCGGCCATCCACTCCGGCGCTCCGTCCGGGGCGAGCGCGATGCGAGGAGGTGTGCCATCGTCGTGCGCCGCCCGCTGCGGCGTACATGGGGGGATGCTCGACATGGTGCGACGAGCCGAACAGCCGGCGTGCGACGCCAGCAGACGGTCCGCCACCGTGTCGCCCGACTCGAGCGCGCCCTCCATGTAGCCCGTGCAAGTGGCGACATGCTCGCCGGCGAGATGCACCCTTTCCCACGGTGCTCGGAGCACGTCCCAGTACGCCATCACCTCGCCCGGCCGGTACACCGCGTAGGCGCCGCCGAAGCGCGCCTCTGCGCTCCACGCTCGGGACACGCCTGCGATCGCAGCGTCGCTGAGATGGTGCAGTTCGCGCATGCCCTGCTCGGCTCTGTCGATTCGCTCCGCCTCACTGAGCCGAGCCCACTCGATGCCGCCGTCACCGCCGCAGTAGCTCATGAGGATCCCCTCGCGCCCGGGCTGGTCGATCGTGGGCTCGTAGACGCGCTGCACGATGGCGTCGGTCGTCGCATAGCCGGGTGGCCAGCTACGCGACGGCCACTGCACAGCTGTCTTCGTGATGGCGCCGTAGCCGAGCCCGGCAATTGCCGCTTCCAGTGCTGCAGGAGGCCGCGGCTCGAACCGCATGCGCCGAACCGCCGGGAGCGCGCATGCCAGCACGACATGGTCGGCGGCATGGATTCCGGCTGCTGTGTGCACTCGGACTCCGCCGCCGTCCTGCTCGACCGACATCACTGCGGTACCGCGCACGATGGTGTCGCCGAGTTCGCCCGCCATGCCCTCGGCGATACTCGACACGCCACCCTCCACCCGATGGGCCCTCACCACTGTGCCTGCGCCCTCCTGAGACTGGTGGGCACGCTGCTGTGCGACGAACAGCAGTGACACATCTGCTGGCTCCGCTGCGAACTCTCCCTGCGAGTCGCGGCGTCGCATGAGCGCGGCAACTCGCTCCAACCCGACAGCGGCAGCGAGATCAGCGAGCGACTGCGAATCGAGTGCCGCCGCGTCGGGATGAGCAGTCGGCCGGGACGGATCGACGATGTCCGCTGCCGCCTCCTCGAGACGGCGGTCGAACTCGGTCAGCTGCTCGAACATTGCCGGCCATTCGCGGCGGAGGTCGTCGGGGCTCAGCATTCGTCCGTCGATGTGCACCCACCTGCGGATGGTCGTCCACTGCTCGCCATCACCCAGCCGCCGGACCGCATAGCGATCCATCAACTCGGCCATGCGGTGGTGATAGGTGTCGACCCACTCGGCACCGGTCTCGGCGTACTGACCGCCGGCGAACGGCGAGCGCACGGTCCTTGCCCGGCCTCCCGCCCGGTCGCCTGCCTCGAGCACCATCACCTCGGCACCGGCGTCACGCAGCCTGATGGCAGCGCGCATTCCGGCCAGGCCGGCTCCTACCACGACGACGCGCATGTGCCAGTCCGGGTGCGCGTCTCAGCTGCCGCCGGCCAGCGTGGCGGCGATCTGCGACGAGGAGTCGCCGGATCGGCGCAGCACCGAGGCCACGAAGGCCAGTGCCGCCATCGTGATCGCGAACAGCACCACTGCACCGACACCCCAGAACGGCTTGATCGTGCTCTTCTGCGCACCGAGCAGCGCCACGGGGAAGGTCGACGAGCCGGCATCGGACACCAGCGCCGAGATAACGGTGTTGTCGATGCAGAGCGTGAACGACAGCAGGCCGCCGGCGATGAGCGCCGACGCGATCAGGGGCAGTGTGACCTGCCGGAAGGCTCGACCTGGAGGGGCGCCTAGGTCGCCCGCTGCCTCCTCAAGCGCTTCGTCGAGACCGGCAAGACGAGCGCGCACGATGAGCGTGACCACGGCGGACGCGTAGAGCGACTGCCCGACCCACAGCTTGTTGATGCCCATGCGGAACGGCCCGAGGTCGCTGGCAAACGGGCCGCCGAGCCGCGGGAACCAGGTGGCGAGCGCGATGGCATCCATGATCTCGGGCGTCACGAGGATGAGGAACACGACGGCCATGAAGCCACCGGTCCACTTGCCGGGGCGCCGAGCGAGGGCGGTGCCAGCAAGTCCGCCGATGACCACCGCGATGACGGTGGCGCCGAAGGCTGCCAAGAACGAGTTGCGCATCGCGTCGCCGACGTTGGCGTCGCGGAAGATGCGCCGGTACCACTCGGTGCCGAAGCCGGTCGCCATCAGCGCCACGACGAATGCAGCCGGCCCTGCCCACCGCTCGAGGCGCGGCCGGCGGACGCCGGTGACGCGACGCAGCACCCGAGGCCCGACAACGCCCACCGCTGTGACAGCGACGAAGGCCAGCAGCGTCAGCACCGTCCGGTCGGCCCTGAAGAGCCGGCCCCACCACTGCGTGCCCGGCCCGCCCCAGATCACGAAGTTACCGCCGTCGTTGAACGAGTGGAGGATCACCAGCGCGATGGGGATGAACAGGAAGAGCAGCACGAGCGAGGTCCAGACCGCGAGGACGCCCTTCACTGCATCGATGGCACGCTGACGAGCCGAGGGGCGCGCCGTCGACATGCGACGCTCGTACATCGATGCCCGCATCCCTCGCAGCATCGGCGACGCCCACCTCACCAGCAGGCGCAGACCGAACACGAGGACGGCGCCGATGCCGAGCGTGAGCAGCACGGCGGCGATCATCAGCACCGCCATTGCGGATCCGAGCGGCCAGTTCTGTGCGTCGCCGAACTGGCTGGCGATCATCGAGCCGATCATGTTGCCGTCGGCGCCACCCAGCACGCGTGCCGTCACATAGTCGCCGCACATCGGGATGTAGGTCAGCAGGACTGCTGCGGCGACTCCCGGCCCGGCCAGGGGCAGCGTGACGCTGGCGAACGTGGCGAGGCGGCCGGCGCCGAGGTCCTTGCTGGCCTCCCGCATTCGCACGTCGATCCTGTCGAGTGCCACGAAGAGCGGCAGGATGACGAACCCGAGGTAGTTGTAGACCACTGCCAACTGCACTGCCACCGGGGTCTGCAGGATGTCGATTGGCCCGCTGAGGATGCCCACCTCCTGCAGCCACTTCGACAACGACCCTGTCTTGGCAAGCGGGATCTTCCACGCCACGGTGCGGATGAGGAAGCTTGTGAAGCTGGGCACCACGACCAGCGCCAGCAGGATCGCCCGCCACCGCTCGCCCACCTTGAAGGCAAGGAAGTAGGCCGTCGGGAATCCGATGACGATGCAGAGCGCCGTGGCGATGACCGCGATGCGGATGGTCTGCTTGAACGTGGTGAAGAAGGTGTCGTCGAACGCCTCGCGGTAGTTCTGCCACCCGAGTGATCCGAGGTCGACCGGTATTCGCTGCGCAGAGTCCTTCGTGCCGAATGAGTACAGCACGATGAAGGCGATGGGTACGGCGAAGAAGAGCACGTACCACACCATCGAGGGGATGGCGAGGGCGAACTTCGGCCCCCGCCACCTCCTCGGGCGTGCACCGTCGAGTGCAGCGGTCACAGCATCAGCCTGCGGCGTTTGCCTTGACCTTGTTGAAGATGTCGACGAGGCGGTCCTGGGCCGTGTTCACGGCGCCGGTCTGCATCGTCGACACCTGGGCATCGTCGAAGAAGATCATGTCGCCGTTGACGAGGTCGGGCACGAGCTCGGTGATGAGCTGGTCGATGCTCTTCATGCCGCTGTGATAGCCGTGGTAGTTGAGGTCACGGATGGAGATCTCGGGAACCAGCAGCCAGTTGATCCACGCATGTGCTGCGTCGGGGTTGGGGGCTCCGGCAGCGATGCAGTAGGTGTCCATCCAGAGCTCGGTCGCCGGAGCGCCGAGGCCCCACTTCCACACCGTCGGGTCGCCGCCGGCCTCCTCGATGCGCACCAGGGCCTGGCGGGCATCGCCATTCCAGGCTGCCGACAGCGCATACGCACCCTCGGCCAGGGCCGTGCTCGGGTAGCTGTCGAATGCCTTGATGTGTGACGCCAGCTGGTTGACGAGGTAGTCCTCGCAGGCGTCGAGGTCGGCAGCATCTTCGGTGGTCCAGTTGATGCCGTTGGCCCAGAAGTACATGCCGCAGAGGTTGGGGGCGGTGTCGAGGACCGAGCAGTTGCCGCTGGCCTCGTTCATGCACGCATCGAGGAAGTCGCCCCACGTGGCGATCTCGCGAGTGATGACCGTGGTGTCGTAGATCCAGCCGGTGGTGCCCCAGTTCTTGCACACCGAGTAGTCGTTGTCGGGGTCCCAGTCGCGGCCGAGGTACTGCGGATCGACATTGACGATGTTGGGAAGCTTTGCCTTGTCGAGCTTCTCGAGGAGGCCCTTCGACACCATCTGCGGGATGTACGGGCCTGTGGGCACGACGATGTCGAAGCCGCTGGCACCGCTCGAGGCCGACAGCTTGGTGATGAGGTCCTCGTTGCTGGCGTAGTAGTCGACCTTCATCGACACGCCGATCTCGCTCTCGGCGAGTGCGCCGACCAGCTCAGGGTCGTTGTAGTCGCCCCACGTGTACATGCTGAGGGTGCCCTCTGCCTTGTTGACGACACGGCTCCAGTCGCCGCTCGCCTGCGTACCGCCGTCGCCGCCGTCGCCGCCCTCGTCACCGCCGCCGCAGGCGACGCCGAGGATGCCGAGGCCGGCAGCGGCTCCGCCCATCTGCAGCACGCTGCGACGGGACAGCGCCTGGCGGAAGCTGTGCGGGGCGAGGATCTTCACGGGTTCGGGCTTGCGGGCCATCTGGCGCTCCTTGTGGTTGGTGTTCTGGTAGGGGTCTGGAGTGGGTGTGGTCGGGGACTGGCTTCGGGGGTAGATCGGTTCGGGAGCGCTGGCGATCAGCCCTCCGGGGTCGGCACGGTCAGTGGTCGGCCTCCACTGCGGGACCGGCCAGCACGAGATCGGCCTGACGCGCCGAGAACGAGTACACGTCTGCCGGCGTGAAGGTGCACCACACCCGCTCGCCGCTCGACAGACGGGGCGCATTCGCCCGTGGTGTGAGCACGAGCACATCGCGGCTTGCCGTGCGCACGACGTACTGCAGCGTGTCGCCGAAGTGGGCGACGCTGGCGACGGTGCCGGGGATCGAGTTGCGCCCGGTTCCTGGATCGGACGTGACGAGCTGGAAGTTCTCCGGTCGAACGGCGGCGAGGGCCGGTTCGCCGGGGTTCACCTTCTCGTCGGGGTTCGACACGACGAACACCGTGCCATCGTCGGCGCGCACGCCATCGGCGGTGGCCGTGCCGCGCCAGAAGTTGTTGCGGCCGATGAACCCGGCAACGAAGGCCGACGCGGGTCGCTCGTACACGGTCTCGGGATCGGCGAGCTGCTCGATGTGGCCGTCGAGCATGATGGCGATTCGGTCGCTCATGCTCATCGCCTCTTCCTGGTCGTGGGTGACGAAGATGAAGGTGATCCCCAGCTGGCTCTGGAGGAGCTTCAGCTCGATCTGCATCTCCTCACGCAGCTTGCGATCGAGGGCGCCGAGCGGCTCGTCGAGCAGCAGCACGCTCGGTCGGTTGACGAGTGCCCGGGCGACGGCGACGCGCTGCTGCTGGCCGCCCGACATCTGACGAGGCTTGCGGTCGGCGAGCTTGGTCATCTTCACCATGTCGAGCGCCTCGGCAACGCGCGTCGCGATCTCGGACTTGCTGACACCCTTCTGGCGGAGCCCGTAGGCCACGTTGTCGGACACCGTCATGTGGGGGAACAGCGCGTAGTGCTGGAAGACCGTGTTGACGTCACGCCGGTATGGCGGGATCCCCTGCACGTACTGGCCGCTGATGCGGATGAAACCCTCGTCTGGCTGTTCGAATCCGGCGAGCATCCGCAGCGTGGTCGTCTTGCCGCAGCCCGAGGGCCCGAGCAGCGAGAGGAACTCGCCCGGCTGCACCATCAGGTCGATGTGGTCGACTGCCACCATCTGGCCGAAGCGCTTCGTGACGCCCTGCAGTTCGACCGCGCCTCGCTGGCCCGGCATGGCGTCCGCGTTCATCGCTCCAGTCACTGCGCTCCCCCGTGTGGCTGCCGCCCGGCTCGAAGCCGGAACGAGCGTGCCGTCATTCTTCCATGCCGCCGCCCCGCGCTGGAGCCACGCTGCGCAGAGCGTGTCACGACACCGACACCGGCGCAAGCATGACCGGGGCCGTGACTCGACGGAATTCGTGGCCGGCCGGAGCAACCGCAACGGGATCCCTTGCGGACCATGCCGCCACTGACCACAATTCGCAGCGATGGACCGCACGGGCTCGCATCTCGACCCTACCGACCGGGCGATCATCGAGGAACTCCAGCGCGATGGCCGGGTGCCGTTCACGCGACTCGGTGCCGCTGTCGGCCTCTCTGAGGCGGCTGCACGACAGCGCGTGCAGCGCCTCGTCGACGCTGGCGTGATGCAGGTGGTGGCCGTTACCAACCCGATGTCGCAGGGCAAGCGCCGCATGGCGATGATCGGCATCGCCACCGAGGGCCCGACCGAGGAGATCGCCGAACTGCTGCAGGCGATGCCCGACATCGATTATCTCGTCGTCACCGCAGGATCCTTCGACCTGATGGCCGAGGCCGTGGTCGACGACGACCAGCACCTCCTCGATCTCACCAATCGCATTCGCCGCGTCAAGGGCGTGCGCAGCACCGAGACGTTCATCTACCTCGACCTGGTGAAGCAGACCTTCACGTGGGGCGCCCACTGACTCGTCCCGGGCAGGGACCGCCCGCCGAGTCGGCGGAGGTCAGCTGTTGATGTTGGCCATCACGTGCTTGATGCGCGTGTAGTCGTCGAGGGCGTAGGCACTGAGGTCCTTGCCGTAGCCCGACTTCTTGTAGCCGCCGTGCGGCATCTCGGCGACCAGCGGGATGTGGGTGTTGATCCACACGCAGCCGAAGTCGAGTGCCTTGGCCATGCGCATCGCCCGGCCGAAGTCCCTGGTCCACACGCTGCTGGCAAGCCCGTACTCGACGCCGTTCGCCCAGCGGATGGCCTCGTCCTCGTCGGCGAAGCGCTGCACCGTGATGACCGGGCCGAAGATCTCGTTCTGGATCATTTCGTCGTCCTGGCGGAGGTTGGCGATGACCGTCGGCTCGTAGAAGAACCCCTTGCCGCTCACCGCCCTGCCGCCAGCGACCACCTCGGCATGCTTCGGCGCACGCTCCACCATGCCGCCCACGCGGGCCAGCTGGCTCGGGTTGTTGACCGGCCCGTACAGCACATCCTCGTCGTCGGGCATTCCGGTGCGGATGCCCTTGGCCTGCTCGGCCAGTGCCGCCACGAAGGCGTCATAGGCGCCCGGCGCACAGATCACTCGGGTTGCCGCAGTGCAGTCCTGGCCCGCATTGAAGTAGCCGGCGATCGCGATGCCCTCGGCTGCTGCGGCGATGTCGGCGTCGTCGAACACCACCACGGGCGCCTTGCCGCCGAGTTCGAGGTGGCAGCGCTTCAGACTGTCGGCCGCAGCGGCGGCCACCTCCTGGCCGGCACGCACCGACCCGGTGACGCTCACCATGCTGGGTGCCGGATGCACCACCATCGACCGGCCGGTGTCGCGGTCGCCGCACACCACGTTGAACACGCCGGCCGGCAGGAATTCGGCAGCGATCTCGGCGAGCAGCCCACTCGTCGCCGGCGTGGTGTCGCTCGGCTTGAGCACCACGGTGTTGCCAGCGGCGATCGCCGGGGCGAACTTCCAGACAGCCATCATCATCGGGTAGTTCCAGGGAGCAACCTGAGCGCACACGCCCACCGGCTCGCGCCGGATCATGCTCGTCATTCCCTTCATGTACTCGCCGGTGCTCTTGCCCTCGAGGTGTCGGGCCGCAGTCGCGAAGAATCGGATCTGGTCGACCATCGGCGGGATCTCCTCGCTGCGCACGAGGTGAGCCGGCTTGCCGCAGTTCTCGACCTCGAGGGCGATCAACTCATCAGCGCGTGCCTCGACGGCATCGGCGATGCGGAACAGCGCCAGTGAGCGCTCGCTGGGTGTCGAGTCCTTCCACTCGTCGAAGGCCTTCGAGGCTGCCGACATCGCAGCGTCGATATCGGCAGCGCCGGACAGCGCTGCCGTGGCGTACTGCTCGCCGGTCGATGGATTCACCACTGCCGTCGTGCGGCCGTCCTTCGCATCGACGTGTGCGCCATTGACGAAGTTCTTGAACGACTTCATTGACCCGACCATCCCTCGTGGCTCAGAGCAGTGCCGTTACGGCCGCTGCGGTGATGCCGATGGTAGCGAGCGGTGCCGGAGGACGACAGGGGGCATCGATGTCGATCAGCCGACGACCGGCCGCAGCACGAACTTGCTTTCCGTTCGTGCCGCCCCCGCCTCCGACTTCAGCCACCGGATGAACTCGTCGAGGCCTGCGGCACCAGGACAGTCGACGATGATCGTGTAGTCGGCCGGACCGGTGACGTACACCGCCAGCGATACCTCGTCGCGGTCGCGCAGGCGCTCCTCGAAGCGGGCCGGGTCGTCACCCGGAGCGAGCGATGCGTCGATCACTGCGCGGACGTCGCGTCCGAGGGCGCGCGGATCGATCGACGCCGAGTAGCCGCGGACCACCCCGGCGGCCTCGAGCCGGCGCACCCGGTCGGCCGCTGACGAGGGCGCCAGCGCCACTCGGTCGGCGAGCTCTCGCCAGCTCACCCGCCCGTCACGCTGGAGGACGTCGATGATTCGACGGTCGATTGCATCGATCGCCGTTGAATCAGAGGCCATTCCCCCAGTGTGGCCGAATAGTGCCCGTTGATCAACGGCAGCCGCCAGAGGAGCATCTGACACATGATCACGACCGTCGGTGTGCCCAGGGAGATCAAGACGCAGGAGTACCGGGTGGCAATGACACCCGACGGCGTGCGCGAGTTCGAGCGCCTCGGGATCGATGTGTTCGTCGAGACCGGAGCCGGCGAGGGTGCCAGCATCCACGACGCCGACTACAGGGCGGCCGGCGCCACGATCGTGCCCAGTGCCGCCGATGCGTGGGCCCAGCAGATGGTGGTGAAGGTGAAAGAGCCGAAGGCCGAGGAGTTCGGCTATCTCCGACGCGACCTCACGCTGTTCACCTATCTGCACCTCGCCGCCTACCCCGAGGTGGCCAAGGCCCTCCTCGCTGCTGGCACCACTGGCATCGCCTACGAGACCGTACAGGTGCCCAGCGGCGCACTGCCGCTGCTCGCGCCGATGAGCGAGGTCGCCGGACGGCTCGCGCCGCAGATGGGCGCCCACTACCTCGAGCGGCACAACGGCGGCCGCGGGGTGCTGATGGGCGGCGCACCCGGCGTGCAGCCCGCCAAGGTGGTCGTGCTCGGCGCGGGCAACGTCGGGTGGAACTCGGCATGGATCGCTGCGGGCATGGAGGCCGAGGTGGTCCTGTTCGACAAGAACCTCGACCGGTTGCGCTGGGTCGATCAGATCAACAAGGGGCGCATCGTCACGCTCGCATCGAACCGTGGCGCCCTCGAGCGCAACATCGCCGATGCCGATCTCGTCATTGGGGCCGTGCTCGTCGCAGGCGGCCGGGCTCCGGTCGTGGTCACCGAGGACATGGTCCGGATGATGAAGAAGGGTGCCGTCATCGTCGACGTCGCCGTCGATCAGGGCGGCTGCATCGAGACGATCCGCGAGACCACGCATGCCGACCCCGTGTACGAGATGCACGGCGTGCTGCACTATGCGGTGGGCAACATGCCCGGTGCCGTGCCGCACACCAGCACGTACGCCCTCACCAACGCCACGCTCCCGTACCAGCTCGAGGTGGCCCACCTCGGAGTCGCCGAGGCATGCCGACGCGACCGGGCGCTCGCCCTCGGCGTCAACACCCATGCCGGCGCAGTCACCAACGGCCCCGTCGCCGAGTTCCTCGGCGTCGACGCCGTCGATCCAGTCGCGGCCGTCGGCTGACCGGCACCCCCGCTCGCCGCATCGCAGGCGTGCCGCATAGCGTGCGGCCATGGCCGTACCCGCCGCATCGCTCGAACTTCCCGTGCTCGAGGGGCGGCGCGCTACCGACGTCGACGACCTGCCCGACGGAGCCTGGCTCGCCCGCAACCCGTTCGGCTATGCGGTGTGGCGCTACGACGACGCAGTTGCGATCCTCCGCGACAAGCGATGGCACAACGCCGCCGGCCGTATCCCAGAGCTGATGGGCATCACCGATGAGCGATTCCTCTCCCGGCAGAACGTCAACATCCTCAGTGCCGAGGGCGACGTCCACACCCGACTTCGGCGACTCGTAGCGCCCGCCTTCTCTCCCCGATCGGCCGACCGGCTGCGCCCGTTCATGCGCGAGGTGATCGACCGTCTCGTCGATGCGGTCGCACCGTCAGGCCGCGCCGACTTCGCCGCT
>JBJOMQ010000053.1:0-13262 GCA_046052275.1 Actinomycetota bacterium | reverse complement strand
ATCCGCCCCGACCAGTTGCACTTCGCTGCACGCCACGCCGCAGGACTCGAGCCGGTGCCCGCAGGGCGGGCCGTACGGGAATGGCTGGCATCGCCGCAACTGCGCGTGGTCGACCCGCTGCCGGTCGATCTCGCCGCAGTGCCCGCTGTGCTCTTCAGCCTCGCCGACGGCGCGCCCGCCACGCAGTTCCCGTCGGGGCCGCAGGGTGCCCACGCCGCTTGGGAGTGGATGCGCAGCGAGATCACTGCGCGCGGTGCCGCAGCCGGACTCGGCGCCTACGACGAAGACCGCTCGTGCTACGCCGGCGACCAGTTCGCAACCGACGCACCCGAGCCCCGATCGGTGCATCTCGGAATCGATGTGTTCGTCGAGGCAGGCACTCCAGTGCGAGTGCCGCTCGACGGCATCGTCGAGACCGTCGCCGACAACGACATGCCCTTCGACTACGGGCCGACGGTCATCGTCCGCCACGCAACCGACGACGGCACCGACTTCTGGTCGCTCTACGGGCACCTCTCGCGCCGCACGATCGACATCGTGCAGCCGGGCGACCACGTGCCGGCCGGCGGCACGATCGGCTCGGTCGGACACCCCGAGGAGAACGGCGGCTGGGCGCCCCATGTGCACCTGCAGGTGATGACCAGTCTGCTCACCGCCCGCTGGGGGCGCGCCGATGCCGAGCCAGAGGGCAACTTCGAGGGTGCCGGCGAGCCGAGCCGCATGGACGTCTGGCGGTCGATCGTGCCCAATCCGTCAGCGCTGCTGCGACTCCCGCCTCGATAGACCACACCGGGAACCCAGCGAAACCGGGCCGCACGCCTCGTCGGCGCAGGATGCCCGTATCGTAGGGAGACCCCTAGGGAAGAAGGCTTTGTGAGCGACATCGACGACGACAGCGGCAGTGGCTTTGCCGCGCTCGGCCTGCGCAGCGAACTGCTGGCAGCGCTCGACGAGCTCGGCTACGAGGAGCCCACGCCCATCCAGCGCGAGACCATTCCCCACCTGCTCGCTGGAAGCGACCTCGTCGGCATGGCAGCCACCGGCACCGGCAAGACGGCTGCCTTCGCCCTTCCCGCCCTCGAGCTGGTGCAGGGCCCGGCTGCCGCACCCGTCGCACTGGTCCTGGTTCCAACCCGCGAGCTGGCCATGCAAGTGAGCGAGGCATTCTTCCGCTACGGGCGCCGCGTGGGCGCGACCTGCGTGCCGGTCTACGGCGGCCAGCCCATCTACCGCCAGCTGCAGGCGCTCGACCGGGGCGTCCATGTCGTGGTGGGCACTCCTGGCCGCGTGCTCGACCACGTGGGCCGCGGGTCACTGCCGCTGAATGACATCCGCATGGTCGTGCTCGACGAGGCCGACGAGATGCTCGACATGGGCTTTGCCGACGACATCGAGAGCATCCTCGAATCGGTATCCGGCGAGCACCAGACCGTGATGTTCTCGGCGACAATGCCGCCGCGCATCGAGCGCATCGCGAAGCAGCATCTCCGCAACCCGGTGCGCATCCAGGTGACGAAGGGCGACACCGATGCGAGCCGCGGCTCGGTTCGCCAGACCGCCTACATCGTCGGTCGTGGACACAAGCCGGCGACGCTCGGACGGGTGCTCGACATCGAGGCGCCCGGCGGGGTGCTGGTGTTCTGCCGCACGCGCACCGAGGTCGATCAGCTGACGGAGACGATGAATGCCCGTGGCTACCGCGCCGAGGCACTGCATGGCGGCATGGACCAGGCGCAACGCGATCGCGTGATGGGCCGTCTGCGCGACGGCACGGCAGAGCTGCTCGTCGCCACCGACGTGGCGGCGCGCGGCCTCGATGTCGACACGCTCACGCATGTCGTCAACTACGACGTGCCCTCTGCTCCCGAGAGCTACGTGCACCGCATCGGCCGCGTCGGCCGCGCCGGACGCACCGGTGTGGCGATCACCCTCGCCGAGCCGCGCGAGCAGCGCCTGTTGCGCAACATCGAGCAGCTCACCGGCCAGACGATCGCCATCGAGAAGGTTCCCAGCATCGCCGATCTCCGTGCTGCCCAACTCGACCAGACCGTGCAGGCAGTGCGCGAGTCGCTGGCCGCCGACGACCTCGACGACTTCTCACCGGTGCTCCACGCGCTGCGTGGTGACGCCGATCAGCGGCTGATTGCCCTGGCCGCCATCCGGCTGTTCCATGAGGCGGCGGGCAACACTGTCGACCAGCACGAGATCCCCGACCTCAGTGAGCGCACCGAGCGGCGCGAGCAGCGCCAGCGCGGCACCTCAGGCGAGCGTCCCGAGCGCGGACGAGATCAGCGGCCCGACTCGGGCGACACCGGCTTCGTCTACGTGGGCGTCGGCAGGTCGGCAGGCATGCGCCCCGGCGACCTGGTCGGCGCCATTGCCAACGAGACCAATCTCTCGGGCCGCCAGATCGGGCCGATCCGCATCACCGACAACCACAGCGTCGTCGGCGTCCCCGCCGGCAGCGTCGACACCGTCGTCGCAGCACTGCGCGGCACGCTGATCCGGGGCAAGACGGCCACCGTGCGGCCGTACACGAACGACGGACCCGCCGAGAAGAAGGGCCACCGGGGCCAGTACAAGCCTGCGGCCACCGGCCGTGCGCCGAAGGGCGCAAAGCCGTCTACTGGCGGGAAGCCACCTCGGGGCGGCCGCTCGCGGTGAGTACCAGCGTTCCTTCCACGAAGAAGTCGCTGCCACCGATATCGACCACCTGAGGCTCCCACCGCTCGCGCGTCTCGAACTCTGCCGCACCTGCGGCGCGCATGTCGCGGTCAAGTCCCGACTGCAGATGGCGGCGAGCGTGCTGCAACGCCGCCTCGAGATCGCCGAACATCGAGGGCTGCTCACCGGCGTGCACGATGTACTGCCCCGACTGAGGGGCGCTGACCACGCACTGGGCACTGAGACGCACGCGGCCGACCACAGCACCGACCGCATTGGCGACTCCCGCATGGTGGGGTATGCGCGACTCGGCGCCCAGCAGGGCCGCGACCATCGGGTAGTACGTCGGCGCTGAGGCGCCGAGGCCAACGAGCGGCGATCCGAGCGAGACCGCCACGCGCGCTGCACTTCCCCGGCGGTCGAGAGCCGCCTGCACCACGGGCGTCGAGACCGCCTCAGCAGCGAGGCCGTCGTGCTCGAACGCGGCGGCCAGCACCGCCTCGGCCGAGCGGCGGACAAGCGCGTCGATCGTGAGCCTCGCGATCTCCTGGCCGTCGACAGCGATGTACTTGCCCTGCCGGTCGCGGCGCTTCGCAAAGAGATCCGCTGCCTTTGCGGCAACCTCGGCGTCGTATGTGTGCTGCATGCCCAGCACGTGCGCCGCATCAGTGGGCGTGAACGCTGCGATCTGCAACTGGCCGCGCTGCACCATTCGGTCGATCACTCGCTGCTGCTGGAGCGTGGCAAGCACCTCAGCCGCCACTGCGACACGTCCGCCCATTCGCTCGAGCACATCGCGCTCGACACCCTCTGCCGACGCAAGGTGGCGCTCGCGCTCCTCCGACACCAGCACGATGCCATCGAGCTCGGACGGCATGAACGCCGTGAGCTGCTCGTCGAGCATCGAGCGCAGCAGCGCCGGCTCGTCGAGTGCCAGCTGGCACAGTGGGATCACCTTGCGTGGGCCGATCAGCAGGACGGGTCCGGCTGATCGCGGGTCGTTGCGAACCCGGCTGTCGCCGCCGAGGCCGTGAGTGCGCATCGCCACGGCCTGCACCATCGTGCGATGCCCTCCCACCGAAGCGCCGTCGGGGCTCACCTCGGGAACGCCGTCGCGCAGCACGGCGATGTCGGTGGTGGTGCCGCCGATGTCGCTGATGATCGCATCGGAGAGCCCGGTGAGATGGGCGGCGCCGACGAGGCTCGCCGCTGGCCCGGAGAGGATCGTCTCGATCGGACGCTCGCGCACGAAGGCGGCGCTCACCAGCGATCCGTCGCCGCGCACGACCATCAGCGGTGCCGCAATCCCCCGCTGGACGAGCGCCGACTCGGTGGTTCGCACCAGTCCGTCGATGATGGGGATCAGCCGGGCATTGAGAATGGCGGTGACCGCACGCTTCGGCCCGTTCAGCCGCGCCGAGAGGTGGTGGCTGAGCGTGACGGGCAGTCCGCTGACACGCCGTACCACCTCGGCTGCAGCGAGCTCGTGGTCGGGATTGCGCACGCTGAACTGCGATGTCACGGCGAACGCATCGACTCGGCCCATCACTGCGGCAATCTCGTCGGCGAGCCGGTCGAGCGGCACAGGCGCCACCTCGCTGCCATGGGGATCGTGCCCGCCGGGCAGGAAGACTGCCGGATCGCTGCCGAGCGCCTCGGCAAGCCCTGCCCGCTCGACCACCTCGTGGTCGAACCCGATGATGACGGCGCCCACCGGCCTGCCCTTGCCCTCGACGAGCGCGTTCGTGGCCAGCGTGGTGCTGAGCGAGACCAGCTCGATGTCAGCGGGTGCCGCCACGCCGGCCGCCAGGACGGCGTCGATGGCGCCGCACACGCCGATGGCGAGATCGTGATGAGTCGTCGGCGACTTGGCGGCGGCGCGAACGGCACCCGCCGCCTCGTCATACAGCACGGCATCGGTATAGGTACCGCCGGTGTCGATGCCCAAGAGCATTCAGCCAATCTACGCAGCGTGCCTGCTAGACCAGACGTGATGTCGACGGCCGCCCCTCGCAAGGGATTCCGCTGGGACCGTCTCACGGTGGCGACCGTGGCCGGCTACTGCATGCAGATCTGCGCTGTCAGCGTGGGCGTGGTGTTCAGCGAGCTGCGCGAGCAGTTCGGCATCTCTGCCGTGGTCACCGCCCTTCACGGCAGCATGTTCGGCTTTGGGCTGCTGGTGATGGGCGCGACGGGCGTGCCGATCGTCGACCGACTCGGCCGCCGAGCCGCCATCTCTACCGCCTTTGCGCTCGTCGCCGCCGGCGTTGCCGTCTTCTGCCTCGGCCCGGCATGGCCGATCACGCTACTTGGCACTGCTGTCAGCGGACTCGGCGGTGCACTCTGGGTGTTGGTGGCGCCGGGCTTGATCAGCGACCACCACGGCCCGAACCGAGCCCCTGCCTTTGCCGCCGTGAACGGCGTCCCCGCCCTCGCCGCCATCGCCTTCTCGATCGCCATCGGCGCCACACTCTCGGCAGATGCCGGATGGCGGGCTCCGTATGCGCTGCTCACTGCGCTCGTGGTCGCCGCCACTTCACTGGCCTGGCGCGGTGTCGCGCTGCCCGAGCCAGCGCGGCATTCACAGTTCACCCTCCGCCGCTTCGCCGACCGGTCGGTGTTCGTGCCGTGGGCGCGGATTGTCAACGTCGTGCTCGCCGAGTTCACCATCGGCATCTGGGCAGTCACCTACCTCCGAGAAGTCGGCGGCGCGTCGGCAGGCGCCGCCCCGCTCCTCGCTGTGGTGTTCGGCCTGATGATGTTCACCGTGCGCATGGTCATCAGCAGCGTGCTGCGCATTCTCGGCCGCTGGACGCTCTCGGTGTCGTTCGCTGTCCTCGGCCTCGCCGCGGCCGCGATGTGCTTCGCAGGGCCGCTCTGGGCGAAGGTGGCGGCTCTCACGGTCGCCGGGATAGGCGGCGCCCCGCTCTATCCGCTGATCGTCGATCGCTTCTACGACACGGCCGGCCACCGGCTCGACTCGGTGGGGCTTGGCGCGTACTCGGCGCTCGCCAGCGGCGTCGGCGTCCTGGTCGGGCCCCTGCTTGTCGGTGTCACCGCCGACCTGGTCGGCCTGCGCTGGGCGGTGCTAGTGATCACCGCCCTCGCCGCCATCGGCGTGGCGACCCTGCGCCCCGCCCACCGCTGACACGTTGTCAATGCGGCGCGAACTGCGCCGCACCACCGGACCGACTCGGGAGTCGGGTGCTACCGTCGGGGTGTCGGGCGAGTGCCCGACAAGCACCCACGGGCTGGCCACGGAGGTCGGATGAGAGTCGGAGCGTTCTTCTTCGGTGGCGTCGAGATGACCGACGCCGGGGCCGGACTGCCGGCCCCGATGGACCGCCGCTACGACAATGCGGCGTGCTGGGATGCCACGCTCAAGTACGTCGACGCGGCCATCACCGCCGACCGCCTCGGCTACGACAGTTTCTGGACCACCGAGCACCACTTCCAGTACGAGGGATACGAGGTCATCCCCAACGGTCTGCTCATCTCGGCCTGGATCGCGGCCAAGACCCAGAACATCCGACTCGGCGCGATGTTCAACGTCGTGCCGCAGTGGAATCCGCTCCGACTCGCCGAGGACTTCGCCACACTGCACAACCTCTCGGGCGGACGAGGCATGCTCGGCGTCGGCCGTGGCACCGTGCCACGCGAGATCCTGCACCTCAACGATTTCCAGGTGTCGATCGGATCGCACGACAACCCCGAGAAGTCGGCCGACGACACCAAGAACCGCGAGTACTTCGAGGAGCAGATGGAGATCATCCGCATGGCCCTCGACAACGAGACGTTCTCGTTCAGCGGCAAGTACTTCCAGATCCCCGTGCCGGGAATCCCCGACCGCGGCCACACGGTGCAGAACCTCACGCTCATCCCGCGGCCGATGTATCCCTACGAGATCTGGCAGGCGGCAACGAGTCCGCCCACCGTCGAGTACGCGCCGCGCGTCAATCACGGCGCCGTGTTCTGGAACCAGAACCCCGCGTTCATCAAGCGCATGTGGGACCGCTACGGCGAGGTCCACGAGCAGCACCACGGTGCCGGCCTGCCCGTCAGCGCGCAGCGAATGCTGGTGGTGAGCGTCCGGGTCGAGGACACCCACGAAGAGGCGGTGCGCACCTCACGCGACGGGCACGACGAGTTCTGGAAGTTCCTCGGCCCGTACGGATGGAGCCGCGGCTACATGGGCGAGGACGGCCGCCCAGTGAAGCCCGGCCTCATCCCCACGCTCGAGGAGTCGATCAAGCAGCGCACCATCCTCGTGGGCACTGCCGAGGACGTGGCCGAGCAGGTGCAGGACTACAAGGACCTGCTCGGACTCGACTGCCTCACCATCTTCCCCCATCTCATCGGCGATTCGTACGCCAAGGCCGAGGAGCAGATGGAGCGGTTCATGGGCGAGGTCGTGCCGCTCGTCCGCTGACGACGCAATGAACGACGACGTACCCGTCGTACGGCTCGAGCCGTACGCAGGCCCGTGGACCGATGACGACCGCGACGCCAACCTCAAAGCCGACGTTGCGCTGTACTCGAGAATCGATCCGCTGCGGACCATTCGCGGCCTCTCCGCTGCGACATCCGTGCCCGAGGGGGCGCTCGTGCGCTGGGTGCTGGCACGGTGGGCCAGCGAGGGCGCTTCGGGCCTGCTCGAGCTCGGCCCGACCTTCAGCCGCCGCCTGCACGAGGTGTGCAGCGCCGCCGAGACCGCCGACACCGATGTCGCCCGCCTCGAGGCCTACCACCGGTTGCGGCAGATGATCTCGTGGCTCAACCATCCCCTCGAGCACCCCGAGGTCTACGACCTCGAGTGACCTCGCCACGGGAACATCGGGGGCCGGCGCTCGCGGAATGCCACGACTCCCTCGGCAGTCTCGCCTGACGACTCGGCCTCGTGGCCCCACTGCGCAGCCATTGTCACGGGCACGGAACCATCGGCCATGACGGCGGCCACCATCTCCTTCGTCGCCGCCTGCGTGAGCAATGACCGCGAGGCAAGGGTGTCGCAGAGCGCCGCAACTCGATCGTCGAGCAGCCCGGGCTCGAGCACCTCGTCGACGAGGCCGATCCGATGCGCTTCCGCCGCATCGATGAGATCACCGGTGAAGAGAAGCCGCTTCGCAGCTGGGCCGAGCAGCCGCACGGCGCGTTCGAGGGACGCAGCCGGGTACACGATGCCCAACTTCGACGGCGTGATGCCGAACCGGGCCGTGGAGGAGGCAATGCGGATATCGCAGTCGATGGCCAGTGCAGCGCCACCGCCGATGCAGTCGCCATGGATGGCCGCGACAGTCGGCTTGGGCAGCGTCGCCAGTGCGTCCTCGGCCGCCATGTTGACCTCGAGGAACGGACGCTCGCCATCCGCACGCGCTGCCAGCAGGTCGTTGATGTCGGCACCAGCGCAGAAGTGGTCGCCGGCACCGCGCAGCACCACGACGCGTACTGCATCGTCCTCTGCCATCTGACGGCATGCGGTCTCGAGCGCAGTCCACATGGCATGGTCGACTGCATTTCGCTTGTCGGGACGGTCGAGCGTGATCGCGCCTACCGGCCCATCGAGCGACACTCGTACCCCGACCGGCTCCACGGGCTCAGGCTACGCTCGCCACCGCCCCACCCCCGCCCTGTCAGTGAGTCACTGTGGACGACCTCTCCGATCTCGCCCGACGCCATCTCTGGATGCATTTCACCCGCCTCGGCTCCTTTGCCGACCATGAGGTGCCGATCATCGTCCGTGGCGAGGGATGCCATGTGTACGACCGCCATGGCAACCGCTACCTCGACGGCCTCTCGGGCCTGTTCACCGTGCAGGTGGGCCATGGCCGCGCCGAACTCGCAGAGGCGGCGGCGCATCAGGCATCGACACTCGGCTACTTCCCGGTCTGGTCGTTCGCCCACGAGCCCGCCATCCGCCTGGCAGCACGACTGGCAGACATGGCTCCCGGCGATCTCAACCGAGTCTTCCTGACCCCCACCGGCGGGGACGCGGTCGAGTCGGCCATCAAGTTCGCCCGCCAGTACTGGAAGCTCGTCGGCCGCCCCACCAAGCACAAGGTGCTCTCGCGCTACCTCAGCTACCACGGCACGTCCATCGGCGCCCTGAGCCTCACCGGCGTGCCGGCCATCCGGCAGCCGTTCGAGCCGTTGATGCCCGGCGCTGTGAAGGTGCAGACGCCCTATCGATACCGCTGCGGCGACTGCATGCACCTCGACGCCTGCACCCTGCGCTGTGCAGACGACCTCGCACTACGAATCGAGATGGAAGGGCCCGACTCGGTCGCCGCCGTGTTCATGGAGCCCGTGCAGAACACAGGAGGAGCATTCACGCCGCCAGACGGTTACTGGGCGCGAGTGCGCGAGATCTGCGATGCCTACGACGTGCTGTTAGTGAGCGATGAGGTGATCGCAGCATTCGGCCGCTTCGGCGAGATGTTCGGCAGTATCCGATATGGCTACCAGCCCGACCTCATCACATTCGCAAAAGGCGTCACCAGCGGCTACTCGCCGCTCGGCGGCATGATCGTGAGCGACCGACTCGCAGAGCCGTTCCTCAGCGGTACCGAAGTGTTCCTCCAGGGCCAGACGTTCGGCGCCCATCCCGTGTCGTGCGCCGTTGCCAACGCCAACCTCGACATCTTTGAGCGCGAGGACATCTGCGGCAACGTTCGACGAAACGAGGCAGCGTTCAAGAAGCTAATTGAAGGCCTGCTCGACATTCCGCTGGTCGGCGACGTGCGCGGCGACGGCTACTTCCTGGCGATCGAACTGGTTCCCGACCGGGCCGCACGCTCGTACTTCACCCCCGAGCAGAGCGAATGGCTGCTGCGCGGCGTGCTGTCGCCTCGGCTCTTCCAGTCGGGTCTCATCTGCCGAGCCGACGACCGGGCAGAGCCAGTGGTCACGCTCTCGCCGCCGCTCATCGCAGGCGAGGAGGAGTTCGAGTTCATCTCCCGCACGCTTCGCACGGCACTCACTGAGGCATCTCAGCGGTTCAGCGAAGAGAGCTGACCCAGCCCGTCACCTGAACAGGTCGCGGCTCTGGTCGCGCAGCACCGGCGCCATCGAGGCGTCGTCATCGGGTTCCCAGCCGTGGCCGCGGATCACTGCCACCGGCACGCGCGACAGATTTCCCTTCACCAGCTCGGCCGCTCCGGCAAGCTCATCGGCCACGCAGATCGCCTGCACCTTGAACTCATGCCCATGCGGATCGACCTGGCCGATATAGCTGAGGATCGGCTGGATGCCGGCAACACCGATCGCGATGTCGGTCTGCCCCTCGCGCCATGCCCGGCCGAATGTGTCGCTGACGATCACTGCTGCGTCGATGCCGGCTGCCCGCAGCCCGACGCGGATGCGCCGTGCCGAGGCATCCGGGTCGATCGGCAGCAGCACCGCCCTGCCGTGCGCCCCGCTCGACGACTGGTCGACGCCGCTGTTGGCGCAGACGAACCCGTGATGAGTCTCGGTGATCAGCACCGGACCCAGCTGGCGCACAATGCGCTTCGACTCGCGCAGCACCAGCTCGGTGACCGCAGGATCCTTCTCCCACTTCGCTGACCAGTCGGCGGCGAATGCCGACGGTTGCACGTCGGCGAGCTCGACCGTTCGCCCCTCGGCCTTTGACACGATCTTCGAGGTCACCACGACGATGTCGCCGTCGAGCAACGCGACTCCCCCGGCCGCCGCTGCGTCGACGATCAGGGCTGCCAGGTCGGCGCCGGCCTCGATCTCCGGCAGCCCGCCGATGCCGGCGACATGCAGGCCGTTCGCCGGTGCGTATGCCACGGAACGACGGTAGCACCGGCGGCTTCGTAGAGTGTCGGTCATGGCAGCCCACCACGTGTCCGAGATCTTCGACCCCGGCGCGTGGCGCATCGTGCCGGGATTCGACTTCGACGACATCACCTACCACCGCAGCGTCGAGCACGGCACCGTGCGCATTGCCTTCAACCGTCCGGAGGTGCGCAACGCATTCAGGCCGCGCACCGTCGACCAGCTGTACGCCGCCCTCGACCACGCCCGAATGACCACCGATGTCGGGTGCGTGCTCCTCACCGGCAACGGCCCCTCGCCGAAGGACGGTGGTTGGGCGTTCTGCAGTGGTGGCGACCAGCGCATCCGGGGCAGGGACGGCTACAAGTACACCGACGACGACACGAGCGGGCGACCCGGGGAGACCGCCGACACCATCCAGGCCGGTCGCGCCGGCCGCCTGCACATCCTCGAGGTGCAGCGCCTGATCCGGTTCATGCCGAAGATCGTGATCTGCGTCGTACCCGGTTGGGCAGCTGGTGGAGGGCACAGCCTGCACGTCGTCAGCGACCTCACGCTCGCCAGTCGCGAGCACGCCCGGTTCAAGCAGACCGACGCCGACGTGGCCAGCTTCGACGGCGGCTTCGGCAGTGCCTACCTCGCCCGACAGGTGGGACAGAAGTTTGCCCGCGAGATCTTCTTCTTGGGCCGCGAATACTCGGCCGACGACGCCCAGCGAATGGGCATGGTGAACGCCGTGGTGCCGCACGCCGACCTCGAGCGCGAGGCACTGCAGTGGGCGAAGGAGATCAACGGCAAGAGCCCCACTGCGCAGCGGATGCTGAAGTTCTCGTTCAACCTCATCGACGATGGCCTCGTCGGTCAGCAGGTGTTCGCCGGCGAGGCTACGCGCCTCGCCTACGGCACCGACGAGGCACAGGAGGGGCGCGCCAGTTTCCTCGAGAAGCGCGACCCCGACTGGTCGCCGTATCCCTGGCACTTCTGACAGGTCGAGTGCCATGACGCCACTTGTCGTCATCGAGGACCCCGATGATCCACGCGTGGCGGGCTTTCGGCTCAACGAGCGTGGCCTCGCCAACAGGGTCCAGCGGCGTGACGACAGCGGCGACGGCCTGTTCATGGCCGAGGGCGATCTCGTGGTCGAGCGTGCCCTCGATGCCGGCTGCACGCCCGTGCTGGCGCTCGTCGACCATGGGCGGCCCCCGGCCCTGACGGCGCGGCTCGCCGAGCACGTCACGGTGTTCGCCGGAGGCGACAGGCTGCGGGCGGCCATCACCAAGCTCGGCATGCCCTACAGCGTTGTCGCCCTCTTCGAGCGACCGCCGCGCCCGTCGGCCGAGGCACTTGCGGCGCAGTCCACCCGACTCGTGATGGTCGAGTCAGTCGACAATCCGGTCAACGTGGGCAGCATCGTGCGCAATGCGCTCGCGCTCGGCTGGGACGGCCTGATCACCGACTCGACGAGCGCCGACCCGCTCGCCCGCCGCGCCCTGCGGGTGTCGATGGGCCACGCACTGCGCCTGCCACACGCCCGAGTGCGCGACACTGCCGCAGCCATGGCGACACTCGTCGACGGTGGCTGGCAGGTTCTCGCACTCACGCCGTCGCCGGATGCCATGCCGCTCGACGAGGTCAGGCCCGCCTCGCGTACCGCTCTCGTAGTGGGCAGTGAGCGCGCCGGCCTCAGCGATGAGGCGCTTGCTGCTGCCAGCGCCCGCGTGCGGATCCCGATGGGCAGCGACGTCGACTCGCTGAATGCCGCCGCAGCGACAGCTGTGGCGTGCTGGCAGTTGCGACGCTGATCCCGTGCGCCGCGGCGGGAACGGTCATGCCGTCGGCGTGCTCGGCCCGCTGATCGGCAGGCCCGTGTCGTTACGCAGGTGCTCGGCCGCCGGAACGAAGTACTGCATCAGGGTGTCGCGCACGGGCCCTGGCTCGGTCTCCCGTTCGACTGCTGCTGCCATATGAGCCAGCCAGTGGTCGCGTTCGGCGGGCCCGACCCGGAACGGCATGTGCCGCATCCGCAGGCGGGGATGCCCACGCTCGTCCATGTACGTGGTAGGTCCGCCCCAGTACTGGGCGAGGAACAGGGTGAGTCGTCGGCGTGCCGGGCCAAGATCCTCGTCGGGATAGAGCGGCCGCAGCAGCGGATCGACGGCGACGCCCTCATAGAAGGCATCGACGAGTCGCTCGAAGAACGACATGCCTCCCACTGCCTCGTACAGCGTCTCCTCGCTCACCGATACCGCCTCATTCGAATGCCGGCTCGACCCAGTGAGGGAACAGGTCGGGCAGCCCATCGCTCACCCTCATCGGGAAGTCGGGCGTGCGCTTCTCGAGGAAGCTCGTCACGCCCTCGCGTGCGTCAGCGCTGCGGCCGCGCTCGAGCACGCCCCGCGAGTCGGCGCGGTGCGCCTCCATCGGATGGGCAGCACCGAGCATCCGCCACAGCATCTGGCGCGTGAGGGCGACGCTGACGGGCGACGTGTGCTCGGCGATCTCTGCGGCGATGGCCCGGGCAGCCGGCAGCAGGTCGTCGGGAGCGTGCACGCTGCGGACAAGCCCGCCCGCTAGAGCCTCTGCTGCGGGGAACACCCGACCGCTGTAGCACCACTCCGCAGCCTTGCTGATGCCAACGAGGCGCGGCAGGAACCAGCTCGAGCATGCCTCGGGAACGATGCCGCGTCGGGCGAACACGAAGCCGATACGGGCCTGCTCGCTCGCGAGGCGGATGTCCATCGGCAGCGTCATCGTGATTCCCACGCCGACCGCCGGCCCGTTGATGGCACCGATCACCGGCTTCGAGCACTCGAAGATGCGAA
>JBJOMQ010000052.1:0-18403 GCA_046052275.1 Actinomycetota bacterium | reverse complement strand
TCGGCGCCGAGCATGCGGGAGTTCACGTCTCGGATGACCGACGCGCTCGGCGCTGCAACCCGCCGCAGCTAGGCGGCCGTCCAGGCTGGAGGTTTGTCAGCCGACTGCCGTGGCGAGCGCAAAGAGCAGTGGGATGCCTACGGTGAGGTTGAAGGGGAACGTCACGCCAAGTGCAGCGACGAGCGCCATCTCGTTGTTGGCCTCCGGCAGTGCTGTTCGCATCGCGGCCGGGGCTGCGATGTACGAGGCACTCGCCAGCATGACGCCGAACACCGCCGCGCCGCCGACCTCGAGCCCGATCCCGGTGCCGATGAGCACACCCGCTCCGCCGAACACGATCGGGGCGACGATGCCGAATGCCGCAAGCCGCAGAGACGGCCATCCGCTGTCGCGGATTCGACGTGCCACCGTGGCACCCATGTCGAGTAGGAAGAGCGTCAGCAATCCGGCGAACATCGTGACGAAGAAGGGCTCTACCTGAGCAAACGACGTGTCACTGGCAACCCGTCCAATCACGAGTCCGCCGATCAGCAATAACACGCTTCTGCCGGCGAGCACTTCGCGTAGCGCCTCTCCGAACTCGACTCCCCCATGACGCCGGCTCACGAGAAGCAGCGCGACGACGATGCCCGGCACCTCGAGCAGCGCGACGAGTGACGTCATGAACCCGTCAGCTACAAGCCCTGACTCGGCGGCCAGGACCATCGCCGCCGTGAACGTCACCACCGAGACCGACCCGTAATGCGCCGCCAGCGAGCCCGCATCGGGAACATGGAGCCGAAGCACCCGCACGCCGACGGCGAAGACAACAAGTGGCACGACTATGCCGGCGCCCACCGTTGCGAGCGCAGGAACCACGATGTCGACCCATTCGGTTCCGACGAGAGCCCGACCACCCTTCAACCCGATGGCGAGCAGCAGGTAACTCGAGAGCCACGTGTGAATCGGATCGGGCAGTCGCAGGTCGCTGCGCAGCATCACGGCGACGGCCCCCAGCACGAATGCCAGCACCATCGGCGATGTCAGATTCTCTACCGCCAGTTCCCACGACGACACGGTGGCGAACAGTACCGGCAAGGGCAGGTGCACTGCCCTGTCGCAACGAATGCGCTCCGTGGCGACTCGCCCACTGCGCCAGACCGCACTCAGCTGGCGAGGGTCACCTTGATCGCGCACGCACCGGCCGCGGGTGAGCCGCCCTTTCGGGCAGCGCGCCGGTCGCTCCATGAGATCAGCAGCGCGTAGGCGAGCGGGTACTTCGACTTCACCGCATCGCGTGCCGCCAGCGCTCGCTCTCCGAGCAGCACTTCTGCCGTACCGGAGTGCAGCGTTGCATCGGCACGCACTCGCCCGCGAATGCTGCACGCCTGAATCGTGACTGCCGGGTTCCTACGGACACGCTTCACCTTCCACGAATCCTCGTCGGTAGTGAATGCATAACCGTCCTCAAACGGCGCGATCCATACCGGTAGGGCCACCGGCGTGCCATCCCTCTTGTAGGACACGAAGGACACGTACTTCGCCGAGTCGATGTCTGCAGCCATGGCACGACGCTACCGGTGCCCCCGACGGGCCGGTTAGTACGTCTCGACCGTGGCAACGATGACGGCCGCTGTCAATCTCTCCAGCGTTCGTCGCTCTCGGCCGACCGCCGAATCTGCGCCGGGTTCCCGCCCGACGACAGTGGATTCGACTCAGTCCTCGTCGGGCTCGAATTCTGGCAGATACCTCTCGCGGAGATACCGGCGGATCCAGGGTGTCGTCTGCTCCATGTGCGACGCACACGACAGGCAGAGTGCGAACTCCCACTCGACGAGGTAGTCGGCGATGGGCAGTCCGAGGTCGTCGTACCGGACCTGCCGCCGCCGAAGTTGGCACAACCGGCAGTACTCGATGTCGAGTCCGCCGACGGTCTCGAGCACGAGTTCGTCGAGCCACTGCTCGACCGTCGCCGCGAAGTCGGAATCGCCCTCGCCGGAGTACTCCTCGGTGACGAGCACTGCGCCATCGGACTCCCTGACCACCTCCAACCAGAGACCTCCGCTGGGGGTGGGGAGCAGGTGGAACGCAACACCGTGACGTCGGATGGTGCTCATGGTGGGATCTCCTTTCGTGAACCACGAGCAGCCGTCTTCGTACGCGCCGAAGACGGCTACGTGACGTGGGAGGCGTTGGCTCGGGGCCAGGAGTTCACTTCGGCACGGAGGAATGATCTCATACGGGTGTGACACGGAGTCGACCGATCCCTCGTGCACCAACAGATCCGCAGGATCACCGTCAGGACGACTCCGTCGTCCAGGTCGTGCCGATAGTCGCTCGTCTACCTTCTGATGTTAGAAACAGCCATACTCCGGCGACGTGCTTCGCCGGGAGTAGCGCCGGTACGCGCGACGAACGCTCGGATGAACGAGCGTGCGTCCCCGTAGCCCAGCAGGAACGCCACCTCATCGTTCGACAGGCCTCCACGATCGAGGTAATGACGTGCAAGCGACTCGCGAGTCTCGGCGAGGACACGCTGGAACGAGGTGCCTTCGGTCTGAAGTTGGCGCTGAAGGCTCCGGACGCTCAGCGCCAGCATCCGAGCAACGGAGCCAACCGACGCCTCACCGCTCGGCAACAGCTGGACCAGCGACGCCCTGACACGCGTGGCCACCGAGTTGTCGCTCTCGATGTCGGCGAGCCGCGCGCGTAGCCGAGGCTCGAACTCCTGCCACATCATGTCGTTGACCGTCAGGAAGGGGCGACTGGCATCGGCGGCGGAGAAGGTGATCGAGGTCGTGCCAGCCTGCTGGACAGGGACACCGAAGTACTCGCGGAATGGTGTGCTTGGCCGGGGTGGCGACGGGGTCGCGACGCGTACGGGCCGCACCCTCGCTCGTGTCACTGTGCGGACGAGTGCGACCACAAAAGTGAGTTCGCTGAGTACCAAGACCTCGGGGACCGGCCATTCACCGAGCCACTCGAACGTGAGAGACAGTTCATCGGCTCTCCGATCGATCGACAGCCGCATCGGCGCGACCAGTCGCTTGAACGTGGAGATCCGACCTGCGGCAACCTCGAGATTGCAGCTGCACGTGGCTGCGAAGATCAAGGGGTCGAACGTGTCGAACGAGAATGCGTGACCCAACCGAATCGGCAGGAGCGGATCATCGGCTTCCTCCTCGAGTGCACGCCAGAGCTCGAAGTAGCGCTCCGCCGGCAACCTCACCGTCCCACGGGCAAGGAAATCACTCGGTAGCCCTGCACGCGTCAACACGTTCCGGACGTCGACACCGGCATCGTGCAGCAGCAGCGCCGTCCCTGCAGGAAGGGAGTATGCACCGCTCTCCTCCACCGGTCTCACCCTTGCAGCGACAGCCCGGTGGCCTGCTCCGACAGCGCCCACAGCCGGGTTATCGCCTTCCGGTTTCCGGGCCGGACGATCGGCCGGACGACCGGTGGTCCGGCGGTGAACCAGCGCGGCACGAAGAACTGCCCACCCTTTGCGCGGGGATCAGTTGCGGCCCGGATCTGGGAAAGGGCGCCGCCTTCGGCACTCATCCCGATACGCCGGACGAGCGCCAGAAAGAAGTCGCCGACGACACCTCCACCACCCTCCTCGACCGTGTGGGCCTGGAGATTGGTGTTCGACAACCCAGGGTGGGCGAGAAGGCTCACGGCTCTCGCGCCGCTCTGTTCGAAATGACGCTGGAGTCCGATGGCAAAGTGGTAGTTCGCCAGCTTGGAGTCACCGTAGGCACCCCATGCGCTGTAACCCCGGCGTCGCACCTCGCCGGACGGTCGCAGCGCACGACCGAAATGGTGCGCGCTGCTGGTCACGGTCACCACTCGTGCCCCGGGTGCGGCGAGCAGCAACGGCATGAGACGTGCGGTCAGCGCCCAGTGACCGAGGTGGTTGACACCGAACTGAGTCTCGAATCCATCGACAGTGCGGCCCTCCGGCATCGCCATGAGTCCGGCGTTGTTCACAAGGATGTCGATTCGAGGGTGCCGCGCCGACACGTCATCTGCTGCACGAGCCACGGATTCCAGCGACCCGAGGTCGATCTGCACCACCTCGACTGAGGCTGACGGGCACTTCGCGATGATCGACTCTGCTGCCACGCGGGCCTTGTCGAGGTTCCTCGACGCCAGCACGACATGCGAACCCTTGGTCGCCAGAGCGCTCGCGGTTGCGAGCCCGAGCCCACTGTTCGCTCCTGTCACCACGGACGTGGTGCCTGACAGATCAGGGATCGACTCAACGGTGTACGACATAGTGCTCCTTCGTTCGAGCCATCAGTATCGACTCGACCCGAACGCCTCCGGGTGACGGATCACGCCAATCTGCGCGCAGATCCCGCCAGACAGGCCTCAGAGCGAGTAGCGATAGTCGTTCGTCTACTTTCCGGAGTTAGAAACTCTCACCGTCGACGGTGGGGGCGTCGCCCGTGAGCCGCAGGACGTCGGCTACATCCTGAGGTCGACCGGTTGCACGCTTGTTCACGATCAGGTCATCACGGCCGATGAACGGCACGACCACGCCCCCCAAGACAACCTCTATGTGCCGAGTCCAGGCAGCATCGAAGTCCACGCCGGAGATCTGAGTGAGCAGGTCGATGCGATACGGCGGGTATCCGAGCTGCACGACGCAATCGTCGGATGTCAGGTCGTCATGCTCGATTCCAACGCCTCCGAAGCCGAACTCGTCGAGCGCGGCCAGCAGCCGGTCGGCGTTGGCGGAGTCCGTCCAGATCCACGCGTCGAGATCGCCAGTCGCCCGCGGTAGGCCATGAGCCGCGAGCGCATAGCCGCCTACGATCATGTACCGGACGTCATGCCGAGCGAGTAACGCGACAAACTCGCTGAAGTCCCGGTCGAACTCCATCGTTCCCCCCGTACATCCGAGACTCCGGCCCAGTACACCACCTCGTCGACTTGATCGCGCACGGCCGACTTCCTCACGACCTTGGAGATCGAACCCGTTCCGGGCGAGGGGGCATCCACAGGCCGAATTCTACGGCACGCCATTCGAGACGGACGGCGGATCATGATCGCAGACCGTGCCGATCGTCCACCCGGGCCCCTTACCAGGAGCGCGCAGTGCGGGCACTCGGCGCTACCTGCGGAGCTTCGTGACACCCTCCCGGCAGGCTGGCGCCAGTATCTACAACCGACGCATGTCGTTGGCTCTTCGCCTGTCAGAAGCGACGGGGATCTACTTCGGCGCTGGCGACGGCGCCGAGATCGGGCCGCTTCGAACAGGTCGCCAAAGTCGGTCCGTACACGATGGCGGTCGTGATCGAGATGCCAAGCGAGGACGTGCTGACATATGCGTGGTGGTGGTCACTGGCAGGCGAGACGCCAACCGAGCAGTCGAAGGCGAGTGCCTCGCTGGCCCGAAACCCGAACTGACTCCGAGGCGCCAGATCTACCGCGCTGTGCGGTCTCGGCTCCCGACAACGCCTCAGACGCGGCGATCAGTCGGCCAGGTCGTAGCGGTAGACGTTGGTGTCGCGGGCGACGAAGCCAATGCGCTGGTAGAGGCGATTGGCGGCGCCCCTGCTGGGGCGCGACGTGAGGTCGACGGTCTTCGCGCCGCGACGGCGGGCCACCTCGAGCGCAGCGAGGTTCAGTGCCTCGCCGACGCCGTGGCCGCGTGCCGACTCGTCGACGACGACATCCTCGATCCACGAGCGCACGCCAGTGGGAATGCGGAACGTCACCAGCGTCAGCGTGCCCACGATTCGCCCCTCGACCCTGGCGACGAGCACATCGCTTGCGGCCGCATGGACGATGTGCGCTAGCTCGTCGCGCTGCGGCGGCGGGGAGCTCTTCGACAACTGCGGCACGAGTCGCCCGAAGGCCTCGACCAGTTCATCGGTTGCCTCCGTGGCGATCTCGATCTCAGCTGCCATGCCTCCCACGCTACGCCGCAGTACCGGCGCGCAGAGGCCGGGCCTCGCGGCCCGGCGCCTTCGCAGTCGTGCAACGAGCGGTCAGCCGTTCGCGTTGACGACAGCAGCGTCAGCCGGCGCGCCGCCCTCGTCGTCACCCTCGTCGCCCTCGCCCTCGCCGCCCTCGTCCTCGCACCCGTTCGGCGAGTCCTCGCACCACACGAGCTCGGCACCCTCATGACCCGCCTCGGCCACGGTGAACGTGGCCACTCCGGCCGAGACCGCGATGAGCGCCGACATGAGGATGGCCCCGCCCTTCGACGTGCCGAGCCGCGCCACGCCAGTCGGGTTCGCTGCGTTCTTCCTGGCGAGGTATCGAATCACCACCACGGCGAGCACAATCACGAAGAACACGATGGCCAGGTTGCGCGCCATCTCGCCGGCCTCTGCGTGGTTCTCGAGCGCTGCGGTGATCTCCTCGCCGTTTTCCTCGAGCAGTTCCTCCAGGCCTTCTCCCGACGAGGCCGCCAGGATCGCGCCCAGCGCCCCAAGACCGGTGAGGCCCACAAGGCCCCAGCCGAACCTGTCCAGCCACGCTGGCCGGAAGGCGAACACGATCGCGATGATCCCGGCGAGCGGGATGATGACGACGGGCATGTGCACGAACAGGGGATGAGCGGGAAGGCCGCGGAAGAGTTCCATGTACGGCAACGTAAGGATCGGAATGCCTCCTGTCATCCGGCCATTGGTCCCGAAATGTCCAAGACTTGTCAAAGTCCGTGTCACAAGTTCGCAATCGCCCGCGCTGCGTGAATCACCGACCGTGGAGAATGAGTACGGTCGGTGCATGATCCTGACTCCCGCCGAGCCCGTCAGCGCTGAGCGTTTCGCCGAGGCAACCGGCTGGCATGTCAGGCCAGAGGGTGCGTGCCGCGGCGAGATCTGCGTGCCGGCGCCGGGGTCGCTGCACGATGACGGCACGGTCGACGTGTCGATTCTCGCCGAGCGGCTTGGCATGCCGATCGTCGCCGATGGGGAGTGTGGCGTGTCGGCAATCGGGCCGTCGACGCTGTCTGGTCGAGCACTGCCCACAGCCGTCGCCGCCGATCCCGAGTTGATCGATCGCGACGGCCAGCCCTTCCGGCTCAGCAGCCTGCGCGGTCGAAAGGTGCTGCTCGTCGCCTGGTCGAGTTATTGAGGCTGTCGCACCAGCCTGCCCGGGTGGCAGGCACTGCACCTCGAACTCGAGCCACTCGGCCTCACGGTGGTGACCGTCGCCATTGATGTCGAACCCTCGCATGCGCATCGGTGGATCGATGCAGCACAGCCCACTCACCCATCACTCATCGATACGCGCCATGTAACCGACGAGCTCTTCGGCTTCGTGAATATCCCGATGGCTGTCTGGATCGACGAGCAGGGAGTTCTCGTACGACCGGCTGAGGCAGCCTCGATCGAGCGCAGTCCGCTGCGCGGCCGACCGATTCCGGACGGACTCCCCGATCGGATCGAGCAGGCCCTTCGCGAGGTGCAGAAGATGCCCGACGTCAGCGACGAATACCGCGCCGCGATCACCGACTGGGCGCAGCGCGGCAGCCAATCGCCGTATTCGCTGTCGCCTGACGAGGTCGTGGCTCGCAGCCTTCCCCGTGATACCGACTCCGCTCGAGCGGCTGCGTGCTTCGAACTCGGCGAACACCTTCGCCGGACGGTCGGCAGCGAGGCCGCCGTGAGATGGTGGCGCGAAGCCCATCGACTGCAGCCCGGTAACTGGACCTACAAGCGGCAGGCCTGGACACTCGTGACCACGCCGCCGGGTGCAGCCGAGAACGACCTCATGCAAGGCCCAAACGATGTGTACGAGGGCAACTGGCTCGATGACGTCATTGCCAGCGGTGGCGGCGAGGCGTACACCATCGTGCCGCAGCTCTGACACCGCTCGACGCACGCTGCACCGCAGATTCGGGCACGAAGCCCATTTCTGACGCAGCGACGCGGCGATAGCCTCGGCGCAGATGGAACACGTCAGGTGGAGTGCTCAGCCCAGTCTCCGCAGCCCGATCATGGTGTGCGCCTTCACCGGGTGGAACGACGCCGGCGACGCAGCCAGTACTGCGTTGGCGCATCTCACCAGATCGTGGCAGGCACAGCCACTCGCCGAGATCGACCCAGAGGAGTTCACCGACTTCGCCACCGTGCGACCGATGGTGAAGCTCACCCCCGAGCGCCAGCGAGTGATCGAGTGGCCGTCGGTGGATCTCTGGTACGCCAGCACGCCGGGCGGCGACGTGGTGCTGCTTCTCGGCCCCGAGCCAGCGCTTCGCTGGCGCCTCTTCACCGAGCAGGTCGTCGGCGTCGCCCGCGAACTCAATGTCTCGATGGTGCTGAGCCTCGGCGCGCTGCTGGCCGACGTGCCGCACAGCCGCCCCACACAGATCATCGGCACCGCCACCGACCAGGCGATGGTCGATCGCTTCGACCTGCAGCGAAGCCGATACGAGGGCCCTACCGGCATCGTCGGCGTGGTCCACGACGCATGTACCCGGGCCGATCTGCCGTCGGCCTCGCTGTGGGCCGCCGTACCCGCCTACGCCTCGCAGGTCCCCTCGCCAAAGGCCGCACTGGCCCTGGTTGAGCGCGCGTGCGAGATGATCGGCACTCCGCCGCCCGTGGGCTCGCTCCGCGCCGATGCCGATCGCTATGACGAACGAGTGTCGGCATTCGTCGCCGACGACGACGACCTCATCGGCTATGTCGACCGGCTCGAGTCGATGAGCGACGACGAACTGTATGACGACGAGGATGACGACACCGTCGGCGGCGAGCTGGTCGATGAGATCACCGACGAGCCCGGTCTCGGCAGCCAAGAGCTGATGGCGGCGCTCGACAGCGAAGAGCTCATGCTCGAGGTCGAGAAGTTCCTCCGCGATCAGGACGGCCCCGAGCGCTGAGTTGTCGGGGCATCGCTTCGGCGGCGCCCCCCGAGGTCAGGTCGCGGTCGTGTCCGGCGAGTGACGCGAACGGAACTCGAGGCCATCGAACCGTCCCGAGGTCCGCCACTCGTCGATGTAGCGGAAGAATGCCGCCGAGCCATCGGGGAATCCGCTGCCGTTGAGGCGCTCGCGGCGACCGATCGGCCTGCCCTCGTTGTTGTAGTAGCCGGGTGTGCACTCTGGGTTGCCCAGAAATCCGCGAGTGGTCCCCTCGAGCAGCGCAATCCACTCGTTCTCTGCGGTCTCCGTGACCTCCACCTCGTCAGCGCCGGCATCGAGCGCATGGCGGACGACTGCTGCGATCGTGCGGCCAGCCTCGACGAAGTTGTGCGTCACATTGGAGATCAGGTTCGCGCCCTGGTTGGGCTGCACGATGAAGAGGTTCGGAAAGCCATGTACATGCATCCCGTGCTTGGTGCGCATGCCATCGGCCCAGTGCTCGCTGAGCGTCTCACCGGCCCGTCCGACAGTCTCGAACCCTGCCCGACGCGCCAGTGGTGTCCCCACTTCGAATCCCGACGCGAAGACGATGCAGTCGAGCTCGACATGCCGGTCTCCGACCCACGCTCCCGTCGCATCGATGCGAGTCACCCCGCGACCATCAGTGTCGATGAGGTGCACATTCGGCCGATTGAAGGCCTGCAGGTACTCATCGTGGAAGCACGGTCGCTTGCACAGTTGGCGGTACCACGGCTTCAGCGCCTCTGCCGTTTCCTCGTCGGCGACGACAGCATCCACACGCGCTCTGATTTCGGCCATCTTCTCGTCGTCGCTCTCCTCGTAGGCGCGGGTGAGCAGCTCGGGGCTCGGTGCCTCGCCGGCGGCAATGAGCTGCATCATCCGCGAGCGGATTCGCAGCGTGATGTCGGTCCAGCCATCCATCACGAGGTCTTCGTCGGCGAATCCTCCGGTCTGCAGCGTGACGAAGTTGGTGAGCCATCGGTCCTGCCAGCCCTCGCCGAGCGCCCCGAACCAGTCCGGGTCGATGTCGTGGTTGTTCCGCACGTCGATCGACGACGGTGTGCGCTGAAACACGTAGAGCTCGCCGGCATCCCGACCGAGATAGGGGATGCACTGCACGGCGGTGGCACCGGTGCCGATGATGCCGACCCGGCGACTGGCAAGGTGGGCCATCGGCGATCCCGACGGGTCGCCCCCCGTATATGCGTAGTCCCACCGACTCGTGTGGAAGCAGTGCCCCCCGAACGCGTCGAGTCCCTCGATGCCGGGCAGCTTGGGCCGATGCAGCGGCCCGGTGCCCATCGAGACGAAGCGGGCCGTGAGCCGGTCACCTCGATCGGTGTGGATCACCCACCGGGAGATGCGGTCATCCCATTCGAGCAGCGTCACTGCTGTCGAGAACAGTGCTCGCTCGTACAGACCGAAGGTCGTGGCGATGCGCACGGCATGGCCATGGATCTCGGGGGCATAGACGTACTTCTTCGACGGCATGTGCCCCGTCTCCTCGAGGAGGGGCAGGTACACCATCGCCGCCGTATCGCACATCGCGCCCGGATAGCGGTTCCAGTACCACGCCCCGCCGACATCGCCGCCGCCCTCGATGATGCGGATGTCGTCGACGCCAGCTTCGCGAAGCCGTGCTCCGGTGACGAGCCCGGCGAATCCACCGCCGATGATGGCAACTGTCACGTCGTCGCTCTGCGGCGGCCGCTCTACTCGCTCGACATACGGGTCGGCAGTGAAGTGGGCGAACCTTCCCGTTGGCTCGACATACTGCTCATTCCCCTCAGGTCGCAGCCGCTTGTCGCGCTCGCGCCGATATCTCGCACGAATCGCGTCGCGATCGATCCCGGAGAACTCTGTGCCATCAGTCATCTCGGTGATCCGAACCGGCCTGGTCTGACAGCACATTCGGTTGCGTCCGCCACGTCGGCGACCGTGGTGTGTCGAACGAGGCGGCCACCGTCTCGCCGTCGATCGCCGCAAAGGCCGCTGGACCCCACCACTCGGCTCCGGCCGTGGGCACCGGCAGTGCATTGCGGTCGAACCAGCCGACACCGTCAGTCTCGAGTGGATGCCCCTGCAGTTCGCCGCCGACAGCCCGGCAATGGAACAGGAGCATGTACATCGCAAACCTCGTGAAGCCCATCCGCTGGCCGTCGACGACGGCGAGCAGCTGCACCGGCTCGCATTCGATTCCAGTCTCCTCGCGGACCTCCTTCACCACGACCTCGCTCGCCGAGTACCCGACGTCGGCCCATCCCGTCGGATACAGCCACACACCGCTCTCCGGCCGCTTCACAAGGAGCACCTCGCCGTTGGCATTGCCGACGACTGCACCAACTGCAACCTTCGGCGTCACGTAGCCAGGCACGCCTTCGCCAACGCTGTCGAGCCACTCCTGCACGAAATGGTCGCTCTCCCGCCGTACCTCGAGCGCATCGTCAGCGGCGGCACGGATGTCGGCTGCGACATGCAGAACCTCCTCATACCGTTCGCGCTCGTAGAGGTTCTGCGTGAATCCGAGGCCGGTCCGGGCGATAGCCGAGAGGGCCTCACTCCACCTCACAAGGTCTCGGGTGAAGTCGGCCGGGCCGAGATCGCTCATCTCCCCAGTCTCGCCGCCGTCGCCAGATCACTTGCCATCGGAGCGCCCTCCGCCTCTGCCTGCGAGCCGCCGAGGGTGCGGCAGTTCTCCATCTGCCTCCAGCGCCGCACCGAGGCGTGCTCGGCAGTCTGTGCAGCCCCTGAGATGACCGATCACCGCAGCCTGGCGGCGAGCCCGTAGTTCGCCGCGAACGAAGGCACCCAGCGAACTGATGCAGCCCCAGCAGGACGGCGACTCGGATGGCAGCACGTGTGCGACGACGTATTCCTGGCGGAGGCGCTCGACTGTCCGGTAGATGGCGCTCGACAGGCTCTGCTGCGACTTCCCGAGCCGTGCCGCAAGACGACCCGCTGACTCGTCGGAGTCGAGCACGAGTTCGATCACTGCACGTGCCGGCGGAGGGAGTCGACCAAAGGCCATACGCGCCGCCTCCCTTTCGAAGAGGGCGTCTGCATCCCTCGATGACCGCGGTGCATTCCACCGGCCGTCGACGATTGCACCGTCAACGTCTCGCTCATCATGTGCTGGAATCACCTGAGCATCATCGAAATCGCGGACGAGCACGACCCGTCGCTGCTCGCGATGACGATCGACAGCAAGATTCCGTGCGATCGAGCACAACAGGCCGCCGATGCTCGCAACCTCGACGCCCCGTTCCTGCACTGCTGCAAGGAAACGGGTGAAGGTCTCCGACACCACGTCGTCGATGGCATCGGCATGATCAGCCCCCAGTTGGCGACGTGCCTGACCGAGGACTCGTCGGTGGTACCGCTCGTAGAGCAGCACCAGGGCAGGCTGCGACCGGGCACGAACCCCCTCGAGCAGCTCCGCCTCCGAGACCACCGATCTCAATGATGCCGCTCCGGAGACCGGCGCGCCAGAGTCCGGCGACTCGTCCTCGTACACTCGACATCGTGCATCGGCGCGGCCCATCGACGAGTTCGGCCACCGGTTCCGGCCAGCTGCGCCGGCGGACCGATCGCCATAGAACACGACGTGCTGCCGCTGTCGTCGCCGCAGTGTTCGCAAGTGTCCTCACGGTTGCCTGCACTGGCGTCGACGACGCCCGGCCCACAGCCTCGACGACCACCATCGCAGCACCCACCACCACGATCCACCCCGATGACGGCGTCTTCAAGGTCGGGGTGGTCGTTCCTACTATCGGGCCTGGCCTCGACATCGGCACGTCGATCGAGGCTGCAGTCCGGATCGTCGCCGACGAGATCAACGATGCCGGCGGCATCGCCGATCAGCCAGTCGTCATCGAAGTTCGAGACGAGGGCGACTCGGTAGCAAGTGCCGCCGTCGCCGTCGACGAACTCGTGCAGGCTCGCGCCGATGTCATCATCGGGCCGACGTCGTCCCTCGCCGTGCTAGCGACAGTTTCCGGTGCCGTTGAGGCCGGCGTGCTCACGTGCGCCCCCACTGCTACTGCGCTGGCGCTCGATCAGTTTCCCGATGAGGGCCTATTGGTTCGGACGATCCCGAGCGACTCACTGCAGGCAGTCGCACTCGCCGCACTCGCCGACGATGCGGGCGGCACGCGCACGGCCGTGATGTTCCTCGACGATCCGTATGGCCGCCCCCTGGCAGAGAGCACAGAGCGCGCACTGAGGGCAAAGGGCATCGACATTGCCGCTTCGGCCGGCTTCACCGGCGCTGAGGAATCGCTGGCTGCGGCGGTCGATGCTGTCGGCGCTGTGCGACCCGACGTCGTGGTGGTCATCGCCGACTCGACAGCAGGTCCGACGGCCATCCAGGCCCTCGACGACTCGCTGCCCACGCTGCGGCCCACCTTCATCGTCAACGATGCGGTACGTCGACCGTCTGCATCCGCGCAGCCCTTCGACGCCGACCTGTCATCGCGGGTCACGGGTGCCTCACCGCAGGCATTCGTGGCGGACTCGGTGTTTCTTTCCCGCATCGTCGAATTCGACGACGACGCCACCGGCCTGTTCGCGCAGAACGGCTATGCATGCCTTGCACTGATCGCGCTCGCAGCACGAACAAGCGGCAGCAACGTCCCGTCGGCAATCGCGGCTGCCATCCCCGCCATCAGCAGTGGCGGCTCGTCGTGCAGGAGCTTTGCGGCGTGCAACTCGCTGCTGCGTGCCGGCCGCAACATCGACTTCGATGGACCAAGCGACGAACTGTCGATCGGCACCGACGGCGATCCTGCGTCGGCAGTATTCGAGGAGTTCGGCTTCGACGACTCCGGACGCGACGTCGGTCTGCGAGTCTTCGTCGTCGGACGCGACTGACCTGCGCTCAGAGCGAGGCGGCGAGTTCCTCGACCGATACGACATAGCCGGTGTAGAACGGCCCGAACTCGCCGTAGATGGCTGAGGCCTCGTCGAAGCGCATCGTGTACACGACCTCCTTCAGCACGTCGGGTGTCACTGCGAACAGCGTGACTCCCCACTCGTAGTCGTCGACACCCGTAGATCCGGTGACGTACTGCACCACTCGGCCGGCGAACTTGCGCCCACTCGCACCATGTTCGTGCATCAGCCTGCTGCGATCGTCGTAGGGCAGCGTGAACCAGTTGGCACCATCCTCGCGACGCTTCGACATCGGATAGAAGCACCAGGCGGGCATGTGGTGCTCGGTCGGCGGGATAGTCGGATACAGCCGCGCATTGAGCATCTGCTCGGGCATGCCCTTCGCGTACTCGCTGACCTCGGTGAGACTCACGTAGCTGTCGACAACCTCGAGGCCGGCATGCTGCACTGCGCTCTGCAGTCGGCGGAGTTCACGCTGGTCGCGGTGCATCGCCATGATCGCCGCATCAGCCTTGTGCCCCAGGGTGGACACGCACACCACCTGCGCGCCTGCCTCCCGTGAATCCTTCACCGCAGCGGTGAGAGCCTCGGCGTCGAAGAGCGGCGTGGGCTTGCAGAAGAGGTGGACCACGCACAATCCCGCCGACGGGCTGACCTCGGCGCCGGGGTTTGCTGGTGAGGGAGTAGTCGAGCGGGCCGTGGAATCAGCGGACTCGTGGGGGTGCTGGCTCATGGCGTCAGGCTACGGCCACTGCCACTGCCGTGTCATTCGGGACGGGGAAGGCGCTCGGGCGAGTACACGTTGAATCGATCCCCGCGCACGAAACCGGCAAGGAAGAGGCCTGCTCGACGAGCCGTGTGCACGGCGAGCGCAGTGGGTGCACTCACCGAGAGCAGCGTCGAGAAGCCGGCTGCCCACGCCTTCTGCACCATCTCGAAGCTCGCCCGACCGCTGACGAACAGTCCGAGCCCGGTCGCGGGGAGACTGCCGTCGAGCAGTAGGCGCCCGACAACCTTGTCGACGGCATTGTGACGGCCGACGTCCTCGCGGGTGAGTAGCACGCTGCCGTCGGTATCGAATGCGGCGGCGGCGTGCACGGCACCCGTGCTGCCGAACAGGCCCTGCCCGGTGAGCACCGAGTCGGGCACTCGCAGCAGGACGTCGAGGTCGATCGGCGCGACCTCGGGCAATGGCAGAAGTCGCGTACACAGCTCGTCGATGGCGTCGCTGCCGCAGAGTCCGCAGCTCGACGTCGTCGTGCCGAGCCTCGGTGTCGGAGCCGGGGCGCGCCCGCCAGTCTCGACGGTGACGACGTTCCACTCGCCGTCGCTCGCCGCACCATCAGCGCAGTACCGAACGCCGACGACCGGTGCATCCGCAAGGAGGCCCTCGGTGCAGCAGAAGCCGGCGGCGAGTTCGAAGTCGTGACCGGGCGTCCGCATCGTGGTGGTAACCCGCGTGCCATCAAGCTGAATGGTCATCGGCTCCTCGACGACCAGGTCGTCGGGCCGCCGAGATGGCGAACCGGCCGTGACGGTGGTGACGAGCAGATTCTCGATGCGACGCCGCGCCGACATGGCTCGGAGGGTACCGGTCGCAGCGCCAGTGGCTGCGGCGAGCCCGCTCAGACTGCGAGCAGTTGGCGCAGTTCGGCCCGGCTTCGAGGGCCGAGGGCGGGCTCGGGCGGCCGATTCTCGCGGTCCTGCCACACGGCGAACACCCTTGCGCCGACATCGGGGTCCTTCACGAGTGCGTCAGGTGCCGAGAGCAGATTGAGCGATCGGAAGAACGCGCGCAGCACGACGGCGTCAGAGCGGATCGCCGGCAGCAGCCCATCGCGGAACACGCTGCGCATGAATGTGCGGGGGTCACCCGTATCGGCATCCGGGTCGTCGCCCACGAGCAGCGCCGCTGCCACCCGCCTGGCCTCTGCGTCCTGCTGCACGGCCGCCTCGTACCAGGGCACGAGCTCGGCGGACAGCGCCTCGTCGTACGCCGCAGCAAGGCGCAGAAGATCGTCTCCATGGTCCTCAATCGACCGGGCGAGCAGATTCGCTCCGACGAATGCGAACGTGCAGCCGCGCCCGTAGAGCGGATTCGTGCACAGCACGGCATCGCCGACAGGCAACAGCCCGGCAACCATTGGCACGCCATCCACGACGTAATGCCGACGGCGATTCAACAGACCAGCCATCACGTGCACGTCGCCCGAGATGGCCTCAGCGCGGCCGTCGAGCCACGGGGCCGTGGCCGTGAGATGGCGGGCACAGTTGTCGAACACCGCCGGATCTGCCAGCAGGCGACGAAGTTCATCATCAGAGGTTGGTGCAGCCAGCGTGACGCTGAAGGTGCGGTTGTCGCCGACGAACACGCCGTACTTCAGGTAGCCGAGGTCGCCGCCGATCGGCCCCGTGCGCGGTGGATACTCGGCGCCGTCGACAAGTCGGTAGAAGCGGCTGAAGTAGACGATCCCGGTGTCGTCGACGTCTTCGATCACCGGCGGTAGCCCGATCTCCTGCAGCCAGTCGCTGAGAGCGCTTCGACGTCCTGCGGCCGCAACCACGAGGTCACCCGACACCGTGCTGCCGTCAGCGAGCCGTACCCCCCTCACCCGCGGTACGCCACCGTGGGAACCGATGGAGTCGATGTCGTCGACGAGCAGTCCTTCGACGCCGACCCCTGTGCGGAACTCGACGCTGCCCTCTGCGATCGCCGCTCGGCGAAGCACCCATTCGAAGGTCGTCCGACGACAGGCAAGCATCACCAGGTCGTCATCGTCAGGCTGGCGCTCGAAACCCACCAGCGTGGGCGGCAGGTCGTCACCGAAGCGCATCTCCGTGGCCCCCTCGGACAGGAGGGCGGCATAGACGTCGGGGTACTCCGATCGCAGCAGACCCACCATTCGCGCAAGGAAGGCGTGGCTGTGTCTCACCTGTGGGGCGCCGCGGCGTTCCCACTCGAAGGCCTCGTCTGCAGACTCTGGCATCGGCGTGTCGTCCCGCTCGATCACTGTGACTGTGTGCCCGCGCCGAGAAAGTGCCAGGGCGCTGCCCAGGCCCGACACCCCGCCCCCGACGACTACCGCGTGCATCTCGACACGATAGGAAACCGTCGGTCGCTGTGTCGTCGCTGGGGGAGGGATTTCAGCACGGGTGAGCCCGTGCCCTGAGCCCAGGCCGGTGAGCCCAGGCCGGTGAGCTCGGGCTGGTGGGTCAGTTCGGGGTGAATCCGTAGCCGACGCCGCGCACGGTGCGGATCGAGCTTCGCTGACCGTCCCGATCGATCTTCTTGCGCAAGTTGGCAATGTGGACGTCGACAACATGGTCGTCGCCGTACCAGTCCTCGCCCCACACACGGTCGAGCAGCTGGCGACGCGTGAACACGGCCCGTACGTCGTTCGACAGCGTGGCCAGGAGGTCGAACTCGATCCGAGTGAGTTCGATGGACTCGCCGCTGAGGTGGCACTCACGGGACCGGAGGTCGATGGTGAGGTCACCGAGGCGGCGGACGATCGAACCAGACGAGTCGCCGCGTGGCCGGCGCATCATCGCCTCGGTGCGGGCGACGAGTTCTCGGGTCGAGAAGGGCTTCGTCATGTAGTCGTCAGCACCGAGGCGGAACCCTAGTAACAGGTCGATCTCGTCGGCACGGACCGTGAGGATGAGGATGTAGGCGTTGGTGCGCTCGCGAATGGATCGGCACAGATCGAACCCGTCGCCATCGGGCAGTCCAAGGTCGAGTACCACCATGTCGGTGGCGACGACGTCGAGGGCCGAGAGTGCGTCGGCCATCGTGGTCACACTTCGCACCGTGTATCCGGCGTTCGACAGTGCAGCCACCACCACCTGCGTGTACTCGGGGGTGTCCTCGACGACGAGGATCTCACCGGTGGCCATGTGCAGCATCATCGCACACCACGGAGCGTGGCGACGACACCAAGCGGCAAGTGCGCCACCCAGAGTGCCGATCTCGTACGTGGCAACGCCGTCGGTGACCGTCGCCGGGCGTCGTCGGCTATCACGCACCCTCGACGGGGCCATCCGGGGCGACCGGTCGAGGTTGCCGCATTAGCAGTCCGAGGTTTAGAGTGCTAGCACTCTCGTGACCCGAGTGACAGCCCGGGTCACGACGCACCGGCCGGCAATCCGGCCGTGCTGCCACACCCATCAGACAGCACTACCTCACCGTGGAGGAATGAACATGGCCAAGCAGATCGCCTTCGACGAAACCGCCCGACGGGCACTCGAAGCGGGCATGAACAAGCTCGCTGACGCCGTGCGCGTCACGCTCGGGCCGAAGGGCCGCAACGTCGTGCTCGAGAAGAAGTGGGGCGCCCCCACGATCACCAACGACGGCGTGTCGATCGCCAAGGAGATCGAGCTCGAGGATCCCTACGAGCGCATCGGCGCCGAGCTGGTGAAGGAAGTCGCCAAGAAGACTGACGACGTCGCCGGTGACGGCACCACCACCGCCACCGTCCTCGCCTGGAGCATGGTTCGCGAGGGCCTGCGCAATGTGGCCGCCGGCGCCAACCCGATGACCCTGAAGAAGGGCATCGAGGCCGGCGTCGCCGCCGCCGTGCAGAGCATCAAGGACCTCGCCAAGGAGGTCGACTCGAAGGACCAGATCGCCCAGGTGGCCAGCATCTCGGCCGCCGACACCGAGATCGGCAACATGATCTC
>JBJOMQ010000051.1:0-13620 GCA_046052275.1 Actinomycetota bacterium | reverse complement strand
GTCGTGGGGCTTCACCACCAACTGCCGGGCCTCGGGCACCTGGAACCCGGCAAGCTGCTGCAGCGGGACCGGGGATCCGTAGTAGTCGACCGCCAGCTTCTCGACCAGCGCCGGCGTGGCACGGCCCGTGCGGACCGTCGTGAACTGGCCCTGCACGTGCTCGACGGCCTTCTCCATCTTCTCGATGGCCTCGACGACGGTCTCTTCGATCACCCGGCAAATCTACCCACTGCGGCGGCCGTCCGGCTCCCGGGCGGGTGGCGGCGACCCGTGGAGGGGCGCTGGCGGCGGGGCCTGGCTGGTCGGCGCCCTCGGCCTCAGCCGTGGACGATGGTGCCCACCCGGCCGCCGCGCAGGATGTTGGTGAGGGCGCCCGGCTCGGTCATGTCGAACACGACGATCGGGATGGCGTTGTCGCGGCAGAAGGCGATGGCAGTGGCGTCCATCACCTTGAGGTCCTTCGTCATCACCTCGAGGTAGGTGACCTCGTCGTATTTGGCCGCCGTGGGGACCGTGCGCGGATCTGCGTCGTACACGCCGTCGACGCCCGAATGGGTGCCCTTCAGCAGTGCCTCGGCATCGATCTCGGCGGCCCGCAGTGCCGCTGCCGTGTCGGTGGTGAAGAACGGGTTGCCGGTGCCCGCCGCGAAGATGACCACGCGCCCCTTCTCGAGGTGCCGCATCGCCCGGCGACGGATGTAGGGCTCGGCGATCCGCGGCATCTCGATGGCGCTCATCACCCGGGTGTCCTGGCCGGCGCGCTCGAGTGCATCCTGCAGTGCGAGTGCGTTCATCACCGTGCCGAGCATGCCGATGTGGTCGCTCTGCGTGGCGTCCATTCCCTTCATGGCGCCCTGGCGGCCACGCCAGAAGTTGCCGCCGCCCACCACGACGGCGACGTCGACACCGAGATCGCGTGCGGCGATGATCTCCTTCGCCGTGACGATCAGGGTGTCGCCGTCGAGTCCGGTGCCGGATGCACCGGCAAGTGCCTCACCCGATGGCTTGAAGACAACCCGCTTCCATCGGGGCGATGACATCCGCGTCAGCCGATCTCGACCTGCGCGTAGCGGACGATCGATGCCGATCCGATGACCTGCTGCACCGACTGCTTGTCGTCCTTCGCGTAGGGCTGCTCGAGCAACACGATGTCCTTGAAGAACCCGTTGAGACGGCCCTCGACGATCTTCGGCAGCGCTGCCTCCGGCTTGCCCTCGTTGCGGCTGAGCGTCTCGAGCGTGGCCCGCTCGTGCTCGACCACGTCGGCGGGCACCTCGGCTCGCGTCAGGTACCGCGGGCGGGCGAAGGCAATGTGCACCGCCACATCGTGGGCCAGTTCGACCGAGGCACCGGACATCTCGACGAGGACGCAGTTGACGCCGCGTCCGCCCTGGATGTGCACATAGCTGTCGAGCACGCTGCCGGCACCGGCCTCGATGCGCACGACGTCGCCCAGTTCGATCTTCTCCTTGAGCGTGATCTTCAGGTCTTCGAGCTTCTCGGTGCGCTCGGCGACCGCAGCCTCGCCCTTGGCTGCCACGAGTGCGGCGAGCTCGTCGGCGAAGCCCTTGAACTGGTCGCTGCCGGCAACGAAGTCGGTCTCGCACTTCAGCTTCACGATGGCGCCGACGTTGCCGGCAATGTGCAGGGCGACGACGCCCTGCGTGTTCTCGCGGTCATCGCGCTTGGCGCTCGCGGCGAGACCCTTCTCGCGGAGCCACTGCTTGGCCGCCTCCATGTCGCCGTCGGTGGCCTCGAGGGCCTTCTTGGCGTCCATCATCCCGGCGCCGGTCGACTGGCGGAGGGACTGCACGTCCTTTGCGCTGAATGCCATGGCTCAGGCCTCCCCGTCGGCGGCGGAGTCGGACTCGATCTCGACGACGGGCTTCGACGCTGCGAGCCGCGCATCGCGCTCGGCCTGGGCGGCAGCGGCCTGACGGCGGGCGTCGGCCTGTGCGGCCGAGAACGCGGCCTCGTCCTCGGCGGTGCGCGCCGGGGCCGCAGCCTGACCGCCGCGCTTGCCGGCCACGAAGCGGCCCTCGAGCACTGCCTCTGCGATGACGTGGCACATCAGCGCGTTGGCGCGGATGGCATCGTCGTTGCCCGGGATCGGGAACTGGATGACGTCGGGGTCGACGTTCGTGTCGACGACGGCAATCACCGGGATGCCGAGCTTGTTCGCCTCGGTGACGGCGATGTGCTCTTTCTTGGTGTCGAGCACGAAGATCGCGTCGGGACGCTTGGCGAGGTCGCGGATGCCGCCGAGGTTCTTCTGCAGCTTCTCGAGTTCACGCGAGTACAGCAGCGCCTCCTTCTTGGGCATTGCCTCGAACTCGCCGGACACGCGCTGGCGCTCGTACTCCTTCATCTTGTCGACTCGCTTGGAGATCGTCTCGAAGTTGGTGAGCATGCCGCCGAGCCAGCGCTCGTTGACGAACGGCATGTTGCACTTCTCGGCATAGCTGCGAACGGGGTCCTGCGCCTGCTTCTTGGTGCCGATGAACAGCACCGTGCCGCCCTTGGCAGCGAGGTCGCGGACGAAGTGGTAGGCCGACTCGACGCGCGTGAGCGTCTGGTCGAGGTCGATGATGTAGATGCCGTTGCGCTCGCCGAAGATGAATCGGCGCATCTTCGGGTTCCACTTGCGGGTCTGGTGCCCGAAGTGCACGCCCGCTTCCAGCATCTGGCGCATCGTGACGACAGCCATGGTGGTGCTCCTCTCCTGCGGTTGGCGGCGGATCTGCCAAGGCGCCGAGGCGACCGCAGGCAGGCGGATCCGTGTTGATGGGTGCGGCCCGCCGGTCGACAGGCCGTTGGCGATGCTATCTGCGGGCGGCACCCGCCGCACCCCGAGGCACCCCGGCGGGTGATGACGGGCAGCCCCTCCGCCGGGTGTCCCCTGCCGAGGCCCTGGCCGCCCGGCCGTCGGCGGGCACGAGCCTCGCCCGGACGGCCGGCCGCCCCAACAGCGGCAGAGGGTCGACGTAGTCGCCGCCCTGGCGCACACCGAGGTGCACACGGCCAGCACTGATGCCCACCGTCTCGAGCACGGCGACCCGCTCGCCAGCCCGCACCCTGATCGACGCAAGGCCGCCGTACGTGGTGCGCCACCCCCCGCCATGGGCGACCACGACGTACAGCGTTCCGGCCACTGCCCCGGCAAACGACACCGTGCCGGGCGCCGCAGCGCCCACTGGAACGCCCCTTCCCGTGCGGATGACGATGCCCCGCCGGCCCGCACAGTACGGGCACGGCGGCTCGACGAAGCGTTCGACGATGTCACCGGCAACCGGGATCACAAGGCACGGCACATCGCCGATCCAGGCTGCAGCGGCACGATCGGCACCGAGGCCAAGCGCAATGGCCACCACCGCGGCCACGAGCGTCGCGATCCGCGACGCCGGAGTCAGGCGACGCCGCTGGCCGACAGCCGGGCGCGCAGGTGCAGCACCGCCTTGGTGTGGATCTGCGACACGCGGCTCTCGGTGACGCCGAGCACCATCCCGATCTCGGCCAGCGTGAGCCCCTCGTCGTAGTACATCGTCATCACCAACTGTTCGCGCTGGGGCAGTCGGCGTACCTCGGCCTTGACGAGTCGGCGCACCTCGTCGTCCTCGACGATCGCTGCCGGCGAGTCGGGCGTGGCGCCGCTGAGCGCCCGAGGCTCGGCTCCTGCCGCCAGCGCCCGGTCGAGCGGGCCGACGGTGGTCGACGAGATCGACGCCATCCACTTCTGGAACTCGCCGTCGCTCAGGCGCAAGTGATCGGCGATCTCCTCCTCGGACGGGGCCCGGCCGAGCTTGCCCTCGAGCGAGGCGATCGCGCCCTCGACCTCGCGTGCCTTGCTGCGCACCGATCGCGGTACCCAGTCGAGCGCCCGGAGGCCGTCGAATACTGCGCCCTTGATGCGCGGCACTGCAAAGGTCTCGAATTTCACGCCTCGCTCGGGGTCGAATCGCTCGACGGCGTCGATGAGTCCGAATACCCCAGCGCTCACGAGATCGCCGGGATCGACGCTGCTCGGGAGCCCGGCACCGACACGGCCCGCAACGAACTTGACGAGCGGCGAGTAGTGCACGATGAGCTGCTCGCGGGCGCGGGAGTCGCGGTTGTCGAACCAGCGCTGCCAGACGTGCTCGATGTCGACGTCGCGTCTCATGCCCGTGGGTGTGCCTCGACGTAGGCCTCGCGGAGGCGGTGGTTGCTGATGTGGGTGTACCGCTGGGTGGTGGCCACGTCGGCGTGGCCCAGCAGTTCCTGCACGGCGCGGAGGTCGGCGCCGCCGTCGAGCAGGTGCGTGGCGTAGGTGTGCCGTAGGGCGTGCGGGTGCGTCGGCGTGGGAGACCTGCGGTCGAGGATGCGCCGCACGTCGCGGGGGCCGAGTCGCCGGCCGCGTTCGTTGCCGAACAACGCCGCACCGGCCGATGGCGCCACCACCTCGGGGCGGAGGTCGAGCCACGCGCGCAGCGCATCGACCGCGGGAATCCCGAGTGGCACCCGCCGCTGCTTGGAGCCCTTCCCCCACACCGACAGTGCGCCGGCGCCGAGGTCGACGGAGTCGACATCGAGCGAGCACAGTTCGCCCACGCGCAGCCCGGCCCCGTAGAGCACCTCGAGCACGGCATCGTCGCGCCGGCGGCGCCACACCGGCTCGTCGTCTGGCACGTCGCCGTCGAGCAGCGTGTCGAGGTCGTCGTGATCGAGGACGCGGGGCAGCCGCGACTCGCCGGCGGGTGCCCGCAGCGACGTCGACGGGTCGGTAGCGAGTACGCCGTCGCGCCGCAGGAACCCGAAGTAGCGGCGCAGCGACGAGACCTTGCGGGAGATGCTTCGCCGGGCGAAGCCCTCGGTGGTGAGCCAGCCCACGTAGCGGCGGAGCAGGAACTTGTCGACGGCCTCCGGCCGCTGCACTCCGAGGTTGCCTGCCCACTCGATGAAGCCGTGCACGTCGCGACGATAGGCCGCGACGGTGTTCTCCGACGAGTGCGTGAGCGCCGCCCTGAACGCCTCGAGATGCCAGGCTGACTCGTCGACGGCCGACGTCGGGGGAACCGGGCCATCAGACATGGACTCCTAGGGTATTCGCCCCGGGTCATCGAAGCGGCGCACCGATCCGCTCGAACCACCCGTCAGTGCCGCCGATCCACCCCGCCTGCTCGAGCCGGGCGAGCCGCATGGCGGCCTCGACGAGGGACAGGCCGCATGCCAGCGCCACGCCATCGACGGTGCGCGGCTGGGCACCGAGGGCGTCGTAGACGTCGATGTCGTCCGGCCGCGGACGCGCCCGGAGTTCGGGGGCATGGGCTGCCCGGCGGTGCTCGATGGCCAGCACTGCGAGCACGTCGCCGGCATCGAGTACCGGCGCGGCCCCGTCGCGCAGCAGCTCGTTCGTTCCCTCGGCGGCGCGGGTGGACGGCAGGCCGGGCACCGCCATGAGCGGGACGCCACGCTCGAGTGCGGCCGAGGCGGTGATGAGCGAACCTCCGGTCCGCCGCGACTCGACGACGACGAGCACCTCGGACAGCGCGGCGATCAACCGGTTGCGGAGCGGGAACCGGTGCGCGAGCGGCGCGGCACCGGGCGGCGCCTCGGTGAGCAGCAGCCCGCAGTTGCACACTGCCTCCCATAGCTCGCGGTGCTCGGCGGGGTACACGACGTCGGGACCGGAACCGACGACCGCGATCGGGCGGCCCGGCGCCTCGCCCGCGACCACGGCAGCGTGCGCTGCCCCGTCGATGCCGCGGGCGAGGCCCGACACCACGTGCACGCCGGATGCAGCGAGGTCGGCCGCCAGCCGGCGCGCTGCGGTGCGGCCGGCGTGGGTGGCGTTGCGCGTGCCGACGATGCCGACCCGCCGGCCCCCGAGCAGCGCCACGTCGCCGCGAGCGAACAGCACCGGCGGCGGCAGCGGGTCGGTGAGCAGGATCCCGGGGTACCGCGCATCGGCGGCAACAAGGACGTCGATGCCGAGATCGCACAGGTTCGCCCAGACCTCATCGGGCGGCCGCGACGACGCGCTGCGCCGCCACGCCGACCGCACCGTGTCGTCGGCCAGCACGGTGGCCACGAGTCCCTCGGCAGGAGCATGCCCTGCCGCCACCTCCCAGGCCTCGGCGGGCGTGCGATGTCGCAGCAGTGCTGCCAGGCGGTGCACGGTCATCGACTCGAACCCAGCGAGGGCTGCGGCGTACGCAGCGTCGGGCAGTGCCGCCGTCATGACGCCCTCCGCAGGCCGATGCGCACCCGCATACCCAGTGCCAGCGCGACGTGGTCGTCGCCGATGGTGTCGCCCGCCTCGTGCAGGTCGGCGATCGTGCGCGCGACGCGCCGTACGCGGTGGTAGCCACGACCCGACAGGCGTCCGTGCTCGAGTTCGCGTCGCAGCAGGTCGCGTGCGGACGCGCAGAGCGGTGCGAGTTCGTCGAGCCGCGCGCCCGGCATCGCGGCAGTCGACATTCCGATGCGCTCCTGCGACCGCTGGCGAGCAGCGAACACGCGCTGGGCGACCACGGCAGTCGGCTCGCCGCCGCCGCTCGCGAGCAGGTCGTCGACCTCCGGCCGCGAGACGGCGACGCGCAGGTCGAAGCGGTCGAGCAACGGGCCAGAGAGCCGGCGCAGGTAGCGCAGCCGCGCCGACTCATCGCACTCGCAGGAGCCGGGCGGCCCTCCCCCGCACGGACACGGATTGGTGGCGGCGATGAGCAGGAACCGTGCCGGCATGGTGGCGTGCACCTGGGCCCGGGCGACGCGGATGACACCCTCCTCGAGCGGCTGGCGGAGTGCGTCGAGCACCACGGGCGAGAACTCGCCGAGCTCGTCGAGGAACAGCACGCCATTCGTGGCGATGCTCACCTCACCCGGCCGCAGCGCAGCGGTGCCACCGCCGACCAGCGAGACCATCGTGCTGCTGTGATGCGGTGCCCTGAACGGGGGCCGGCGCACGAGACCGCCGGGTGGCAGGCGGATGCCGGCCGCCGAGTGCACCATCGTCGTCTCGACGGCCTCCGGGACCGACAGCGCCGGCAGCAGGCCCGGAAGGCGAGCGGCGAGCATGGTCTTGCCAGACCCGGGCGACCCGACGAGCAGCATGTGGTGTCCGCCGGCTGCGGCGACCTCGAGGGCCAGGCGCGCCATCGGCTGGCCGCGCACGTCGGCGAGGTCGGGCTGCGGATCCGGAGGGTCGAGCGGGCTGTCGTCAGGCGGACTGGGCCACGGCGCCTCGGCATTCAGGGCGTCGACCACGTCGCGCAGCGTGCGAACCACGCGTACTCGGTCGCCAGCGACGCCGCTTGCCTCTCGGTAGCCGCCCGCCGCCACCACCGGCCGGCACCACTCGGTGTCGCCCACCAGTGCGGCCACCATCGGTGCCACGCCCGAGGTGCTGCGCACGGTGCCGTCGAGTCCGAGCTCGCCGAGGAACCCGTGGTCGTCGACGAGGTCGTCGCGGACCTGTCCGTCGGCCGCGAGCACGCCCACGGCGATGGCGAGGTCGAGTCCGGAGCCGCCCTTGCGGCGACCGCTCGGAGCAAGGTTGACGGTGATCCGCGCCTGCGGCCACGTGAGTCCGCTCGACAGCACGGCGGCGCGCACGCGGTCGCGCGATTCGCGGCACGCCTCATCGGGGAGGCCGACGACCTGGAACGAGGGCAGCCCCGTTGCGACATGCACCTCGACCACTACCGGCCGCCCCTCGACGCCGAACAGCGTCGCCGACCTGACTGATGCGAGCATTTCCACCTCCGTGTTCGCGGTCCGGCCCGAGGGCACAGGACGCTCTGCAGCGGAGGGAACGGACACGGCTCCCCGACGGCGAGGCGCACCATACCGGCGATGACCGCGACCGGCGCGGCGCACCTGAGAGACTCCAGCGCATGAGTGCACGGACGCAGCGGATCGCCGTCCTCGCGCTGGCAGTGGCAGCGCTCGCCACCGCCGGCGCATGCGCTGACGAACCTGAGCGCAGCGAGACCGCCTACTGCACCGCCGTCGGCGACAACATCCTCGCCCTCAATTCCACCGGGTTCGCCGATGCCGTGGCGGTCGAGCGCGTCCTCGCTGCATGGCGCGACGTGGCCAACGCAGCACCGCTCGCCGTCGAGTCGGAGTGGCGGATCGTGCTGGCTGCGATGGAGCAGGCCGTCGAGGTGAGTCCCGGCGATGCCGGCGAACTCGAGGCTGCCGCCGACGCATTGCGGCGCGCCGAGCCCGCAGCAGACCGGGTGATCGACTACACGTATCGGCTCTGCAACGCCATCATCGGGCCGACACCGCCGCTGACGACGACACCGCTGCAGGTTCCGCCGACGCCACCGTCGACCGACCCCACGGCCACATCGGCCCCGTGAACGAGGCCGTCGCGACGGCTAGAGGATCTCGCCGCGGCGCACGATCACCTTGTCGACGAGCCCGTAGGCCTTCGCCTCGTCGGCGGTGAACCAGCGGTCGCGCTCGCTGTCGGCCTGGATCTTCTCGAGTGTCTGGCCGGAGTGCTGAGCAATGAGCTCAGCCATGCGCCGCTTGGTGTATGCGAGCTGCTCGGCCTGGATGGCGATGTCGGTGGCCTGGCCGCGGAGCCCGGCGAGCGGCTGGTGCATCATGATCCGCGCGTTGGGCAGCGTGTAGCGCTTGCCCTGGGCGCCAGCCGTGAGGAGGAACTGGCCCATGCTGGCCGCCATGCCCATGCACACGGTTGCCACGTCGCAGCTGACGAACTGCATCGTGTCGTAGATGGCCATCCCGGCTGTCACCGATCCACCGGGGCTGTTGATGTAGAGCCAGATGTCGGCGTTGGGATCCTCGCCCTCGAGGTACAGCAGCTGGGCGCAGATCTGGTTGGCGATGTCGTCGTTGACATCGGTGCCCAGCATGACCACCCGGTTCTTCAGCAGGCGGGTGAAGACGTCGAGGCGGGGGTCGGAGCCGGCGTCGAGAGCCATCGGGCGATCGCTAGGGGTCATGGCACGACACGCTACCGTCGGCGCCCGACGACCGCTGCCCCAGACGGGTGGCGTCCCGCACCGTGGGAGATGCGTGCCTGACGAACCCTTCGAACCGAATGCCGACGAACTGCTGGCGCACAACCAGCGCCACGTCGACCAGTTCGCCGACCACGACCTCTCGCTGCGGCCGCGTCGCCGGCTGGCGATCGTGGCGTGCATGGACAGCCGGATGGACATCTTCCAGATGCTGGGCCTCGCCCATGGCGACGCCCATGTCATCCGCAATGCGGGCGGCGTGGTTACCGACGACGTGATCCGTTCGCTGGTGGTGTCGCAGCGGCTCCTCGGCACGCAGGAGATCATCCTCATCCACCACACCAATTGCGGGCTGCAGACCGTCACCGACGAGGCGTTCAAGGCCGAACTCGAGGCCGAGGTCGGGATCAAGCCCTGGTGGGCGCTCGAGTCGTTTGCCGATCCGTTCGCCGATGTGCTCCAGAGCATGAACCGCCTGCGGCACAGCCCGTTCGTGCGCCACAAGCACCACATCCGCGGATTCGTGTACGACGTCGCCGACGGGCGGCTCCACGAGGTGGCTGCGGGCTGAGGCCGGTCAGCGAGGCCAGCGGGCTCCTCGCTCGACATCGTTGAGGTCGAGGTGGTTGCGCATGTACTCGGATGCGCCGTCGCGCGACGGCGTGTAGTCCCACGGCGTGAACCGGCCGGTGCGCAGCGCCGCCGACACGAGCCGCCTGCGAGCCTGGTCGGCGAGCACGTCGTCGCGCAGCGCCGCGAGGTCCCACCGCTGCCCCACCTCGGCACGCAGCTCGTCGACCGTGTCGGCGTGGCGAGGGTCGAGCGCCAGGTTGACTCGCTCGTGCGGGTCGGCGTTGAGGTCGTACAGCTGGTCGGGGTCGGCGGCGCAGTGAACGAACTTCAGGTTCCCGCGGCGGATCATCACGATGGGGGCGACTGCACCCTCGGCCATGTACTCGCCGATCACCTCGCGATGCGAGCCCGTCTGCGGCTCGTCGCCTGCGCACAGCGGCATCAGCGATCGGCCGGCGAGGGGCATCACTGCGTCGCTGTCGTCGAGGCCGGCGAGCCCGCAGAGGGTGGGCAGCACGTCGACGAGCGACACCGGTGCGCTCACACGCCTCGGAGCGAATCGCGACGGCGCATGCACAACGAGCGGGATGCGGCACGCATCCTCGAAGAAGCTCATCTTGTACCAGAGGCCTCGTTCGCCCATCATGTCGCCGTGGTCGGCGAGCAGCACCACCACCGTGCTGTCGGCGAGGCCGAGCGACTCGAGTGACGACACGAGGCGTCCTGTCCAGTCATCGACGTACGAGATGTTGCCGAGGTAGGCGCGCCGGGCAGCGCGCACGTGGTCGTCGGTGACTGCGCTTCGCTCCATCGCCGACACGCCGCGCAGCCTGAGGGTATGCGGGTCGTCGTCGACGTCGGCTGCCGCCACGTCGGGCAGCGGGATGTCAGCGCCCTCGTATCGGTCCCAGAACTGGCGGCGGGTGACGTAGGGGTCGTGCGGGTGGGTGAAGCTGGCGACGAGGAGCCACGGCGCGCCGTCGGCACTCCTTGCGAGGTCGTGCAGCGCCCGCTGCGCATGGTGGCCGACCTCATCGTCGAACAGCAGCTGGTTGGTGACCTCGGCGATGCCGGCACCGGTGACGCTGTCCATGTTGTGGTACCACCAGTCGATGCGCTCGTCGGGCGCTCGCCAGTCGGGCGTCCATCCGAAGTCGGCCGGATAGATGTCGGTGGTCCGGCGCTCCTCGAATCCGTGTAACTGGTCGGGGCCGACGAAGTGCATCTTCCCGCTCAGCACCGTGCGATATCCGGCGGCGCGCATGTAGTGGGCGAACGTCGGGATGGTGCTGGCGAGATAGGCGGCGTTGTCGTAGCCGCGTGTGGCGGAGGGAAGCTGGCCGGTCATCATGCAGTACCGGGCGGGTGTGCAGAGCGGGCTGTTGGTGTACGCAGCGTCGAACACCACGCCGTCGGCAGCGAGGCGGTCGATTGCGGGCGACTTCGCAACGGCACTGCCGTAGCAGCCGAGAAAGCGGGGATTCAGCTGGTCGTACATCACGACCAGCACGTTCGGGCGGGATGCGGTCATGCCCGCATCCTGCCAGCCCTCAGCGGCGCACGCCGCTGAGCACCACGGCGACGCGCTCGTCGTCGTCGATCTCGCTGCGGATCGCGAGCAGGCCGGCGAGGCCGGCTGAGCCGGTAGGGCTGGCGTCGATGCCGGCATCGCCGAGCGCCCGCCGGTTTGCCTCGAGCACGAGGTCTTCGCCCACCACGATGGGCGAGCCATTGCCGTCCTCCATTGCCTCGAGCAGCGGCAGCCAGTCGTAGGTCTCGTCGTCGAGGATCCCGTCGGCAGCCGTGGTGCCCACGTGCTCCCACGGCCACATGCAGTCGTCCCAGTGCGATGCTGCAGCGCGGGCACCGCCGAACGACTCGGCCCGCCGCCACGCCCGCTCGAGCGGTGCGCATGCCGCGGTCTGCACTGCGTGGAGCCGAGGCATGATGCCGCCCATCTTGAAGCCGGCGGCGAGGCACGCAGCGAAGGCGCCGCCGCCCACCTGCACGAAGACCCGGTCGAGCGGCGGGCCGGATCCGTCCTTCATCTGCCGTGCCATCTCCCAGCCGATCGTGCGGCCGCCGTCGAGGCACCATGCGTTCTCGGTGCCCTGCACGCCGAACGGCACGCTGCCGGCGGCGACGGCGTCGCGGAAGCGCAGCACGCACGGGTCGCCGGGCGGATCGGACTCGACGCGCGGACAGGTGACGACGGTGGCACCGAGTGCGTCGAGTCGCTCGAGTACTGCGGCACCGGCCGTCGGCGGCACGAACACGTCGATGGGCCAGTCGACGGCGGCAGCGAGCGTGGCAGCGGCGATGGCGGCATTGCCGCACGACGCGATCGCGAGGCGGCGGCGGCTGCCGGCATCGGGCCATGGCGCCTCGCCGAGGCGCTCGAGCGTGACGAGGTGCAGCAGGATCGAGAAGAGGTGCCGCGCCTTGTGGCTGCCTGCAACGTGGGCCGTCTCGTCCTTCACCCACACGCCGCCGTCGGGCGCGAACCCGAGTGCGTCGCTGAGGCCGTCGTTGCGCTCGAAGGGCGTCCACCTGAACCCGGTGCCGGCGACGGCCGCCACCTGCGCATCGAGCGCCTTCACGATCTCGGTGCGCTCGTCGGGCGACAGTCCCCGTGCTGCAGCAAATGCATCCCACGCCAGGTAGGGACGGAATGCCACGAACGGATTGGGATCGGGCGACTGGCGGAGCGGGGCGATTCCCTGCACGAGGCGCGGGGCATGGCGGCCACCGTCGGCAGCGGACGGGCACCGCCACGTGAGCGCGTCGGCAACGGGAGACGTGGCACCGCACACCGCGCAGCGCCACCCAGTGACGGGCGGGCTGATGGCGGGCGAGGCGGTGCTCACGCAGCGACGCGGGAGTTGAACTCGCGGATCATCTCGTCCCACACCGGCACGTAGCGGCGCAGCCCCTCCCAGAACGACTGGTGACGGCGCTCCTCGAACAGCTCGAACGGGGTGCCCTGCTGCTCGACCCAGGTGTAGTAGCCGAGGTTGAAGATGCGGTTGCGCTCGCGCTCGGTGAGCTGCAGCGTGTGCGCCGTGGTGACATTGGCCAGGTGCTCGCCCCACACCTGGGCAGCGTCGAGGTTGGTGAACCCGCCGCCGAAGTCGCGAGACGTGATCTTGTCGTACTCGCTGGGATACAGCGCTGCGCCATCGGTGGCGACGGTGATGATGGCGTCGTCTGCGCCGAGGCCGAGTGTCTTGGCGGTGGAGATCGCCGCGAGCACGTTGCAGATGGCTGACAGTCCGAAGTGCTCGAGCGTGGCCAGCACCGCCTGCGGCACGCCGCGCCGGTCGGCAAGGTGCCCGAGTCCATCGGGGCTGCTGAACATCGCATAGAGGTGGTCGGTGGCGCGGTCGCTGACCGCGACGACGACGTCGGTGTTCATGACGTTGTGGATGAGAGGGATGTGCTTGTCGCCGATGCCCTGGATGTTGTGCTCGCCGAAGCCGTTCTCGAACATCGTCGGGCACTCGAGTGCCTCGACGGCAACGATGCTGGTGCCGAAGTCGCGCTTCAGGCGGTCGCCGGCTGCGATGGTGCCGGCAGAGCCGGTTGCACTGGTGAACGCTGCGAGCCTGAGGTCGCGGCCCGACGAGCGGCGCACATGCTCGAACACGTGCCCGAGCGCGCGGCCGGTGACCTCGAAGTGGCCGAGGTGGTTTCCGAACTCGCAGAACTGGTTGAGGATGAAGTTGCCGGGATCCTTCGCCAGCGCGTTGCACGCGTCGTAGATCTCCTTGACGTTGCTCTCCGTGCCGACGGTGCGGATGACGTCGTCGGCCGGGTTCTCGCACCAGCGGTCGAGCCAGTCGAAGCGCTCCTTGCTCATGCCGGCCGGGAGGATGGCAACGCCGCGTGAGGCCATGATGCGGCTGATGGCGATGCCGCCGCGGGCGTAGTTGCCGGTGGAGGGCCACACCGCACGGTGGCGCGTGGGGTCGAACTGGCCGGTGATGACACGCGGGGCGAAGCAGGAGTACGCGGCGAGCACCTTGTGGGCGGTGATCATCGGGAACCTGTCCCCGAACACCACGATGATCGG
>JBJOMQ010000050.1:0-13839 GCA_046052275.1 Actinomycetota bacterium | reverse complement strand
GACACCGGTGATGACGCCGGCACGGTGGCGCTGGGGATCGGGCGTGGCCACCGCTGTCAGGCCCCGATCGCCTCGAGCACGAGCCGGTGCAGGTCGCGCGCCCGGCGGAACTCGATGCGCGGGTCGGCGTTCAGCGTGTCGTGCACGAAGGCGAAGCTGATGCCGGATTCGGGATCGGCCCACGCCAGCTGACCGCCCATGCCGGCGTGGCCGAAGGCGCGGGGTGCAGCCGGCATCCACCGGTGGTCGTGAAAGCCGTCGCTGCCGCTGACGTACGCGATCAGCGTCCGGTTGGCGGGCACCCTGTCGCTCACGCTGACGGACGCGTTGCGGATGGTGCCCGTCGCATCGGCGAGCCAGTCGTCGGGAAGCGCTCCGCCGTTGTTGTGGAGTAGGTGCTGGTAGACGAGCGCGAGATCGTGGGCCGTGGTGATGCCGCCCCCGCCCGGGATCGCCACGCCCCACGACCGGGGATCATTCATTCCCAGCACGGCGTCGTGGCTGATGACCGCCTCGGGCACCAAGTCGTCGCGGCCATACTCGGCGACCAGCAGCGACCGGTCGGGTGGATAGGTGCCAATCGACCTGACGACGGTGGGAGGGCGCCCGGTGGCAGCCGCTTCACCGAGAAGGGGTGACGCTCCTGCAGGCGCCACCACCCGATCGTGGATGAGGTCTGGATACGGCCGCCCGCCGACCGCCTCGATGATCTCTGCAATCACCCAGTGCGCGCTCGCGGGGTGATACTCGGTTCGCATTCCCGGTCGGTACTCGGGCCGCCACTCGGCGAACTGCTGTCTGCGCCCTTCGCGGGTGCCCCACAGCCTGCGGCTCATCCCTGCCTGGGGGAAGCCGCCCTGCATCGTGAGCAACTGCAGCACCGTGCAGTCGTGCAGTCCGTTGGACGCGAACTCGGGCACGTACTCGCGCACGGGATGGGTGAGGCCCACCGTGCCATCGGCGAGGTGTGCCAGCAGGGCTGCGGCCGTCAGCGTCTTGGTGGCCGAGAAGATGAAGAATCGCGAGCCGTCATCGGCATCGCCGAACGACTGGAATTCGAGCACCCCGCCGTGGTGGGCGATGGCGAACTGACCGGCGGTGATGAGGCCGGCGCCGAGCTCGCGCTCGATACGGGCCCGCAGCGCTGCGAGGCCAGGGGCAGAGAGACGGACGGCGGACACGTGCCGGAGCCTACGGGACAGGCGTCGGCCATCTGAGGTGCGCTGCTCGGTACTGTCGTGCCGTGGACATCGCGTCGACGCCCGAATGGCAGGCCATGATCGACGCCCCCCGCCCAGCGCACCTGCGCGCACTCTTCGATACGGATCCCGGGCGGGCACGCAGGTACTGCACCACGGCGGGCGACCTGCGGATCGACTGGTCGAAGCACTGCATCGACGATGGGATCGTCGAACGACTGCTCGCCGTGGCGGCTGCAGCGAAGGTCGAGGCCCGGCGGGCGGCGATGTTCGGCGGCGAGCGGATCAACGCCACCGAGGGCCGGGCGGTGCTCCACACCGCGCTGCGAGCGCCGCGCAGCGAGTCTGTCGTGGTCGACGGCATCGATGTCGTGCCGGCGGTGCACGCAGTGCTCGACCGGATGGCGTCCTTCGCCACGGCTGTCCGCGACGGAACCTGGACCGGCGCCACCGGCCGGGCCATCGAGACGGTCGTCAACATCGGCATCGGCGGGAGCGATCTCGGACCGGCGATGGCCGTCGTCGCCCTCGACGCCTTCCGCCATCCCCGGCTGTCGGCGCGATTCGTCAGCAACGTCGACGGGGCCGACCTGCACGGTGCGCTCGCAGGTCTCGATCCGGAGACGACGCTCGTGGTCGTCAGCTCCAAGACGTTCACCACTGTCGAGACCATCGCGAACGCGCACGAGGCGCGGCGCTGGCTGACAGCACGACTCGGCGACGCCGCGGTTGCCCGGCACTTCGCCGCCGTGAGCACCAATGCGGAGGCGGCTGCCGCATTCGGCATCGAACTCGACAACGAACACGGCGGCAACATGTTCGAGTTCTGGGACTGGGTCGGCGGGCGCTACTCGGTGGATTCCGCCATCGGCCTGTCGCTGATGATCGCGATCGGCCCCGACGCCTTCGCGTCGTTCCTCGGCGGCTTCCGAGCCATCGACGAGCACTTTCGCACTGCGCCGCTCGCCGGCAACGCCCCCGTGATCCTCGCCATGCTCGGGATCTGGTACCACAACGTGCTCGGCGCCGAGACAAAGGCGGTGCTGCCGTACTCACACGAGCTACGGCGGTTTCCCGCCTACCTGCAGCAACTCGACATGGAGAGCAATGGCAAGTCGGTCGCCGCTGACGGCGCGCCCGTGAGCGTCGCCACCGGGCCGGTGGTGTGGGGCGAGCCGGGAACGAATGGCCAGCACGCCTTCTTCCAGCTGCTGCACCAGGGCACTCGACTCGTGCCGGTCGACTTCATCGGGTTCTGCCGGCCTCACCACGGCATGCTCGAACAGCACGACCTGCTCATGGCGAATCTGTTCGCCCAGGGCGAGGCACTGGCGTTCGGGAAGACACTCGATGAGGTGACGGCCGAGGGCGTGCCGGAGCATCAGCGGCCTCACCGTGTGTTCGCCGGGAACCGTCCGAGCACCACGATCCTTGCTCCGCAGCTCACCCCGTCGGTACTCGGCCAGCTCATCGCCCTCTACGAGCACATCGTGTTCGTCCAGGGCGTGGTGTGGGGCCTGAACAGCTTCGACCAGTGGGGAGTCGAACTCGGCAAGGCACTGGCCACCCGCATCGTGCCCGAGCTGACGGGGGGCAGCGTCGGATCCCACGACGCGTCGACAGCGTCGCTTATCGACTGGTACCGGTCGCAGCGCGCCCGCTGACCGCGCTCGGCGACGGTCACCCCATCCGGGCGATGACGGCCTTCAGGTATGCGCCCTCTGCGAATCCGACCGGATGGTCGAGCGGGTGGCCGGTCCGCGCCGTGATCCGCATCTGGCGGCCCGCTGCGTCGGCGGCGCGAAGCATCGATCGCTCGAGCTGGCCAACGTCGACCCGGGCCGTGCACGAGCACTGCACGAGGATGCCGCCCGGTCGGAGCACGTCGAGGGCGAGCGACGTGAGCGTCGAGTAGGCGCGCAGCGCGCCTTCGACCTGCGACGCCCGGGATGCGAACGACGGTGGGTCGACGACGACGATGTCGAACTGCTCGCGGTCGGCGCGAAACTGGCGGAGGACCGCAAAGGCATCGCCTGCCACCGATCGGTGCACGCAGGACGCGACAGCGGGAAGGTGTCGGCTGCGGGCGAGGTTGCGCTCGGCGACGGCGAGGGTCGGCGCGCTGAGGTCGACCGAGACGATCTCGGCTGCGCCGCCAGCGGCAGCGTGCACGGTGAAGCCGCCCGTGCTGGCGAAGACATCGAGCACCCGTCGTCCGCCGGCGAGTGAGGCGACGAGAGCCCGGTTGTCGCGCTGGTCGAGGAAGTGCCCTGTCTTCTGGCCGGCGACCACGTCGGCTTCGAACCACAGGCCGAGCTCGGTGAAGGGCACTGGTCCATCGGGGTGGGTGCCGAGCAGGGCATCGCCGTCGGCGAAGCCGTGAAGGTGCCGCTCGGGAATCGACCGGGCCAGTCGCAGCACGACCGATTCGGGATGCAGCAGTTCGTCGACAGCGGACACCACGTCGGCGAGATGCGGCATCCACGCCGCCGAGTACGCCTTCAGCACGACGACGCGCTCGTAGCGATCGAGGACGAGGCCAGGCAGGCCGTCGTTCTCGCCATGCACGATGCGGTAGCCCGACGTGTCGCCGCGTGCGATGAGGGGTGTCCGGCGCTCGAGCGCGGCCTGCAGTCGCTCGCGCCAGAAGGTGCCGTCGATCTGGCGCGGGCGTCCGCTGTGCAGCACCCGGATCCGAACCGGACTCGTCGGGTCCCAGAGGCCGATCGCAGCGAAGCGCCGCTGGTCGTCGAAGACCACCGCAAGGTCGCCCGGCGAACCCTCGGGCGACACCGACACGATTGACTTGTCGTAGACCCATGGGTGACCGCCGCGTACCTGGCGGAGTGCGTCGGGAGTGGTCCTGACGGCGAGGCGGCGAGCCGCAGGGCCGGTTGGGCGGCCGGCCGCCGGGTTGCTGTCCACGCCGGGAGGGTACGGGCAGGGCGGGACCGATCGGCGAATCACCCGGTGCCGGCCGGCCGCCGATCGGGCAGACTCGGGGGATGGCAACGGCAGCGGCAATCCAACGGGTCGGCGTGGTGGGAGCGGGGCTCATGGGCTCGGGCATCGCCGAAGTGTGCGCAAGGGCCGGCCTCGACGTCATCGTGCGCGAGGTCGACGCCGCAGCCTGCGAGCGTGGCCGCGACCGGATCGTGGGCAGCCTCGACCGTGGTGTGCGCAACGGCAAGATCTCGGAGGCCGACCGCGATGCCGCCGTGTCGCGTCTGCACGTGACATCTGACTTCGCCGACCTTGCCGATCGCCAGCTGGTGGTCGAGGCGGTGATCGAGGACGAGTCGCTGAAGACCTCGGTCTTCCGCGAGCTCGATCGACACGTCGTCGACCCGTCGGCAATCCTCGCAAGCAATACGAGCTCGATTCCCATCATGAAGCTCGGCATCGCCACGCAGCGACCCGAGCAGGTGATCGGCATTCACTTCTTCAATCCTGTTCCCGTGCTCCGCCTCGTCGAACTCGTCACGTCGCTGCTCACGTCGACCGAGACGGCGACAGCGGCCGAGTCGTTCGCAGCCGGATCGCTCGGCAAGCGGGTGATCCGCAGCCAAGACCGCGCCGGCTTCGTCGTCAATGCCCTGCTCATTCCGTACCTGCTGTCGGCCATCCGGATGATGGAGTCGGGATTTGCCACTGCCGACGACATCGACACGGGGATGGTCGAGGGTTGCAACCATCCGATGGGTCCGCTGCGCCTCACCGACCTCATCGGCCTCGACACGACGATGGCGGTGGCCGACAGCCTCTACGCCGAATTCAAGGAACCTCTCTATGCATCGCCGCCGCTGCTGTCGCGCATGGTCGAGGCGGGACTCCTCGGGCGGAAGTCGGGCCGGGGCTTCTACGACTACCAGTCTGGGACGCGCTAGCCGATGGCGGATTCGCTCGAGCGCATGACGAATCTGCTGGCCCTGCTGCTGTCGTCGAACCGCGGCGTCACCCTTGCCGATATCCGCAACGACCTCGCCGACTTCTACGGCGATGGCAGCGACGAGACGATTCGTGCGATGTTCGAGCGCGACAAGCGAAAGCTCCGTGAGATCGGCGTGCCGATCGAGTCGGAGGTGCTGGGCGGCGGCGATGCCGGCCGGACTCGGTACACCGTCGACCGGCGTCGCTTCGAGCTGGCCGATCTCGACCTCGAGCCCGACGAGCGGGCTGCGCTCGAGCTGGCGGTCTCGGCAGCGCGCCTCTCGAATGCCAACCTTGGGCTGCTGAAGCTGGGCGGGATGCGCGGCGCCTCGATGGTCTTCGCCAACATTCCCGACCTTCCGTCGCTGCCGGTGCTCCGCGAGGCCACTGCGAGGTCGGTTGTGGTGCGCTTCCGCTACCGCGACCTCGACCGCGTCCTGCACCCATATGTCCTGCTGCTGCGCGAGGGTTTCTGGTATGTGATCGGCTTCGACGAGACGCGGGGCGAGCGCCGCACCTATCGAGTCGACCGCATCGAGGGCGATGTCGTGATGGGCGAGGCCAGCGCATTCGAGCGTCCACCCGACTTCGACGTCCGCACGGCGTTCCCGGCCGATGCCCGCCTGCTGGGCGACGAACCCGAGACCACGGCCACCGTGCTCGTCACCACCGTGCGCCAGGGGCACGAGCGCGACCTCGGCTCGGTGGTCGAGCGGCGTCCCGACGGTTCGCTGGTCGTCGAGGTGCCGTGCGCGAACCGCGACGCTTTCCGTTCGTGGCTGCTCGGCTGGGGCGCCGATGCCGAGGTACTCGGTCCGCCGGACGTGCGCGCCGAGTTCGTCGAATGGCTGCGGGCGATGGCGGGCAGGTCATGAGCGTTCGACGCGGGCCCCGGCCCGCCGCCGAGCGGCTACGCGGGCTCCTCGTGATGCTGCCGTGGCTCGCCGAGCGCGGACGGGTGCGGATCGACGAGATGGCGTTGCAGTTCGACCTCTCCGTCGACGAGCTCGTCGGCGACCTCACGCTGGCGGCACTGTGCGGACTCCCCCCATTCCAGGACGAGCTCATCGACGTGTACTTCGACGATGACTACGTGTGCTGCGATGTGCCGCGAGTGTTCACCCGCCCGCTGCAGCTCACTGCGATCGAGGGATTCCAGGTGCTTGTGTCGGCGCGGATGGCGATGCAGATTCCAGGCGCCGACCGTGGCGGTGCGCTGGGCCGAGCGCTCGACAAACTGAGGGCAGTGCTCGGTGACGACGGCGTCATCGTCGACGACGAGCCGCCGCCGGCGACTGCCGTGATCACCGAGGCGATCCGGCGCTGCGAGCGCCTGCACATCGGCTACTGGACGCAAGGCAATGCGCGCAGCGAACGGGACATCACTCCGTATGTGCTGTTCACCGATCGCGGCAACTGGTACGTGAAGGGAGACGACCACCGGTCGGGCGAGGAGCGGATCTTCCGTATCGACCGGATCGACATGTGCGAGCGCACGGGAATCTTCGACGATCCGCGCGAGGTCAAGGTGCCCGAGTCGGACGAGTGGTTCCTCGACGACGACCTTCCTGTCGCCACGATCGAGGTCGATCGAACCGGTGGCTGGGTTGTCGAGCGATATCCGTTCCGCCGCGCCGAGCAGCGTGGTGAGGGCTGGAGCGTCGATCTCACGGTCGCCACCCGGGAGTGGTTGGCCGAGCTGATGCTGCGCCTCGGGCCAACGGCGCGTGTGGTGTCGCCGCCCGAACTGACCGACGTGGGCACTGAGGCGGCACGCCGCCTGCTTGCCGTCTACGAGGCAGGCGGCAGCGACGCCAGCTGACCGGCGCTGGCGATTCCGTGCGCTCGCAGCAGGTGCGGGAGCACGGCCGCTGCGGCCTCGGCATCGGCGAGTGCGTCGTGGGCGTTCACGAGGCTGACGCCGTAGCGGGCGCAGACGTCGGCCAGTCGGTGCGAGAGGCGCCGACTCGGATCGAGCGCCCTCGACAGGCGCAGCGTGCAGATCGGCGAGTGGAGGGGAAGCCTGACGCCCGATCGCTCGGCCTCGGCGGTGAGGAAGGCGAGATCGAATGGAGCATTGTGCGCGACGACGCGGGCCGATTCGAGCCGGCGGGCGAGGTCGGTGATCGCAGTGGCGGTCCGCGGCGCCCTCCACAGAGCACGACGGTGGATGCCGTGCACATCGGTCGGCCCGGTCGACCGCCACGGGATCAGGTCGGGGCGGACGAGGGTTGACCACCGATCGAGGATCCGCCCGTCGGCGTCGACGACGACCACGCCGATCTGCAGGATCCGGTGTCGTGCTGGGTCGAGGCCCGAGGTCTCGACATCGACGACGGCGAATCGCTCTCGGGAGAGGCTTTCATCCACGCCGGCACCCTACGACAGGCGTGCGACGCGGCCCAGCGGGGATGGAGTGGGGGGTCATCCATCCTGCCGCTGGGCCAGCGTCGGTCGGGAAGGTTCCCGACCGTGCCTGTTCGGCGGCGCTCAGGCGCGCATGGCTCGGGCGCGGACACCGATCGGTGCCGACACGGTGAAGCCAGCGAGGTGGCGGTCCTCCTCGCTCTCACCGGCCCAGAAGCCGTATTCGTGGTTGGTGCGGGCGAACGTGCGGCACTCGTCGATCACCGGGCAGGTGCCGCACAGCTTGCGGGCCTTGGCCTCACGGCGCTCACGGGCCTGGGGGCGCTCGGCCCGGGGCGGGAAGAAGAGGTGGGTCTGCCCCTTGCAGACACCTTCTTCCATCCACGAGGTGTCGCCGGTCGGGGCGGGAATTCCGACTACCTGCAGGGTGGCCATGCCATGTTCTCCTCTGAGCGGGCTTTTATCACTAACTCCCGATGACTTCATGCTAAATGATCGCCGGGCGAAGTCAAGGGACTTTCCGATGCAACCTGTCGATGGCTGCCATTGACCGACGCGATGGGCTGCGGACCGCCTGGGCAGGGCGCACCGGGTTGATCAGCACGGGCTGAGCAGCACGGGCTGAGCAGCACCGGGTTGAGCAGCGCTGGCCGGGGAGTCACCGAGGAGGGCGTCACCGGTCGGCGGCGGCTCGCTGGCCGACCGGTCCCGCCAGTGGACGGCGCCTACAGCAGTTCGGCGGCGAGGCTGGCCACGGTGCTGCGCTCGCACGAGGTCAGCGTGACGTGCCCGAAGCATGACTGTCCGCCGAACGCCTGGATGAGCACCGCCAACGCATTGTTCGACTCGCCCAGGTACGGGGCGTCGATCTGGCTGGTATCGCCGGTGAAGACCACCTTGGTGCCCTCGCCGACGCGGGTGAGCACCGTCTTCAGCGTGGTCGGCTCGAGGTTCTGCGCCTCGTCGACCACCACCATCTGGCGGTGCAGGCTGCGGCCCCGGAGGAACGTGACGGATTCGAGCGAGAGCTGGCTACGGCTGACGAGCTCGTCGACCAATCGCTGGGCGTCGCTCGAGCTCCGCTGGTCGGTGAGCGCCACGATGGCGTCGTGGATCGCTGACATCCAGGGGTCGAGCTTCTCGTCGAGGCCCCCCGGCAGGAAGCCCACGTCGGCCCGGCCGACGGGCACGAGCGGGCGGTACACGGCCAGCCGCTCGTAGCGGCGATGCTCGACGACCTGCTCGAGCCCCGCGGCGATGGCGAGCAGCGTCTTGCCGGTGCCGGCCCGCCCGTCGAGCGCGACGATGCTGACATCGGGATCGAGCAGCAACTCGAGGGCGAACCGCTGCTCCTTCGAGCGGGCTCGCAGACCCCACGCCTCGGGGGCACCGTGACTGAGCGCCTCAATTCGCTCTCCTCGACGGCGAGCCAGCGCCGACTGCGATCCGGCGCGGACGACGGCGAAGCCGTTCTCGTGCAGGTCGAGGTCGCGGCCGGCGGCCAGCTGCTCGATCCCGACATGGCCGATCGAATACAGCTGGTCGACTGCTTCGTGATCGGCCTCGATCGTCGTCCACCCTGCCGGACGCGTGTCGGACCGCCGGCCGATGGGAGCATGCGGTCGCGCATCGAGGCCGAGGTGCGCGGCCTTGATGCGCAGCGCCGCATCGTTCGAGACGACGGTGGTGGGCGAATGCTGCGCCTGGCCGAGTGCGGCGCCGATGATCCGGTTGTCGGGGATCGACGGATCGAGTCCGTGCTCGGTGAGGATGTGCCGCTGGATGCCGTTGAGCTCGACGCGCAGGGTGCCGCCCCCGTCGCCGATCGGCGCCGGCGACCCGAGCGATCCCCCGGCGCGAACGCGGAGGTCCTCGATGGTGCGCAGGGCGGTGCGGGCTGCCCGACCGACGTCGTCCGGCCGGGTCTTCAGGCCGTCGAGCTCTTCGATGACCGTGAAGGGAATGACGACATCGGCATCGCCGAATCCGTCGAGGCAGCCGGGATCGCCCACCAGCACGGACGTGTCGAGCACCAGGCGACTGCGGACTGAGACGGCCGAGGCGGCCTGAACAGGCGCCGGGCGACGACTGCCGCGTGCGGCGATGTCGGTCAACGAGGACCCCGTCGACGAGTGCGGTGTGCGGTGCTCGACAGCAACCGCCGCGTTTTAGCCGATGCCTCATCGCTGGTGGTGGATGGTCGTAGGAGTCAAGCCGGCGCGCGCCCGCCGATCGTGTTTGTGCAAATGCAATGACGGGAATGCTTGTAATCGGCGCGGAAACCTTGTTCCATGTGCAGTCGTAACAGCCTCGTTACACAAAGAACCGGTACCCGGAGGTATCACCTACATGACCAAGGCAGAGCTCATCGACGCAGTGGCCGCAGCTGCTGGCGTGACGAAGGCCGATGCGGAGCGCACGGTCGGAGCGTTCTTCGATGTCGTCCTCGCGGCGACGAAGAAGGGCGACAAGGTGGCGTGGCCGGGCTTCGGCTCGTTCAGCACGTCGAAGTCAGCCGCTCGCACCGCGCGCAACCCGCAGACGGGTGCCGAGGTGCAGGTTGCCGCCTCGACGCGCATGAAGTTCACCTCCAGCAGCACGCTGAAGGCCGCGCTCAACCCCAAGAAGTAAGACCCAATCCCACCAACCAACAACCCACATAACAGGAAGGAAACTTCAGTGGCAGCAGCAAAGAAGACGGCCAAGAAGGCCGCAAAGAAGGCCCCGGCCAAGAAGGCCGCCAAGAAGGCGACCAAGAAGGCCGTGAAGAAGGCCCCGGCCAAGAAGGCCGCCAAGAAGGCGACCAAGAAGGCCGCCAAGAAGGCGACCAAGAAGGCGACCAAGAAGGTCGCCAAGAAGGCTCCGGCGAAGAAGGCCGCCAAGAAGGCGACCAAGAAGGCCGCCAAGTAATACTGGCGATCTGCCGAACAACGAATGAACGGGGGGCCCTCGGCCCCCCGTTCGCATTTTTGTCTCGATACCGAGTGCCGTGCCGGTGCGGTGACCATGCCGCCGCTGCGATGGAAGCGATGTTCCAGCGGCGGCGCCCTACAGGCTCGTGATGCGCTTGAACACCTCGGCGGCCGACATCCCGTGCGGTGCGCCGAGTTCGCCGAGCCGGACGGTGATCCTGGTCCGGAACTCCTCGAGCTGAGCGGGCTCGACTGCCTTCATCGTGCTCTCAAACTGGCTCTCGTGCGCCTCGAGTGCGTGGAGTTTGTCGGCGAGATGTCCGCTGACGTCCTCGACATGATCGGGCTCGTCGGCCTCCCACAGCAGCAGCAGGCTCGGGCGGTGAGCGGGAAGGCCGTGCTCGGGAAAGAAGTGCGGATCGCGGGCGGCGACGATGCCCTCACATGCGAGCAGGCCGGCATGCCGGTGATCGGGATGAAGGCGGTAGCGCTTCCACGGATCATGTCCGAGGACGGCCTCGGGTCGCAGTTCGCGGATCACACGCGCCACCTCGCCTCGCGCAGCAAGGTCGCTCTCGAGCTCGCCATCGACCCGGCCGAGGAAGACGACCGACCCGGCGTTCGTCCCGGCCAGCCGTCGTGCTGCCTCGCGCTGCTCGCTCTGTCGCTGCTCTACCAGCGCAGCCGTGTCGGCTGATGCGTCCCATGTTCCCTTCGACCCGTCAGTGAGCACGAGGTGGTGCACGATGCACCCGGCCGCCGCCCACTTGGCGAGCGTGCCCCCGCAACCGAACTCGACGTCGTCGGGATGCGCGCCGATCGCAAGGGCAGACGCCGGCACCGGCACGTTGGAACTCATCGCGGAGCGGGTCGGCGCGGCGGGCTGGCCTGGGTCGTTGGCGGTATCGGTCGAAGCCATTCGGGAAGTGCCTCCTGGACGAGAGGGTGACAGAGGTCGTCGGGTGTGTCGATGTCGAGGGCGAGCAACGGGTCGCAGCGGACGACGAGCGGGAGTCCGGTACGGAGTGCCAGCAGTTGGTGCCGGTCGAATGATCGCCTGCCGTACGAGAAGGGAAAGTCGCAGTCGACAGGCACCGAGGCCACATTGGTGCCGTCGCCGGCAAGGTCGGGAACGAGCGTGATAGCGCCCGGCAGGCAGACGCCGTCGAAGGAGCGCGCGCACGGGAGGTCACCGTGGGCGACGACGACCTGCGATGCGCCGAGGTCGCCGAGGACCGCCACGCCGTTGCGCACTGCGCCATCGAGTCCGGTACCGGGTGACCAGATGACACCGGCACCGGCCGCCTCGGCCCAGTCGGCAACCTCGCGGTCGTCGCACACGACGTGTACCGGCAGGCTGCCGGCAGCTGCGATCACCGTCTGTGCCGTGTGCTGCGCGAGGCCGACGCGCTGCGCCGCAGTCAGCACGGTGGCGAGTCGTGCCTTCGCGCGGGCGAACGACTTCAGCGGCACGAGCACCCTCGTGGCGGACGTCGCGGAGGCTGTCACGCCGGCATCGTAGGGGTGGACGCCTACGCTGGGCGCATGCCGATCACTGTGGCCGTCATCGGCGCTGGCTCGTGGGGAACCACCGTGGCCTCGCTCGCCGCCGAGAACTGTCCCACCGTGCTGTGGGCGCGTCGCCCCGAGCTGGCGGCCGAGATCAACGGCCGTCGCGAGAATCCCGACTATCTGCCCGGGTTCCCCCTGTCGGCGCAGTTGCGGGCGACGTCGTCGATCGAGGAGGCAGTGGCGGCCGCCGACGTGCTGGTGATGGCGACACCTTCGCACGGCTATCGCGCTGCTGCGGCTGCTGCGGCCCCGCACCTGCGCGCGTGGGTGCCCGTCGTCAGCCTGGCCAAGGGACTCGAGGAGTCGACGCTGCTGCGGATGAGCGAGGTAACGCGCGACGAGATGCCAGGCCATCCGGTGGCGGTGCTGACGGGGCCGAACCTCGCCAAGGAGATCCTCTCCGGCCAGCCAGCGGCCAGCGTGGTCGCCGTCGACGACGCCGACATCGCTGCCGAACTGCAGCGGGTCTTCAGCCGTCCCTCGCTGCGGATCTACACCAACGACGACGTCATCGGCTGCGAGGTGGGCGGTGTGGTGAAGAACGTGATTGCGATCGCCGCTGGGATGGCCGAGGGCATGGGCTTCGGCCAGAACACCAGGGCGACGCTGATCACGCGAGGACTCGCCGAGATCGCCCGACTCGGCACGGCCCTTGGCGGGGCCGCAGCGACCTTTGCCGGCCTCGCCGGGATGGGCGACCTCATTGCTACCTGCTCATCGCAGCAGAGCCGCAATCACATGGTCGGGGTCCGCCTCGGTCGAGGCGAGTCGATTGCCGATGTCGTGGCATCGACGAACACGGTGGCAGAGGGTGTGAAGAGCTCGCCGAGCGTTCTCGCGATCGCCCGCCAGCACGGCATCGACATGCCGATCACCGAGCAGGTGGTGGCGGTGTGCCACGAGGGACGCAGCGCGCGTCAGGCGGTCGAGGCGCTGATGCAGCGGACGCGCCGGAGCGAGTTCGGGTGACCGGGCGCCGAGGGAAGCGACATGGTGGGAATCACGGTGAGCGAGACGATGAGAGCGGCATGGTGACGGCGAGATGGTGAACGCGAGATGGTGACGACGGGCGTGCTCGGACAGCGGTGGCGCGCCACGGTCACACCATGGGGGGCGATCGAGCCGTGGTCGGGTGGCGACGCCCTCGACTGGCACGTCGCTGCCACCGACCGGTGGCACTCGCCGAACCGCGAGCCGACCGTGCGCCAGCGACGGATCGAGGGCACGGCGGTGGTCGAGACCCGGCTGAGGGTGCCCGACGGCGATGTCGTGCACACCGTCTACTCGGTCGCCGACCACGGCGGCCTCACGCTCATCGCCGTGCGCAACGAGTCGCCGTCGCCGGTGGTGGTGGCGTTCACCCGTGGCGACCTGCTGACGGCACGGCCGCCATCGAACGCGATCGAGGGCATCGACCTGCCGGCAGGCAGCGTCGCGCTCCCTGTCGGCCACCGTGCAGAGATCCTCGTGGGGATCTCGTATCCGCCACGCGCCGGTGAACTGCCGTCGCCGCTGCCCGCCGCTGCCGGCGTGGCGCGCGGATGGACGTCGATCCTCGACCGTGCGAGCAGGTTCTCGGTGCCCGATGCGGGCGAGATCGACTCGATGGCCGCAGTGCGCTGTGAACTGGCACTGTGCGGGCCGGCGCTGCCTGATGACGATGCGGTCGGATTCCTTCTCGGTGTCAGCCAGCTCGTGCGCATGGGCGAGAAGGCTGACGACTGGGTTCCCGACGTCGCCGACGCTGCCGAATCAGTGCTCCGCTCCGAGGTGGGAGCCGGTGCCGTCGACTGGGCCTCGTCCGCGGCGCTCGATGCAGCGGCACTCGTCCTCGCCACCGCGGGCGAGCGACGAGCCGG
>JBJOMQ010000049.1:0-13925 GCA_046052275.1 Actinomycetota bacterium | reverse complement strand
AGTGCGATGAGCGACGCCCAGACGGGGATGCCGCGCACGAAGTTGCTCGTGCCGTCGATGGGGTCGATGATCCACTTCCATGCCGAGTCGGTGTTGCCGACGAGTCCGTGCTCCTCGCCGAAGAGTGCGTGCTGCGGACGCTCGGCGAGAACTCGGCGTTGCACGGCGAGCTCGGCATCGCGGTCGGCCTCGGTGACCTCCGACCGATTCGCCTTCCAGTCGAGGGTGAACGACCGGTTGACGTAGTGCGGTGCAGTGATGGAGTCGGCGAGATCGGCGAGCTGCAGGGCGAAGTCGAGTTCGCGGGCGAGGTCGGGCACGGCCACGCGCCGAGGCTATGCGCGTCGAGCTGCTGCGACGATGCCGTCGGCATCGAGGCCGAGCGTGGCGAGCAGCCGGTCGGCGGCGCCCTGCTGGATGAACCGGTCGGGGAGGCCGAGCACCCTGACGGGCACGTCGTGGCGCACCTCGTGCACCGCCTCGGCGATCGACATCCCGATGCCGCCGTCGCGGATGCCGTCCTCGCAGGTGATGACGAGGCGGTGACGCGCTGCGTCGGCGATCATCGCCGGATCAAGCGGCCGGCACGACCTGACGTCCCACACCGTTGCCGCCGTTCCAGCCTCGGAGAGGCGCCCAGCGGCGCGCTCGGCCTCGACGAGCATCTTGCCCACTGCGAGGATCGCGACCGAACCGTCGCCCTCGACGACACGCCGGGCACTGAGGCCGGACCCGACCTCGTGCTCACTCACGTGGTGGGCAGCGCCGCGAGGCCAGCGGATGGCCACCGGGCCGTCGTCGGCGAGCTGTATCGCATCGTGCAGCATCGCCTGCAGATCCTCGGCACTCGAGGGGGCGAGGACGCGCATGCCGGGCACCTTGCTGAGCAGGGCGAGATCGTAGACGCCGTGGTGGCTGGCGCCGTCGGGCCCCGTCACGCCGGCGCGGTCGATGCAGAACACCACCGGCAATCGATGGAGCGCGACGTCGTAGACCACCTGGTCCCAGGCTCGGTTGAGGAACGTCGAGTAGAGGGCGACCACGGGCCGAAGGCCGCCGAGTGCCATGCCGGCCGCCCCGGTGACGGCGTGCTGCTCGGCGATGCCGACGTCGAAGAACCGGTCAGGGAAGCGAGCCTGGAACGGCAGGAGCCCGGTCGGGCCCGGCATTGCCGCCGTGATGGCGACGACGCGCGAGTCGAGCTCGGCTTCCTTGATGATGGACTCGGCGAAGGCCTGCGTGTAGCCGGTGACGAGCGCAGGGGGCGGCCCGATCGCGGGGTCGAAGACAGGCGCGTCGTGCAGGTTCTTCTCGTCGTCGTCCTCGGCGGGCGGGTAGCCGCGACCCTTCTGGGTGAGCACGTGCACGACGATGGGGCCTTCGGCGGACAGTTCGATAGCGCTGCGGAAGGCGCCCTCGAGTTCGTCGATGTCGTGACCGTCGATCGGGCCGACGTAGCGGACGCCGAGCGCCTCGAAGAACGACGGCGGCTGCAGGAACTCGCGCACGGCAGCCTTGATCGCCTCGACACCCTTCTCGGCCTGCTCGCCCACGTATGGCAGGTCGCGCAGAAACTGCTCGAGCTTGCGCTGGCGGCGCACGTAGGTGGGATTGAGGCGAATGCTGGTGAGGCTGTGCGACAGCTTCTCGGTGATGCGCTGCGACACCGTCGAACCGGCGGCGGTGAGGTTGCTGATGGTGGGCGCATAGCTGCGCCCGTTGTCGTTGAGCACGATGATGACGCGCTTGCCGGCGTGGCCGATGTTGTTGAGCGCCTCGTAGGCCATGCCGCCGGTCATCGAGCCATCGCCCATGACGGCGACGACATGGCGCACCGGCGACGTGCCCAGATCGCGCGAGACGGCGAGTCCGTACGCATACGACAGAGCCGTCGACGCGTGGCTGTTCTCGACGAGGTCGTGGGCGCTCTCCTCGCGGTTCGGATAGCCCGACAGGCCCCCGGCCTGGCGGAGCCCTTCGAAGCCGGCCTGCCGTCCGGTGACGATCTTGTGGACGTATGCCTGGTGGCCCGTATCCCAGATGATCGAGTCGGCAGGCGAGTCGAACACGCGGTGCAGGGCGAGTGTGAGCTCGACCACGCCGAGGTTGCTGCCGAGATGGCCGGCGTTCTCGGCCACAGCGTGCACGATGAAGTCGCGGATCTCGCCGGCGAGCTCGGCCAGCTGTGCGGCCGACAGACCCCGGAGGTCGGCCGGCTGGCGGATCTGCTGCAGGACCATTGACTGGAACGCTACCCCCGCACGGTTACGGTTCGCCCACGCAGGCAGGAGGGAGCGCACATGGACGGACATGCCGGACAGCAGGCCGTGGCAGCGATGCGGGCGTTCGGGACCGACGTGATGTTCACGCTGAATGGCGGGCACATCTGGCCCTTCTACGAGGCTGCCCGCGACCAGGGAATGCGAGTCGTCGACACACGGCACGAGCAGACAGCGACCTTCGCAGCCGAGGCATACGCCAAGCTCACCCGCCGGCCCGGGCTGGCGGCGCTGACGGCCGGACCCGGTATCACCAACGGCGTGTCGGCGGTGACATCGGCGCATTTCAACGGCACGCCCCTTGTGGTGCTGGGCGGTCGGGCGCCCGCAGGCCGGTGGGGCGCAGGATCGCTGCAGGAGTTCGACCACGTGCCGGTGCTCGCGTCGGTCACCAAGTCGGCCACCACGCTGGTCGATCCCACAGAGGCCGGCGCAGTGGTGCACGCCGCTGCCCGTCGGTCGATGACACCGCACCGTGGTCCGACGTTCATCGACTTCCCGCTCGATGTGTTCGGGCCTGCGACGGGTGAGGTGCCCGTGCCCGACGAGTGCGTCGGTCTCGGCATCGCGCCCGACCCCGACGACGTGCATCGCCTCGTGTCGATGGTGGCGGCTGCACAGCGGCCGGCATTCATCGTCGGCAGCGACGTGTACTGGGACGGTGCGTGGGACGCGTTGCGCGCTGCTGTCGAGCACCTGCGAGTGCCGGTGTTCTTCAATGGACTCGGCCGCGGACTGCTGCCGGCCGACCACGAACTTGCGTTCCTGCGAACGCGAGGCGTGCTGAAGCAGCGCGCCGACCTCGTTGTCGTGCTCGGCACCCCGCTCGACTTCCGCCTCGGCTTCGGCCGGTTCGGCAGCGCGGCGGTCGCGCATGTCGTCGACAGCATCGAGCAGCGAGCCGGCCACATCGACGTGCCCACTGTTGCCGGCGACAGCAATCTGGTGCTTCGCGCCCTCGCCGACTACGTCGGGCCGCGAGCCGATCGCGAGGACTGGATCAGCGAGTTGCGTGCGGCGGAAGAACGCGGCCGGTCTGCTGACCGTTCGATGCTCGACGACGATTCGGCGCCGGTAAAGCCTGCCCGCATCTACGGCGAACTCGGCCGACGCCTCGAGCGCGACGCGGTGGTGATCTGCGACGGCGGCGACTTCGCCAGCTACGCCGGCAAGTTCATCGAGGTGTACGAGCCCGGCTGCTGGCTCGACACAGGCCCGTACGGCTGCCTCGGCAACGGCCCCGGCTACGCCATCGCCGCGCGGACAGTGCGGCCCTCGAGCCAGGTGGTGCTCCTGCTCGGCGACGGGGCCGCCGGATTCAGCCTGATGGACGCCGACACGATGGTGCGCCACGGCCTGCCGGTGGTGATGGTGGTGGGCAACAACGGCATGTGGGGGCTCGAGAAGCACCCGATGCAGGCCGTGTACGGGTGGGACATGGCCTGCGACCTGCAGCCCGGATGCCGCTACGACGAGGTGGTGCGGGCACTCGGGGGAGCCGGCGAGACGGTCGCCGAACCGGGCCAGATCGGCCCCGCCCTCGATCGTGCGTTTGCATCGGGTGTCCCGTACCTCGTGAACGTCATCACCGATCCCGGCGACGTCTATCCACGCACCAGCAATCTTGCCTGACCGCCGAGAACGCGCATCGGAGGCATCGGTAGCCTGAGCGCATGTCAGGTCTGTCGATCATCGAGAAGGATGTCCTCGAGCGGGTGCTCTCTGCTGCAGTTCGCACTGGAGCCGAGTTCGCCGAGGTGTACGCGGAGGACAAGCGCAGCACAGGGGTGAACCTCGACGACGGCCGCGTCGACCAGGTGGCGAGAGGCCGCGATCGAGGTGCGGGCATCCGCGTCGTGAAGGGCGACACCACCGGCTTCGCCCACACGTCCGATCTCAGCGAGCGTGGCCTGCTGGCCGCCGCCGATGCAGCAGCCGCTGCGGCGAGTCGCGGCGACGGCACAACGCGCACGGTCGCCCTCACGCCGTCGGCCGCCCGGGTGGTCAGCCCGGTCGAGCGGTATCCCGACGACGTGCCGACCGCCGACAAGGTTGCGCTGCTCGTGCGCATGGACGATGCGGCGCGCTCGTCGGGTTCGGCCATCGTGCAGGTGGTCGCCGGCTACGCCGACCTTCGCAAGCACGTGTTGGTCGCGAACACCGACGGGGTGCTCGCAGGCGACGAGCGGGTTCGAACCCTTGTGCGCATCAGTGCCGTAGCCAATGGCGATACCGGCATGCAGACCGGCTCGCAGAGCGCCGGGCACACGATCGGCTTCGAGATGTTCGACAGCGTCGATGTCGATGCCCTGGCGCGCGATGCGGCGCGTATCGCGCTCACCAAGCTGAATGCTCGCCCTGCGCCGAGTGGCGCCCTGCCCGTGGTGATCAAGCAGGGCAGCGGCGGCGTGCTCTTCCACGAGGCATGCGGGCACGGGCTCGAGGCCGATCTCGTGGCCAAGGGCAGCAGCGTGTACCGCGGCAAGAAGGGCGAGCTGGTGGCGTCGCCGCTCGTCACGCTCGTCGACGACGGCACCATGCCGGGCGAGTGGGGCGCGCTCGGCTACGACGACGAAGGCCATCCGAGCCAGTACAACGTGCTCATCGAGAACGGCATCCTCACCGACTACATGTGGGACTACCTGCGTGCCCGCAAGGAAGGACGTCGGCAGAGCGGCAACGGCCGTCGCCAGGCGTACGACTGCCTGCCGATGGTGCGCATGACGAACACGTACGTGCTGAACGGCACCGACGAGCCCGACGACATCGTCCGCGCCACCGACTACGGGGTCTACGTCGCCAAGCTCGGTGGCGGCAGTGTCGACACCGCAACGGGCGACTTCGTCTTCGGAATGCAGGAGGCCTACCTGATCGAGGGCGGCGAGATCACCACGCCGCTGCGCGAGGGCAACCTCATCGGCAACGGCCCGCAGGTACTGCGCGACATCGACATGCTCGGCAACGACTTCGCCATGGGCAACCCGGGCACGTGCGGCAAGGATGGACAGGGCGTGCCGGTCGGCGACGGCCAGCCGACGCTGCGGGTGACCAGCCTCACCGTCGGCGGCACTGCGGCATGAGCGACGACCGCAGCGCCGAGCTGCTGGCCGTGGCCGATCGGATCGTCGCCCAGGCGCGGCCCGGCGAGCAGGTCGAGGCCTACCTGAGCCGTGGCACGAGCACCGAGATCCGCGTCTACGAAGGAGAGGTCGAGCACTTCGTCAGCGCCCAGTCGGAGGGCATCGGCATCCGGGTCATCCGTGACGGCCGCACCGGCTTCGCCTATGCGGGCACGCTCGACGAGTCGGCCATTGCCGAGGTGCTGGCTGATGCCCGCGACAGCGTCCAGTTCGGAACCCCCGACGAATGGGCGTGCATGGCGTCGCCGGACGGCGTCGACGTGGTCGAGCAGGAACTGTGGAATGCCGACCTCGAGGCATTCCCCACCGACCGCAAGATCGACATCGCCAAGGAACTCGAGCGCCGAGCGCTCGGCGCCGACCGCCGCATCCGCGTCGACGATGCGAACTACATGGACTCGGCCGGCGAGAGCGCAGTGGCAAACACGGCAGGGGTCCGCCGCTCGGGTCGCGGCAACTCGTGTGCAGTGACAGTGAGCACGCTGGCCGATGACGGCGGCGAGACGCAGACCGGCTTCGGCTACAGCGTCGGCAAGTCGCCGCACGAGTTCGACCTCGAGCGTGCCGCCCGAGATGGCGCCGACAGGGCGACGCGCCTGCTCGGTGCCACGAAGCCGTCGAGTCGGCGCACCACGGTGATCCTCGACCCGATCGTCGCGTCGTCGTTGCTGTCGATCATCGGCGGCACCCTGAACGGCGAGGCCGTGGCGAAGGGCCGAAGCATCTTCAAGGATCGGATGGGCGACCAGATCGCGAGCCCGCTCATCACCCTCGTCGACGATCCCACCAACCCGAAGGCCTACACCGCCACCGATCTCGATGGCGAGGGCCTGGCGGCGCGTCGCAACGTGCTGATCGATGGCGGCGTGCTGTCGATGTTCACCCACAACAGCTACAGCGCCAATCGCCTCGGCACGCGCAGCAGCGGCAATGCGATCCGGGGTGGCTACGCAGGCACGCCGGGCGTCGGCTGCCTTGCCCTTCAGCTGCAGCCAGGCAGCCGCGACCAGCATTCGCTGATCGCCGACGTGGGCGAGGGAGTGCTCATCCAGTCGGTGCAGGGACTGCACAGCGGTGTCAATGCGATCAGCGGAGACTTCTCCGTCGGCGCATCGGGAATGCTCATCACCGGCGGCGCAGTAGGCGCCCCGGTACGCGAGTTCACAATTGCCTCGACGCTGCAGCGGATGCTCCTCGACATTGCCGAGGTGGGCGGCGACTTCGAGTGGCTTCCCAGCCGGGCGTGCTGCGCAAGCCTGGTCATCCGCGACGTCACCCTGAGCGGCTCGTGACCGCAGCGAAGGCGCCGGCTATCGGGCGCCACCCGCACCTCGCAGCGCCGCAGCGCGCCGGCTGGGTTCGAGTCGACATGCACAGCCACACGAAGTGGAGCGGCGACAGCTCCACGACCCCTGATGAGATCGAACAGGCGGTCGTCGAGTCGGGCATCGACGTGCTGTGCATTACCGACCATCAGGCGATACATGGCGCCGTCGAGATGGTCGACCGGCTGCCGTGCCGAGTGGTCGTCGGCGAGGAACTGCGCACGCACTCAGGCGAGATCATCGGGCTCTTCCTGCGCGATCGGGTGCCCGCCGGGCTGTGGCCTGCCGATGCGGCGCGTGCGATCCGCGAGCAGGGGGGCGTGGTGTACGTGCCGCACCCCTTCGACCCGATGCGGCGCAACATGTCGGAGACGGCGCTCTACGAACTGGCGCGGGCGGGCCTGCTCGATGCCGTCGAGGTGCTGAACTCGAAGACGTCGCTCTCGAGCCTCAATCGGCGTGCGGCCGAATTCGCTTCCGAGTTCGACCTCGCCGCTGGCGCCGGCAGCGACGCGCATGTGCCCGACGCTCTTGGTGCAGCGTTCGTCGAGATGCCCGACTTCGACGGTCCGGCCGACTTCATCGCCAAGCTGCGCGAGGCGGAGGTCGTCGGGCACCACTGGGACGAGCCGCGGCCGTGGTCGCCGCGGATCGTACGATGATCGACTGATGCCGATCCTCCATGCGGTCGTGCTCGGGCTGGTGCAGGGGCTCTCCGAGTTCCTCCCGATCTCGTCGAGCGGTCACCTCCTGCTGGTGCCGTGGCTGGCCGGCTGGGATGACTTCGCGGGGGCAGGCCTCGGCCCGTCGGTGAAGAAGTCATTCGACGTGGCACTGCATCTCGGCACGCTCGTAGCGCTGGTCGCCTACTTCCGACGCGACCTCGTCGTGTACGTGCGTGAGGGTGTGTCGGCGGTGGTCACCCGTCGCCGACCTGCCTCGCCCGAGGGTCGACTGGCGTGGCTGCTCGTGCTGTCGGCGCTGCCGGGCGCGGCGGTCGGAGCGATGTTCGAGGGATTCATCGACGAGCGTCTCGGCACGCCGGCAATCATCGCCGTGTCGCTCATCGTGTTCGGCGTACTGCTGTGGTGGAGCGACCGTCGCAGGGGCACGCGGCGAATCGCCGACTATCGGCTGCGCGACGCCCTCGTCGTCGGCGCTGCGCAGGCGCTCGCTCTCAATCCAGGCACGTCACGCAGTGGCATCACGATGACGGCGGCCCGGCTGCTGGGATTCGACCGCGATGCGGCCGCACGGGCGAGCTTCCTGATGGCCGTGCCCATCACTGCCGGTGCTGTGGTGTTCAAGGTGGGCGGACTCATCGCCGACGGCGTGCCCGACGGACTCCTCGTGCCGATGGCGGTCGGCATCGCCATGTCGGCAGTGTCGGGCTGGCTGGCGGTGTGGGGACTGCTGCGCCTCGTTCGCACGCGTACCTTCGGGATCTTCGTCGCCTATCGCATCGTGCTGGGCATCGCCGTGTTGGCGGTCGTGGCCTCGGGCCTACGCTGAACGGGTGACCTCCCGCTTCGCGCAGACGGTGCCGCTGGGCTTCCAGTGGCCCACCGTCGATCCCTTCCTGTTCTGTGTCCACCACGTCGACCACTATCCGGCCGGCGACGGCCGGTTCGGGCCAGCGGCGTCGCTCGAGGGCCGCGCCATCGGCAGCGACTTCGAGCCGCGCGACGGCTGGCGGATGTACCACGGCAGCACGGTGCCGGGCTTTCCCGAGCATCCGCACCGCGGCTTCGAGACCATCACCTTCGCCCGGCAGGGATTCATCGACCACTCCGACTCGATGGGTGCCGCTGCCCGCTTCGGCCGTGGTGACGTGCAGTGGATGACGGCTGGGCGTGGCGTGGTGCACAGCGAGATGTTCCCGCTCATCGACACGGTCGGCACCAACACGTGCGAACTGTTCCAGATCTGGCTCAACCTGCCGGCGGCCGACAAGATGGTCGAGCCGCACTTCACCATGCTGTGGGCCGACACCATTCCCGTCCGGCAGACCGCCGACGACGCCGGACGCACGAGCACCGTCACCGTGATCGCCGGACGTCTCGGCGACCTCGTGCCGCCGGTGCCACCGCCCGCATCGTGGGCATCGCGGCCCGAGGCCGACCTCGCGATCTGGCATGTGGTGATGGAGCCCGGCGCCGTCACTGCGCTGCCCGCGGCGCAGGGTGCCGACACGGTGAGGGTGCTGTATGTCTTCGGCGGGTCGATCGCCGGCGACGGCGCGGAGATCGCGGCGCCCACCGGCGCCGTGGCGGCAGACGCCGATGCGCTGACACTGACGGCGGGTGCACAGGGTGCCGAGGTGCTCGTGCTGCAGGGTCGTCCGATCGGTGAACCGGTCGTGCAGTACGGGCCGTTCGTGATGAACACCCGCGGCGAGATCGAGCAGGCATTCGCCGACTATCGGTCGACCGGGTTCGGTGGCTGGCCGTGGGATCGTCCCGACCCGGTGCACGGCGAGGCGCTTGATGCGGCCGGCCGCGGGGTGCGGTTCGCTCGGCACGCCGATGGCCGCCTCGACCTGCCGGCGGCGGTGGCGCCGTGACGTCGGATCGAGGCGGCGGGCGACTCGGCGATGCCACCACCGCCGTCGTTGCCGGGCGGCCGGGAGGTGCAGGGCAGCCGCTGAGCCAGCCCATCGTGCTCGCCAGCAACTTTCGCGCCAGCGAGTTGTACGGACGGGTCGACGGCACGCCGACCTGGCAGGCCTTCGAGGAGGCATACGGTGCGCTCGAGGGCGGCCGCGCCGTCTCGTTCGCGACGGGCATGGCTGCCGCATCGGCGGTGCTGTTCGCCGTCGATCCGCGGGTGATCGTGATGCCGGTCTACTCGTATGCGGGTGTTCGCTCGCTGGTGGGCGAGCTCGAGTCGCGAGGCCGGCTCGAGGTGCGATGGGTCGACATCACCGACACTGCAGCAGTGGTCGCCGCATCGGCGAGTGCCGACCTGGTCTGGCTCGAGTCGCCCACGAATCCCACGCTCGACGTGGCCGACATTCCTGCCGTGGCCGCCGCCGTGCGCGGCCATGCCACGGTGGTTGTCGACGGCACCTTCGCCACGCCCATGGTGCAGCGGCCGCTCGCCGATGGTGCTCACATCGTGATGCACAGTGCGACCAAGTTCATCGGCGGACACAGCGACCTGATGATGGGTGTCGTTGCCGTGGCCGCCGACGACGAAGCGCGGCTGCAGCGACTCGTCGATGCGCGTTGGATGAATGGCGCCACGCCCGGTGCCCTCGAGGCGTTCCTCGCCCTGCGCGGGCTGCGCACGCTGCCGCTTCGTATGGAACGCGCCCAGGCGAATGCGGCTGTGCTCGCGGGCCGGTTGTCGGCCCATGATGCGGTCGAGTCGGTGCGCTATCCGGGCTCGGGTGCCATGGTGTCGTTCGTGATGCGCGGCGGTGCCCCTGCGGCGGACAGGGCCTGTGCATCGGTGCAGCTCGTCGTTCCGGCTACGAGCCTCGGTGGGGTCGAGACCTCGATGGAGCGGCGCCAGAAGTACGCAGGCGATGCGCATGTGCCGCCCGGCCTCATCCGCATGAGCTGCGGTATCGAGGATGTCGACGACGTGTGGGCCGACCTCGACGCGGCGCTCACCCTCGCCGGCCGAGCATGAGGTCGCCGTTGAGGGCGGCCTCGCTGGCGCGTAGCGCGCACGGGGCTGGCACAGAGATGTCGACACGGTCGTCGACGATGGCTCCGGCGGCGATCCCGTCGCAGAGCAGCGCACCTCCGGCGAGCACGGCGACCTGATCGCCGGCAACCAGTGGTGGCGAGGCGGCGGCGATCGAGATCGTCACCCACTCGTCGGGAATGGCGGACGACGCGAGGTCGACATCGGTGACGATGGCGTTGGCGGCGATGGGGCGGGCGGCGACTGTGTCGATGGCGGGCATCTCGCTGAGTGCGCCGTCGGGGAGCATGGCAACGGGCACCGGCCGCAGCGAGACGGTGAGTGGCTGGCCGCGTTCGATGCGTGCGTCAGCGACGACGGCGTCGACGACGGTGCCCCACCGGAAGCGGGCCTCGGCGGCGTCGCGGCCGGCACGGTGCACCGTCACTGCGGCAGTCAGCGCGCACACTGCGATGGCGAGCCAATAGAGCGATGGATGGCGGGCGAGCGTCCAGCGGACACGGGCGACTAGGTGCATGATCCCCTCCGGCGATGCGCAAGGGGAAGGTGCTGGCGACCCTATCGGCGGCCTACGAGGCCGCGGTGCTCGATGTGCTGGAGGTGCTCGACGTGCTGGATGCGCCCGACGTGCTGGACGTGGTCGTCGAGGTTGCTGAGCTGCTCGACGAGTCGCTGGTCGAGCTGCTGCTCGATGAGCTGCCGGGCTTGCGGGCATCGGTCTTGTAGAAGCCGCCGCCCTTGAACGTGACGCCGACCGGCTGGAAGACCTTCTTCACCGCCATGGTGGCACCGGTCTCGGGGTGCACGGCCTCGGTGAGCGCAGCGTCGCTGAAGGCCTGCTGCACCTCGATGGTCTCACCGGTCTCGACGAACTTGTAGACGTAGGTGGGCATCGCATGTCCTCGTACAGGATGGAGCGGGTGGCGGTTAGCACTCAGGGTCTGAGAGTGCCAAGGCTACCCCGTCATCCGCCCCGCAGCACGAGTGCAGCGGCCTCGTAGGCTGCGCCGGTGAGGATTCGCACGGCAGTCATCCCGGCGGCGGGAATGGGCACCAGGTTCCTGCCGGCCACCAAGGCGGTGCCCAAGGAACTGCTGCCGATCATCGACACACCGGCCATCCAGGTGGTGCTCGATGAGTGCACCGGCGCCGGGATCGAGCACGTGGTCATCATCACCAGCCCGTCGAAGCCGTCGATCGAGGCCTACTTCTCGCCGGCACCCGACGTGGTCGAGCGGCTCCGGTCGACAGGCCGCGATGCGATGGCCGACGCCCTCGACCGCATCGGCTCCAGCGTGCGGGTGAGCTTCGTCCTGCAGGACTTCCCGCACGGCCTCGGCCACGCCGTCGCGTGTGCCCGCGAGGCCGTTGGCGGTGAGCCGTTCGCCGTGCTGCTGCCCGACGAGCTGATGGGCGACAGTGGATTGCTCTCGCAGCTCATCGAGGTGTGCGAGCAGACCGCCGCCAGCGCAGTGGGACTGATGCAGGTGCCGCGATCCGACGTGGGCCGGTACGGCGTCGTCGATCCGACTGGCCCCATCGGCGCGGACGGCGTCGTGGGCGTGCGCACGATGGTGGAGAAGCCGACGGTTGCTGACGCGCCGAGCGACCTCATCATCATCGGCCGCTATGCCCTCACCAACGATGTCTTCGACCATCTCGAGCGGGTGACGCCGGGGGCCGGTGGCGAGATCCAGCTCACCGATGCGCTGCGCATGCAGGCCGAGTCGGGTGCGTTCCACGGGGTGCTCGGCACGACACGGCGCTTCGACACTGGCACGCCGCTCGGCTGGCTGACCGCCGTTGTCGACCGCGCACTCGACGACCCCTCGATCGGGGCGCCGTTCAGGGCCTGGCTCGACAGCCGGCGCTGACCAGCCTCACGCGCGTCGGAATCCGCCCGCCTCGTCGACGACGAGGCCGTGCTCGTCGACCTCGATGTCGACGGCGCCGTCGGGACGGTCGACCGTCCAGTGGGCACGGTCATGGCGGGTGTAGCGGTAGGTCGCGGCCACCACTGCCAGCGTCTCGGTGTCGACGGTGACGACTGGCACCTCGGCCGTGTGGCCGTCGAGCAGCGGCAGGCGTCGCACTGCCAGCGTGTGCGGAAACGGACTGCACCGCAGGTCGAGGTCGTAGCAGCCGTCGAGCTCGGTGCGGTGTGCGCCGTTCATCTCGCCCCATCGCCCGTGGCCGTCGGTTGCCAGCCACAGGTCTGGCTCGTCGAGGTCGCGGAAGAGGATGAACTGCCGGACGTGCCATGTGGGCGACAGGCGCAGCACGTACTCGACTCGCTCGCTGCCAACGCTGCCCGTGACGGTGTAGCCCTCGTTCTCGAACCGGATCGTGGTGGTCTCGAGATGGGCGTCGTCCCACGTGCGCCACCGGATCACATGGCCCGACGGATCGTGAGCGGCCGTCGGTGCGGTGTAGCGGCTCACCGTGCACACGGTACCGTTGCCCGCCATGAGCCTGCTGCCGATCGACGAGGCGCGTGCCTATGTGCTCGAGCAGGTTGCCCCGCTGCCACCTGTCGTGGTGCCGGCCCGCGCCGCGATCGGACTGGTGCTCGCCGAGGCGGTGTCGGCCGCAGAGGATGTGCCCCCGTTCGAGAACAGCGCGGTCGACGGCTACGCCGTGCGAGCTGCGTCGGTATCTGGCGCCACGCCGTCGTCGCCAGTCGATCTTGTCGTCGTCGGCGAGGTCGCTGCGGGAGCGCATACCGACACGGCACTGGGCGACGGCGAGGCGATCCGCATCATGACCGGAGCACCCGTGCCGGCGGGCGCTGACGCGATCGTGATGGTGGAGGACACGCAGCGACTCGGCATCGATGCCGGGGGAGTCGAACGTGTCCGCATCTCTGCGGCGGTGTCACCCGGCGATGCGCTCCGGGGCATCGGCAGCGACGTCCGCGCCGGCACGCACCTGTTCGATGCCGGTACCTGCATCGCGCCGGCCATGTCGGCTGTGTTGGCCAGCACCAATGTCGCTGCGGTCAGCGTCATCCGCCGCCCCCGCGTGGCGGTGCTGAGCACGGGCGACGAGCTCGTCGGCGACGGTGTGCCGCTCGCGCCCGGTCAGATCCGCGAGAGCAATCGCACGATGCTGCTCGGGCTCGTTGCCGAGACGGGGTGTGAGGCAGTCGACCTCGGCACCGTGCGCGACGACGAGTCGGCACTCGAGGCGGTGCTGCAGGATGCAGCCCGCACCTGCGATGCAATCGTGTCGAGTGGCGGGGTCAGCATGGGCGACTACGACGTCGTCAAGGCAGTCCTCAGCCGTCTCGCCACGATGCGCTGGATGCAGATCGCCATCAAGCCGGCCAAACCCTTCGCCTTCGGAATGCTCGAGTCAGAGGGAGCATCGGTGCCGGTGTTCGGCCTCCCGGGCAATCCGGTCAGCTCGTTCGTCAGCTTCGAGCTGCTGGCGCGCCCGGCCCTGCGGCGGATGGCAGGGCATTCGGGCTCGGGCCGCGCCGAGGTCGATGCCCTCGCCGACGAGCCGCTACGCCGCCGCTCCGATGG
>JBJOMQ010000048.1:0-14154 GCA_046052275.1 Actinomycetota bacterium | reverse complement strand
GCCTCATCGAAGCCGACCGAGTGACGGCGGCCGAGGGCCACCGACGTGAGGAACTCGTGGTCTTCGATGCACACGAGCTCCTCAAAGCCGATGCCGTTGGCTGCCCCCGGCACGAAAGCACCGTGGTGCGGGAACGCCTCGCCGCTGTTGACGTGGACGTACCCGTTGTGGACGACACCGGACGGCCGGTTCTCGTCGACGAGGAAGACATGCATCTGGTTCAGCTGCTCGAAGTTCCAGCGGATGCTGCCCTTGGTGCCGTAGACCTCGAACGAGTTCTGGCTCTCGGGGCCGACCATCGACCGACAGGTCTCGAACGTGCCGCGCGCCCCATTCGCGAACACGCACATCATGCCGATGTAGTCCTCGTTGGTGACGTCGCCCATCGGGTCGCCGGGCTTGCCGCGGTCGTAGTGCGTGCCGGCGCCGGTGGGCAGGGGGCGTTGCTTGATGTAGGTCTCGCCCGTGCCAACCACCTTCGTGATGCGGCCGGCGGCATCGCCAATGAGGAAGTGCGCCAGGTCGACCGAGTGGGAGAGGATGTCGGTGCTGACGCCGTGGCCGGCCTCGTCGACGAGGAAGCGCCACGACAGCAGGCCGAGCGGATCGCTGGCGTAGGTGCTGAAGAAGCGGCCCTCGTAGTGCATGATCGTGCCGAGGTGGCCGCCGTCGATGAGCTGCTTGGCGTACTGCACGAGCGGGGCCCAGCGGTAGTTGTAGCCGACACCGGTGATGACACCGGCCTGGCGTGCAGCGCGCTCGGCGACGACGGTCTGGGCTGGGGTGCCGCCCACCGGCTTCTCGCAGAAGACGTGCTTGCCATTGGCTGCAGCAGCCTCGACGATCGGCACGTGCAGCATGTTGGGTGCCGTGACGAAGACGATGTCGACGTCGGGGTGCGTGACGACGTCGTGCCAGTCGGCAACGGCCTCACGGAAGCCGAAGTCGTTGACGGCGGCAGTGCGACGCGACTCGAGCACGTCGCTGACCACGACGAGGTCGGGCTGGTACTCGCGAGTGGGGAAGTGGGCGGGGGCGCGGCGGCAGCCCCGGCTGTGGGCCTGGCCCATCCAGCCGAAGCCGACTACTCCGATGCCGAGACGACGGGTCATGGTGATCTCCTCTTGTTGTGCGTGCTGATTCTGCCGTGCCTGCCGGTCAGGGCGTGCGTGCCGGCACCGGGGTTGTGCCGCGGGCGCCATCCGTCGCTGCTCCCGCCGGGCGGACGATGCGCGCGGCCCGCGCAATAGCGGCGGCTACGTCGCCATCGGGCGGATAGAGCAGCGCCCTGCCGACGACGAGGCCGCGGACATTTGGCACCTGCATCGCTGCCTCCCACGAGGCGAAGGTGGCGTCGGGATCCGGCCCAGGGGTGCCGCCAAGTATGAGTGCGGGAAGCGTCGTGCACGAGAGCATGCGCTGCGGGTTGCTGCTTGCCGGCACCTTCAGCCATGTGCTCGTGGTGCTCGAGCCGAGGCCGCTGCCAATGGCGACGGCGCGTAGGAGGGCGTCCTCGTCGGCGAGCAGCGTGGCTCTGCCGGAGACGGGATCGTGATGATACGGAAGCGGCTCGACCATGATCGGCAGACCGAGTTCGGCGCACTCGTCGACGGCGCGGGCGCAGGCCTCGAGGGTGCGTGCCGTGCCGTGGTCGTCGTCGGCGATGCGCAGCAGCACCTTGCCGCCGTCGAGCCCGTGGGACGCGATCGTCGCCGCGCTGTAGGCCGTCATCCTGTCGTCGAGCTCCCACTGCGCGCCGATGATGCCGCCTCGGTTCATCGTGCCGAACACCAGCCGGTCGTCGAGTGCGTCGAGCACGGCAAGGTCTTCGGCAATGTCGGCGCTAGCCAGCACACCGTCGACCTCTGGATTGGCGAGGGCTGTGAGCAGTGCCTCGAGGAGTCGGCGGCGGTCGGCCATCGCGAACGGATCGCCCGGTACGCCGAGCGCGCCGCGTGCCGTGTGATCGGCAGCGACGATGAACAGGCGGCCGTCGCGCAGGAGCGGGCGGCGCCGCCGCGCCATGAGCGTCTCGAGTGGACGTCTCGGCTGCTCGGCACGGGTGGCGATGAGCCACGTCCAGCGGTCGTCATCCAAGTGCGGCATTGATCTCCTCGAGGTACGGCATGTCGTCGGCGCACATCAGCCGTGCAGCGACGAGTGCACCTGCGACGTTGCCGGCGCGGGCACACCTGGCGAGGTCCCAGCCCGACAGCAGCCCATGGCACAGCGCGCCACCGAACGCGTCGCCGGCGCCGAGGCCGCAGACGACCTCGACCGGATAGGGCGCGATGCGCTCGCGGATCCCGTCGGCCGAGGCGACGAGCACGCCGTCGCCGCCCATCTTCACGACGGCCGCCTGAAGTCCGAGTGCCAGCAGGGCATCGGCGGCTCGGTCGGGGTCGCTCTCGCCGACGGCGATCTCGCACTCGGTGCGATTGCCGATCGCCATCGTCACGTGCGGCAGCACCTGGGCCAGCTCGGCGGTGGCATCCGACGGCCGCTGCCAGAACTGCGGGCGCCAGTCGAGGTCGAGGATCGTGTGCGTGCGACGGTCGCGCCACTCGAGCATCTGATGGATCGTGCCGCGGCTCGGCTCGGCCGACAGGCACGACGTCGGGAACCAGAAGATCGGCACGTCGCGCACCACTGACTGGTCGATGTCGGCGGGCTCGATGTTGAGGTCGGGCCCCTTCGGCTCGCGGTAGAAGACGATCTGGGGTTCGCCGGGGTCCTCCATGATGGCGAATGCCAGCGGCGTGCGAAGTGCGGGATCGTCGGCGATCCATGTCGTGTCGACGCCGAATGTGTGCTCGAGTGCATGGCGGATGTAGCCGCCCATCGGGTCGTTGCCGAGTCGGGTGAAGACGGCGGTGCGGTGTCCGAGTCGGGCGGTGGCGACGGCGACGTTGGTGGCGGTGCCGCCGACCGACTTGCGGAATGTGCGCACGTCGTTGAGATGCGCACCGATCTGCTCGGCATAGAGGTCGACGCTGATCCGTCCGACGGTGAGCAGTTCGAGAGGGCGGTCGGCGCTCATGAATGCCTCATTCCTGCGGCGTCTGCCATCGGCACGCGCGGGTCGGCGGGCATGTCGTCCCACGTGGCCCGGATCCAGTGGTGGGCGGGGTCGTCGCAGAAGGCCATCGACCGCTCGCCGCCGGGGCCGGCGAGCACGTTCAGGTAGTACATGGTGTAGCCGGGTGCGGCGACGCACGGCCCGTGGTAGCCGCGTGGCACCACGTACATGTCGCCGTCGCCGACGGTGACATGGTCGTCGATCGCAAGTGGCGCGCTCACCGAGTCGCCGGTGTAGGTGCGGTGCAGGCCGAACCCCTCGGGTGCGTAGTCGGCCGTACCGGCCCTGCCGATGCGGAAGTAGTAGATCTCCTCGTTGTTCACGGGGCACTCGGGAGAATCGTCGTGCTTGTGGGGCGGGTAGCTGCTCCAGTTGCCGTCGGGAGTGAGCAGCTCGACGCACATCAGCCGGTCGGCGTGGGGCCAGGCTTCGGGGCTGGCGAAGTTGGTGACCTGGCGGGTGGCCGGCCCGGCGCCGCGCGTCTCGATGCGCACGTCGCTGGCGGCGCCGTAGCGCGGCGGAAGCGCTCGGTCGCAGCGGGCCGACGGCAGGGCGATCTCCCCACCGCTGGTGCTGCTCAGCGTGTACTCGGTGTCGCGGCCCACGTAGACGAAGTCGGTGACGCGGGCGAACACCGACGAGCGGCCGTCGAGGGTGAACGACTGCCCAGCGGCAGTGACCGTGACGCCCGACGCCGACAGCGGCAGCACGATGAGCTCGGAGTCGCCCGTGTGCAGCGTGCGCGACTCGCCCGCACCAAGGGCGACGACGTGCAGGCCGCAGTAGGTCCACCCTGCATCGGCAGGGGTGACGCGCAGCGGGTCGGTGCCGTGTGTAGCGGTGCCGGCGGGTATATGGCGTCGCGTCACGGTGTCACCACGCGAGCCGCACGAGGCTGCCGGATTCGAGCGACTGGTAGGCGGCGTCGGCGAGCTGCAGGGCGCGTAGGCCGTCGAGTCCGGTGGCGAGTGGTTCGCGGCCGGCACTGACGGCTGCCACGAACTCGGCGACCTCGGCCTGATAGGCGGGCATGTAGCGCTCGAGGAAGAAGTTCATCAGCGGTGCCCGCGTGTAGCCGTGGCCGCCGGCGACCTCGGCCGTGGTCTCGTGGATGTTCTCGGCGCGGGCCATGCCCTTTGATCCGTGCACCTCGATGCGCTGGTCGTAGCCGTAGGTGGCGCGCCGCGAGTTGTTGATCTGTGCCATCTTCCCCGACGCGGTTCGAAGCGTGACCGCTGCGCTGTCGATGTCGGGCACCGATGCGATGGCCGGATCGACGAGGACTGAGCCGACGGCGAACACCTCGGTGGGCTCCTCGCCGAGGAGGAAACGCGCCATGTCGAGATCGTGGATGGTCATGTCGCGCAGCAGTCCTCCGGAGCGTGCCATGTACTCGAGGGGCGGCGGGCCGGGGTCTCGCGAGGTGATGACGACCATCTCGACGGCGCCGATGTCGCCAGCATCGATCCGGTCGCGCACGGCACGGAAGTTGGGGTCGAAGCGGCGGTTGAATCCGACCATCAGGGTTGTCGACGTCGTCGCCACGGCGCTGAGACACTCGGTCACCCGCCCGACATCGAGGTCGATCGGCTTCTCGCAGAAGATCGCCTTGCCTGCGTGCGCCGACCGGATGATGAGGTCGGCATGCATGTCGGTGGGGGTGGTGATGAAGACGGCGTCGATGTCGCGGTCGGCGAGGATGTCGTCGATCGATGCCACGTCGGCGCCGTGTGCTGCGGCGACACCGGCAGCGGCGTCGGGGAATGCGTCGGCGACGGCGGTGAGCACGGCGCCCTCTGTGGCGCCGATCGCGCTGGCGTGCACCTTGCCGATGCGGCCGGCGCCCAAGAGTCCGATGCGTAGTGCCATGTTGTGCTCCTGTGTGATGAGAGATCTGAGAGGTGGTTGGTCGTGGCGCGTCAGTGGCTGGCGCGTCGCCAGTCGTGGGCGTCGAGGATTGCGGTGAGCTCGGATGGTGTGGCGCGACGCGCGAGTGCGTCACCGACGAGGTCGCGCTGCGTAGGCGGAGTGAGGCCGCCGACCGGGGGATCGCGGTCGAGGTTGGTGGGGAACGCGTAGCACTCGGTCGCTGCGGTGAGGACATGCTCGAGCGAGTCGGCGTCGAGATCGCCGACGGCCTCGAGCAGTGCGGGATAGACAGCTTCGGCAATGCGCCGGGTGTCGATGGTCTCCATCGGCCGTCCCATCGACGACGACACCTGCAGCAGGTTCGCCATGCGAAGGATGTCGGTGGTGCGGTTGCTGCCGGCGGCGTGGAGCAGGGCTGGGTTGAACCACACCAGGTCACCCTCCGCCAGTGCCAGCTGTACGTGGTGCGCGTCGAAGTAGTCGATGACCTCGGGATTGCGCCAGGCGAGATAGCCGAGCGGATAGCGCTGCGAGCCGGGCAAGTAGATGGTGGGACCCGACTCGACGGGCATGTCGCAGTGGGCGATGGCGCCCTGCAGGGTGAGCGCCGGCGAGAGCTGGTGCACGTGAAGCGGGTACTCGGCGGCGCGCTCGTCGGTCATGAATCCCAGGTGGTAATCGCGGTGCGGCATCTGCGCTTGCCCGCCCGGGTTCACCCGGTTCACCTGTGAGCTGATCTGGTAGCCGGGACCGAGCCAGGCTCGACAGCCGAGTGCGATCATGTCGTTGGCGTAGTAGCGCACGAATGCAGCGGGTGCCGCGACGGCGAGCTTCTCGAATGCGTTCCACACTCGGTCATTGGTGCCCGGCTTGGCGAAGTGGTCGCCCTGGGCTGAGCCGGCGGCATTCTGCTCATCGATCATGCGCGTGAAGGCTGCGGTGACGGGCCGGAGCACGTCGGCATCGACAGCGCCGGTGATGACGACGATGCCTGCACCGTGGGCGAGGACATCGGCCCACTCGTCGAGCAGGGCGTGCGAACCCGACGAGGCAATGAGTTGCCGGAGTGCCGCCGCGTCGTAGACGGGCACACCGCTGCGGACGTCGGCGGCGAGTGCTGGGCGCGGCATCGGAAGTTCGACGGCAGCACGGAGGTCGGCCACGGACGCCGATGTCGGATCGATTCGGCGAAGGTGCGTGGCGCTGGGGCGCAGGTCGTTCGACATGGTGTGTCCTTCAGTTCTCCACGACGGTGGTCTCCACCGTGTAGTGCTCGGCGTGGTACACGGTGCGGGTGAGTTCGATGCGTCGGCCGGTGACGTCCTGCATGATGCGGTGCATCGTGACGAGTGGATCGCCGACGGCAATGTCGAGGTGCTGCGCCTCCCACGCATCGGCCGCCTTTGCACCGTGGCGCTGGAATGCGAGGTGCGGCCGGACCCCGCGCTCGCGCAGCAGGTCGTAGAGCCCACGAGCAGTCAGATGGGCCACCGTGAGGTCGCTGGCGACCTCGGGGATGAGCCAGTTGCGCAGCACGGCGAGCGGCTGGCCGGCGGCGGCGCGTACCCGCACCATCTGCACGATGTCGTCGCCGGGCTGCAGGTGGAGTGCCTCGGCGCATTCATCGTCGGCTGCCACGCGGCTGAGCTCGACGACGGTGGTGGTGGGCTCGAGACCCTCGGCGGCGAGGTCGTCCCACAGGCTCGAGAGGGCGAAGCGTCGGCGCACCTGGTCGTCGACGATCTGCGTGCCGACGCCGCGTCGGCGAACGAGGAGGCCGGCGTCGACGAGGTCTTGGATGGCGCGCCTGACGGTGGGGCGTGAGAGATGCCACTGATGCGAGAGCGCGATCTCGTTGTCGAGGAACGAGCCTCGGGGCAGCCGGCCGTCGTGGACGGCGGCGCGGAGCTGCGCTGCCAGCTGGTGATACAGCGGCACCGGGCTCGTGCGGTCGAGCGTGAGGTCGAGATCGGTCACTGATTGTCAGTATGTCATGACAAATTGACGCCTGTCACGGGGACCATCGGCACTGGCCGACGACGGGACCGAGGCTCACCATGACGTCGTGCCGGCCGACCACGACACCGCCGAGGCGCCCCACGCCGGCCACCGATCCGGGACTCCGACTGCCGTGCGACTCGCCGGCGTGTCCCGCTCGTATCGCACCGGCACGGGCACGGTGAATGCGCTGCGCGATGTCGACCTCGAGATCGACACCGGCGAGTTCGTCGTAGTGCTCGGGCCGTCCGGCAGTGGCAAGACGACACTGCTGAACATCATCGGAGCCCTCGACGTACCAACCGAGGGAACGGTCGTGGTTGCCGGCCACGAGGTCAGCGGGGCGCGACGCGGCGAACTGTTCCGTCTCCGTCGCGAGACGGTGGCCTTCATCTTCCAGACGTTCAACCTCTTCCCGGCGCTGACGGCACTCGAGAACGTGCAGTGCGCCGTGGAGATCAGCGGCAAGCGACGAGGCGCGCGGCAGGCCGCCGTGTCGGCGCTCGATGCAGTGGGTCTCGTCGATCGCCACCACCATTATCCGAGCGAGCTCTCCGGCGGCGAGCAGCAGCGGGTCGCCATTGCAAGGGCGCTGGCGACCGGCAATCCGATCCTCGTCGCCGACGAGCCCACCGGTGATCTCGACTACCGAACGGGCGTGCAGGTACTCGGCGTCTTGCAGCAGCTGTCACAGCAGGGACACACCGTGATCGTGGTGACGCACAACCGCGAGATCTCGCGGATGGCCGACCGCGTGATCGAGCTGAGCGGCGGCCGGGTGGTGAGCGACGGGCCGCCAGCCGGTGGCACGGCCGATGTCGCGTCGCTTCGCTGGTAGCCGATGTCGCCCGTGTTCGTCCTCCGATGGTCGCTGCGCGACCTCCGCCACAAGTGGATCCAGGTCGCGGCGATCGCCCTTGTCATTGCCATCGGTACCGGCCTGTACTCGTCGCTCAGCGGCACGTCGGTGTGGCGGCGCGTCAGCAACGACGCGTCGTTCGCCGCAGCCGGCATGTACGACCTGCGCGTGCGCAGCACCGAGGGGCTCGATGCGCCGCAGGGCGCGATGCTCGCGGTCCTCGATGGTCTCAACGATGGCAGCGTGGTGCGCGACGCAGAGGAACGGCTCGTGGTCGGCACGCAGGTGGACGCCTCGGCTGGCAATCAGACGATTCTCGTACCCGGCCGAATTGTCGGTCTCGACGTTGCCGACGGCGGGCCGGCACTGACGAAGGCTGTCGTGGGTGACGGCGATGGTCGGATCCTGAACGATGGCGATGACGGCCGGCCAAGGGCGGTTCTCGAACGCAACTTCGCCGAGTTCTACGGACTGGACGCAGGGAGCACCCTTCGTCTCGGCGGCGGTGCCGTCGCTTCGGTCGATGTCGTCGGCATCGGCATGGCACCGGAGTACTTCTATGTGACGGCAGAGGAGGGCGGACTCTTCGCCGAGGCGAACTTCGCCGCCGTGTTCATGCCGCTCACCACCGCTCAGCAGTTGTCGCAGCGCCCCGGACGGGTGAACGATCTCGTGATCTCGCTCCGCGCCGGATCCGATACCGAGGCGGTGCAAGCCGAGGTGCAGCAGCTGTTCGACGAGTCGACAATCGGCCTCGGTGTCACGGTGATGACCAGAGACGATGACACGACCTATCGGCTGCTCTACGACGACATCGAGTCCGATGCGCGATTCTGGCGGATCTTTGCTGCGCTGATCCTCGGTGGCGCCGCGCTCGGCGCATTCAACCTGTCGGCACGGATGGTCGAGGCGCAGCGGCGCGAGCTCGGCATCGGCATGGCCCTCGGCTCGACCCGCCGGCAGCTCGCGGTTCGGCCGATGCTGGTCGGCCTCGAGACGGCGATTGCAAGCGTCGTGCTCGGCATCGGCGTCGGAACGCTGTCGGTGGCGCTCATCCGGCCGATCTACGCAGCGGCTCTGCCGATGCCGGTGTGGATCACCGACTTCCAGTGGATGCCGTTCGCCCGCGGTGCGGCACTGGGCTTCGCGATACCGCTTGCAGCATCGGCGTGGCCCGTGTGGCGTGCGGTGCGGATGACGCCGGTGGATGCCATCTCCACAGTGCACCGGAACAGCCGGAGTGGGATGTCGACCCTGCTACGGCGACTGCCGTGGCCGCGCAGCGCTTTCCGCCGCATGCCGCTGGGCAACGTGCTGCGCACGCCGCGGCGAACACTGCTGACGGCGGTCGGTCTCGGCGCCACGATCGCCACGCTGGTTGCGATCCTCGGGATGATCGACTCGTTCACCGGCACGATGTTCGGCAATGAGGCCGAGGTGCTGGGTGAGCACCCCGACCGCGTGGTGGTGGCCCTGCGGTCGGTAGTGCTTGAGGACGCCGAGGTGGTGGCGGCCGTGAAGGGCTCGGCCAGTGTGGGCGAGGTGTCGCCGGTACTGCAGGTCGGGGCACGCCTCGCTCCGGCCACGAGCGCGTCGACCAGCGACGTTGCGGGTGCCGGGAGCGAGGGCTTTGACGTCGTACTCGAGGCACTCGACCTCGATGGAGGGGTGTGGCATCCCACGGCCAGCGGCGACGTCACCCGTCCCGGCATCGTCATCGCGCAGTCCGCGGCCGACGACCTCGGCGTGTCGGTCGGCGGCACGGTGGCGCTGATGCATCCGGTTCGGACGGCCTATGGATTCACGACGACGACGAGCGAGGTCGAGGTCGTGGGCATCCATCCGAGTCCGTTCCGATTCAGTGCCTACGTCGACCGGTCGATGCTGTCTGCGTTCGGTGCCGACCGCCTGGCGAACGAGCTCTTCGTCGTGCCCGCTGCCGGAGCGACCGCTGCCGACGTGCAGCGCGAGCTGTTCGATCTTCAGGGAGTTGGCTCGGCGGTGCCTGCTCGAGCCTCGATCGACATCCTCCGCGGCACGCTGCGCGAGTTCACCGGCATCTTCCGCATCGCCGAGGCGTTCATGCTGCTGCTGGCGCTTGCGATGACCTACAACACCACGAGCATCAACGCCGACGAGCGGGCTCGCGAGCGGGCCACCCTGTTCGCCTTCGGCCTTCCCGTCACCCGGGTCGTCGTGCTCGAAGTGGGAGAAGGCCTGCTGTACGGCGTCTTGGGCACGGCGATCGGACTCGGCGTTGGCGCGGGCATCACCGACTGGCTGATGACGAGCGTGTGGCGGAGCACGATGCCCGACATGGCACTCGACACGATCATCAGCGGCACCACTGTGGCAACAGCGGTAGTGCTCGGCGTGGTCGCCGTGTCGGTGGCCCCCCTGCTGACGATGCGACGGCTGCTGCGGATGGACGTGCCGAGCACCCTGCGCGTCGTCGAGTAGGCAGTGCTGCCGGTCTCAGGACCGCCTGGCTGTTGGGAGCGTCTCGTCCATGCGTGCCATTACGACGACCCCTGATGCGGCGGTGAGTGCGGCGACCACGAGGATCGAGGCCTGCACCGACACAAGGTCGGCGAGTGCGCCGGCGAGCAGGGCTCCGACGGCGAAGCCGCCATCACGCCACAGGCGATAGACGCCTACCGAGCGAGCGCGCCACGAGGGATGAGCGAGGTCGCCGATGGCAGCGAGGAGTGTCGGATACACCATCGCCGTGCCGATGCCGAGCAGCACCGCGCCTGCTGCCCATGTAGCGAAGGCCGACACGAGCGCCATCCACGCCAGGGCGACCGCCTGCACGATCATGCCGCCGGCGATGAGCGGCTTCCTGCCGATGCGGTCGGAGAGGCCGCCGGTGTAGAGCTGGCCGAGCCCCCATGCAGCCGGATAGAGCGCCGCCAGGATGCCGATCCGGCTGATCGACAGGCCGGCGGCAGCGAAGAAGATCGGGAACAACCCCCACGCGAGGCCATCGTTGAGATTGTTCACGAGCCCGGCCTGCGAGCATGACGACAGCGATCGGTCACCGAACGACGTTCGGCGGAACACCTGGCCGGTGGTCAGGAGGTCGGTCGGCGCAGTCTCGGTGGCTGCCGTCTCGTGCGCCACGTGGCCTTTCGTCTCGCGCACGGCGATGACGGACAACCCGAGCCCGAGCGCGCCGTAGGCGATGCCGAGGAAGAATGGCTCGGGTCGCAGGCCCCAGCCCTGCGCGATCCACCCGGTGGCGAGTGCTGTCACTGCGACAGCGCCGTAGCCGGCCGCCTCGTTGAGGCCCATCGCAAGGCCGCGCCGGGACGGCCCGACAAGATCGATCTTCATGATCACGGTCGTCGACCAGGTGAGACCCTGGTTGATGCCGAGCAGCACGTTGGCGAACACCACCCACGTCCACGTGGGCGCCCAGATGATGAGAAGTGGCACGGGCAGCCCGATCAGCCATCCGGCGACGAGCACGGGCTTGCGGCCGTAGCGGTCGGAGAGCGCACCGGCCGCGAAGTTGGTGGCAGCCTTCACGATGCCGAACGCAACGATGAATGTGAGGACTGCGGTGTAAGCGCTGAGGCCGAACGCGCGCTCGGCGAGCAGCGGCAGCACCGTCCGCTCTTGGCCGATCATCCCGCCGACGAGAGCATTGACGGCGACGAGCAGCGAGAACTGGAAGAGGTTTTCACGGAGCCCGAGCGCCGGCGCCGTTGTCGAGCTCGTGCGACGTGTCACCGAGCTAGCCCTGGCCCACTGTCTGGGCAGCGCGCAGCAGCGCGTAGCGCGGCTTGACGATGCCGTTGATGACACGTAGCCGATCGGGGAAGTGGGCGAATGCGCTCTTGGCGGCGTTCACCGTGACCCATTCGAAATCGTCGATACCCCAGCCGAAGGCGCGCGCCAACTGGGCGAACTCGTGGCTCATCGACGTGTCGCTCATCAGGCGATTATCGGTGTTGACCGTGACGCGGAAACGAAGGCGGCGCAGCATCCCGATCGAGTGCTGCTCGATCGACGGGCACACACCGGTGTTCACGTTGCTGGTGGGGCACAGCTCGAGCGGAATTCGCCGGTCGCGCACAAACGTCGCCAGTCGGCCGAGCACCTCCTTTCCGGGCTCGCCCGCAATGTCGTCGACGATTCGCACGCCGTGGCCCAGGCGCTCGGCCCCGCACAGTTGCACCGCCTCCCAGATGCTCGGCAGCCCGAACGCCTCGCCGGCGTGGATCGTGGCATGGAAGTTCTCGTGCTGCACGTGGTGGAACGCGTCGAGGTGGCGTGTCGGTGGGTGGCCGGCCTCGGCACCGGCGATGTCGAACCCGACGACGCCGGCGTCGCGCCATCTCGTGGCGAGCTGTGCGATCTCGAGGCTGCGCGCCGCTGTGCGCATCGCGCAGAGGATGGCGTTGATCGTGAGGTCGGTACCAGTGGCGCCGCGGGCGAATCCGTCGAGCACTGCCCGGACGACTTCGTCGAGGGTGAGCCCACCATCGGTGTGCAACTCGGGGGCGAATCTCACCTCGGCGTACACCACGCCATCGTGGGCGAGGTCCTGTGCGCACTCGAAGGCGACGCGTTCGATCGCGTCGCGGTGCTGCATGACACCCACGGTGTGGGCGAAGGTCTCGAGGTAGAGAACGAGGTCGTTGCGCTTCGCGCCGCGGTGGAACCACGTGGCGAGCTGGTCGATATCGGTGGTGGGTAGAGCGTGGTAGCCGTACTCGGAGGCGAGCTCGAGCACGGTTGCCGGGCGGAGGCCGCCGTCGAGGTGGTCGTGCAGCAGCACCTTGGGATAGGCGCGGAACTCGTCAAGACGGTGGTCGTGGTGCGCTGTCATCGGTCCAGTGTGCCGAGCCGGGCGACTGAGGCGCGGCGGGCTTTCATCGTCCATTGTGGACGATGCGACGTGAAGCCGTGTATCCGGCCACGAAGACGGCCGGCTTCGGGCGGATGCCGCCCACTGCCCGAGGAGTACGGGTCAGATCACGCCCGGCGAGCCGAAGTATCCGCTCATGTCCACGATGATGTGGGTCGTGGTATTGGCGTAGACGCAGATCTCATTGTCCGGCGAGAGGAGGGCGATGGCGCCGTTTGCCACATTCACATCCTTGACGAAGTTGAGGGTCGAGGCGGTCGGCCTGGTGCCGCAGGGGTAGAGCGTGACGAAACCCGCCCCCGTCGTCTGGGTGGCAGTGACGTTGAGCAGGACCGCATCGACGTCGGCGAGGCCGATCACGCTGGAGAGATCGACGCGAAGCTCGACGAGACCGCCGATGGCGACCTTCGTGACGGCGACCTCCCCCTGCTCGTAGCCGGGTCGGGTGTCGACGATGCGGCTCGGGCCGTACCGGTTGACGTCACTGCCGGTGAGCAGGTAGCCGCTGACATCGATGACCACGTGGGTGGGTGTCGACACCGAGACGCACAGTCGCCCGCTTGGTGACAGCGCGGTGACGACTCCGTTGGCGACGCTCGTGCCCTTCACATAGTTGACGCTCGAGATCAGCGGTGCAGGCCCACACGGATAGACCTTGATGTTTCCAGCACCCGAGGCCTGTGTTGCAGTGACATTGAGCACTACTGCGGCGACGCCATCGGCAGGAATGTCGGCTACGCCAACTACCTCGAGTTCAAGCGGCGCGGTGGGGCTGACCAGCTGCTTGGTGACCGTGATGGCGCCCTGGTCGTAGGTCGGCCGCGTGTCGACGAGGCGGGAGGGTCCCACAGGCCCAAACCCGGCCTCGATGGCGAACCAGCCACTGATGTCGATGACGATGTGGGTTGGCGTCTTGGCGTAGACGCAGACGTCGCCGTCGGGAGAGAGCGGTACGACGACGTTGTTCGCCACCGTGCGGCCGGCGATGTAGTTGAGGCTTGACGCTGTCGGCCGGACACCACACGGGTAGGCGGTCACGAACCCGGCCCCTGTCGCCTGGGTGGCGGTGACGTTCAGCGCCACTGCGAGGGCGCCGGCGTCGGGCACGCCTCCGGCACCGGCCACCCTGAGCGTGAGTTCGCTGGTGCCGCCGACGAGAGCCTTGGTGACGGTGATGGCCCCCTGCGCGTAGGCGGGGCGCGTGTCGACGATGCGGAGTGGGCCGACCGCGTTGAACAGCGGAGTCGTGACGGCGACGGTCACCGTTGCGGTGTCGCAGGCGCCTCCTTCGACGCTGTTGCACGCGGTATACGTGAATGAGTGCCCGAGTGGCGACGTTGCCGTGTACGAGATGGTCGAGCCATCGGTGGTGGCGGTGCCGCCGATGGAATCGGAGATGTCCGTGATGGTGAGATCGGCGCCTGCGGCAAAGCCGGTGTCACTAGAGGTGCCGCTGTCGTTGGCGAGCACGTC
>JBJOMQ010000047.1:0-14204 GCA_046052275.1 Actinomycetota bacterium | reverse complement strand
CACCATCCCCGCTCCCCGACGCCTGGGCGACACCGTGATCGAGGTCGCCGGCCTCCGCAAGGGCTTCGGCGACCGCCTGCTGATCGAGGACCTCTCCTTCTCGCTCCCCCGGGCGGGAATTGTCGGAGTCATCGGCCCCAACGGCGCCGGCAAGACCACCCTGTTCCGGATGCTGACCGGCCAGGAGACGGCCGACAGCGGCAGCATCACCGTCGGCGAGACCGTCGACCTCGCCTATGTCGACCAGGGCCGCGACAACCTCGACCCGGCCAAGACAGTGTTCGAGGAGATCACCGGCGGCGTCGAGCACATGAAGATCGGCAGCAAGGAGATCCACGGCCGCGCCTACTGCGCCAGCTTCAACTTCAAGGGCAGCGACCAGCAGAAGTTGGTCGGCACGCTGAGTGGCGGCGAGCGCAACCGGGTGCACCTGGCAAAGCTGCTCACCACGGGCGGCAATGTGCTGCTGCTCGACGAGCCCACCAACGACCTCGACGTCGACACGCTCCGCGCCCTCGAGACTGCGCTCGAGAACTTCCCCGGCTGCGCCGTCGTGATCAGCCACGACCGCTGGTTCCTCGACCGGATCGCCACCCATGTGCTCGCATTCGAGGGCGACAGCCAGGTGCGGTTCTTCGAAGGCAACTTCAGCGAGTACGAGGCATGGCGTCGCAAGGAGCTCGGCGTCAGCGCCGAGCAGCCCCACCGCATCAAGTACAAGCCCCTCGCCCGCTGACCGCCCGACACCGACAGGGAGCGCACATGGCACGACGTTGGATTCCCCGAGTGTGCGGTGCCGTGTTCGCCGCTGGCGTCGCCGGGCTCATCGTCGCCAGCATCAACGGCAACAACGCAGGCATCGTGCTCACGATCGGCCTCGCCATCGCCTTCGCAGCCATTGCGCTGCTCAGCCATTCGGCCACCAAGCACCGCGAGCCGATCGACGCCTTCGACGACGCAGCGATGGAACGGCTCGAGCAGCGCATCCAGGCGCTCGTGTCAGCCGGCGCGCCCGAGTCGCAGCTCCGAGACCTGGTGCGCGACGTGCTGCGGGCGAAGCAGCCGTGACCGCCGGCGTCTCCGCGCCCGAGACCGACGCCCAACTGGCAACCCGCCTGGCCGTCGAGGCGGGACGGCTGCTGGTCGACCTCCGCGAGGAAGCCCAGCAGCTCGGAGCGCCCTCATGGCAGGTGATGGACGCCGGCGACGCTGTCAGCCACCGATTCCTCGTCGATGAACTGCGCCGAGCGCGGCCTGACGACGCCGTGATGTCGGAGGAGGGCTCCGACGATCCGCGGCGATTCAGCCGAGACCACTGCTGGATCGTCGACCCGCTCGACGGCACCAACGAGTTCGGTGAACACGGACGGGTCGACTGGGCGGTGCACGTGGCACTCTGGTCGGAGGGGCGGCTCTCGGCGGGAGCCGTCAGCCTTCCCGCCCTCGACCTGGTGTTCTCGACCGATCATCCCCCTGCGGTGCCGCCTTCGCAGCGGCCGCATCCACGCCTCGTCACGAGCCGCACGAGGAATCCGCAATCGGCGGTCGTCGTGGCGCGAGCGCTTGGATGCGACGCCATCAGGCTCGGGTCTGCGGGTGCCAAGACGATGGCGGTGATCCTCGGAGAGGCCGACATCTACGTCCACGACGGTGGCATGTATCAGTGGGACAGCGCTGCACCGATCGCCGTGGCGCTTGCCGCGGGGCTCCATGCGAGCCGGCTCGATGGCTCGCCGATGGCCTACAACAAGGCCGATGCCTGGCTTCCCGACCTGATCGTGTGCCGGCCCGAGCTCGCTGACGCGGCGCTGTCGGCGCTCAGCGACGCCGGCTGGGGCTGAGACAACACACCCGGAGCGTCAGGCGCGCCAGCAGCCGGCCACCTACACTCCGCCCATGGAAATCGCAGTCAACACCCCCGCCTCGACGCGACTGCCCGGCCTCGGTGTCGCCGCCATCACCTCGATCGGCGCCGGTGCCATTCACGCCGCAGCGGTCGGCATCCACGCCGAGCACGCCCAGCTCGCTCAGATCTTCGTCGTGCTCGCCGCTGCCCAGCTTGCCGCCGGCCTCTGGGCGCTGCGTGCGCCGACCCGACTCGCCGCGACAGCCACCGCCGCAGTCAACGCTGTCGCCGTCGCCGGATGGCTGCTCACGCGTGTGAGCGGCGTGTCGTTCGTCGACGGCCTGGAGACCCGCGAGGCCGCCCAGTTTGCCGATACCGCGTGCGCCCTGCTTGGTGCAGTGGCGGTAGGTGGCGCCCTTGCGGCCCTGCTCGTCGGCGCCCGGCCCGCCACCACCCCTCGCCTGGCGCTGCCGTCGATGATGGTGGCCGTGCTCGCAGTGCCTGCCATGTGGACGGGTGGCACCCACGTGCACTCTGACGACCACGGCCACACGGCCACCGAGGCGGCAGCCGGCGCCGAGCACAGCGACGACCACCCGCACGACACGACCGCCACGGGCGACACCGTCGCCGACCACGGTCACGACGCCACCTGGCCCCGGCCATGGGACCCTGCGCAGCCCTTCGACTTCTCTGGAGTCGAGGGAGTCTCCGCCGAGCAGCAGGCACGCGCTGAGGCGCTCACCGAGGCGACGCTCCGCGAACTGCCGAAGTGGGCCGACACCGCCACGGCAGTTGCCGACGGGTTCCGCAGCATCGGCGATGCCAGCACCGGTTCCGAGCACTACATCAAGTACGAGTACATCAACGACGAGTACTTCCTCGACCCGCGGTATCCGGAGTCGCTCGTGTACACCGTCGACGGCGACCGGCGCATCCTCGCCGGGGCAATGTTCATCGCCAGTGCCCGGCCCACCGACGATGCCACGCTGGCCGACTTCGCCGGCGCACTCATGACATGGCACAACCACGGCGACCTGTGCTGGGACCTCGTCAACGGCGTGCCGTCAGTGGTGGGCACCACCCGGGCGACCGGCGCATGCGAGCGAGGCATCAACACCGGTGGCGAGAACCCGATGGTGCACGTCTGGATCGTCCCTCACCAGTGCGGCCCGTTCGCCGCTCTCGAGGGGGTCGGGATGGGCCAGGCCGCAGTGAGCGAGGACGAGCGCGTCGACCTGTGCCACAGCGACCACCACGGCGAGGGCCACGGCGACGCCACAACGCCGAAGCCCTACGACCCCACCCAGCCGATCGACCTCAGCGGCATGCCCGGCGTGACACCCGAGCAGCAGGCTGCCGCCGAGAACTTGATCGCCATCACGCTGATCCGCCTGCCCCAGTGGGCCGACTACCGCGTCGCCGAGGCCGCCGGCTTCCACAGCATCCGCGATGCAGCCACCGGATACGAGCACTTCATCAACTGGGACTGGATCAACGACGACGTGTGGCTGAACCCCGACTTCCCCGAGAGCCTCGTCTACCAGCCGCAGCCTGACGGAACACGAAAACTCGTCAGCGCCATGTACATGCTGCCCGACACGATCGCACTCACCGATGTCCCGAACATCGGCGGCGAGTTGATGCAGTGGCACATCCACGACAACCTCTGCTTCACCACCGACCCGGAGGCACCCGTCGTCGCCGGCCTCACCGGCCCCGACGGCTCCTGCCCCAACGGCCTCGTGAAGTTCGCCCCGGCACCGATGATCCACGTCTGGATCGTGCCGCACACCTGCGGGCCGTTCGCTGCACTCGAGGGCCTCGGAGCAGGCCAGATCCTCGAGGGCGAGGAGCGCCTGTGCGACCACCTGCACGGCTCGGGCATCTGACCGCGTCGGGCAGTGGCGGGCGACACGGTCGCCCGCGTGGCGGCCGCGGCCGAGGTACTGCGATCATGCAGCCATGACCCCCTTGAAAGACCGTGGCTGGGCCGCGTTCACCGACGACGGCCCGTGGGAGCTGCACCGCGACGAGATCCGTTGGACGCGACGCGCCGACGAGCTGCGAACCGCAGCCCGCGCCGAGGTCCCCGAGCTGACCAGATCGCGGCTGGTGCCCCCGGGACGGCGCGTCGTGCGCGTCGTCGGCACGCTCGGACGGGCCGTGCTGCCATGGCTGTGGCGCAAGCGTTGCGGCCGATTCGACGATGCCGCTGCCGCACGCGCCGACATCTCCCTGCGACTGAGACGTGCTGCGGAGGATCTCGGCCCGACATTCATCAAGCTCGGCCAGATCATCTCGAGCGGCGAGGGCATCTTCCCCGCCGAACTCGTCGGCGAGTTCAAGAAGTGCCGAGACCAGGTGCCCGCCGAGCCATTCGACGTGGTGCGCCGCGTCGTCGAGGCCGACCTCGGTGCCCGCCTCGAGGACGTCTTCGCCGAGTTCGAGCCCACGCCGCTCGCCGCCGCATCGATCGCCCAGGTCCACGTTGCGCGTCTCCGCACGGGCGAGGAAGTCGTCGTGAAGGTGCAGCGGCCCGACATCGACACCCTCGTCCGCAGCGACCTGCGCGTCCTTGGCTGGCTCGCCCCGTTCCTCGTCGGCCGAATTCCCATTGCGTCGCTCGCCAATCCGCCGGCGCTCGTCGAGTTGTTCGCCGAGACGATCGTCGAGGAGCTCGACTTCCGCATGGAGGCGGCGAACATGGTCGACGTTGCGGCGATGCTGCACGAGCTCGGCAACCAGGGGTACGTCGTTCCCCGTCCCCATCCATCGCTCGTCACGCGCCGCGTGCTCGTGATGCAGCGCGTCGAGGGATTCAACTTCGATGACGTGGCGTCGATGAAGGATGCCGGTGTCGACACTCACGAGGTGGTGCGCACCGCAATGGTGGCGCTGATGGAGGGGGCCATGGTCTACGGCGTCTTCCACGGCGACCTCCACGGCGGCAACCTGCTGGTGCTTGCCGATGGCCGCACCGCCCTGCTCGACTTCGGGATCGTCGGCCGACTCACCGGCGAGCGGCGGCTTGCCTTCCTCCGGCTGATGCTCGGCGCCACCACCAACGACGTGCGCGGTCAGATGGCGGCGATGCGCGACCTCGGGGCCCTGCCATTCGACACCGATCTCGATGCCGTCATCCGCGACCTCCGCCTTGACCAGCCGACGATTGACCCCACCACCCTCTCCGGCGAGGAGCTCGTGGCGGAGGTGCAGCGGGTGGTGAAGTCGCTGATGGGATACGGGGCGAAGCTTCCCAAGGAACTCATGCTCTATGTGAAGAACATGGTCTTCCTCGATGGGGCGATGGCCCGCCTGGCGCCCGACCTCGACCTGATCGGCGAGATCGCCAGGATCTCGATGATGTTCGCCGAGCGGCATGGCGAGCGGCTCGGCCGAGAGCTCGGAATCGACCACACCGCTGTCGAGCTGAACATGGACGGCGTGAAGGCCGGACTGGGCGTCGACTCGTCGACCGACCGACTCACCTACCGCGACCTGCAGGCCCGACGCGACCTCATCCAGAAGCGGATGAGGGAGCACGTCGGGCGCTGAGGCCTGCGGCTACCGTCGCGCCGATGCGCCTGGTGATCGCCCGCTGCTCTGTCGACTACAGGGGCCGCCTCGACGCCTCGCTGCCAGAGGCCGTGCGGCTCGTCATGGTGAAGGCCGACGGCTGCGTGGCGATCCATGCCGATGGCGGCGCCTACAAGCCGCTCAACTGGATGAACGCACCGAACACCATCGCCGACCGCGGTGACCACTGGGTGGTGACGAATCCCAAGGGCGAGACGCTCACCATCACGCTGCACGAGGTGCTGAGCGACTCCGATCACTTCCTCGGCGAGGATCCGGGTCTCCAGAAGGACGGCGTCGAGGCACACCTGCAGGAGTTGCTCGCCGCCAGTCCGCATGCCATCGAGAACGGCCTCACGCTCGTGCGCCGCGAGTATCCGACGGCGATCGGCCCGGTCGACCTGCTCTGCCGCGACGCGAGCGGCCAGGTGGTTGCGGTCGAGGTGAAGCGCCGTGGCGACATCGACGGCGTCGAGCAGCTCGGCCGCTACATCGAGCGACTGCACCTCGACTCGTCGCTCGGTGCGGTACGCGGTGTGTTCGTCGCACAGGTCGTCAAGCCGCAGGCACGCGTCCTCGCCGAGGCACGCGGATTCCGGGTCGTCGAGGTCGACTACGACGAACTGCGAGGCATGCGGCCCGACGAGTTGCGGCTGTTCTGACCCTGCCGCTCCGCATGCCATCGGTAGGGTGATTGCGATGCGAGCGGTTCACGGCGTCGTGCAGCACTACGCGTGGGGGGACCGAGAGGCGATCCCGAGCCTCGTCGGGGCCCAGCCCGACGGCAGGCCGTGGGCCGAGCTGTGGTTCGGCACGCACCATGGAGGCCCGGCGACGTTCGCCGACGGCTCGCCGCTCAGCGGCACGACGGGCGATCTGCCGTACCTCGTCAAGCTGCTGGCTGCCGCAGCGCCCCTCTCGCTCCAGACGCATCCCGACGCGGCGACCGCACGACAGGGCTACGCCGACGAAGAGCAGCGCCGCATCGCGCTCGACGACCCGGCACGGCTCTACCGCGATCCCCACGCCAAGCCCGAACTGCTCTGCGCCCTCTCGCCATTCGTCGCGCTGTGCGGGTTCATGACGGTCGGCCAGGCGTCCGAATCGCTTCGGCGCCTCGGGGCCCTCGGCCTCGCCGACGTGCTCGAGCGCCAGGGGATGCCGGCCACCGTTGCATCCATGTTCCGCCGCACCCTCGCCGTCGGCGACGCCCTCGCCGCATGCCGCGACAGCGAGGCGCGCCACGCCCGGCTTGCCATCGAGCTCGACGAGCGCTATCCGGGCGATCCGGGCGCCGCTGTGTCGCTGCTGATGAACCTCGTAGAACTCGAGCCCGGCGAGGCGCTCTACCTGACACCCGGAAATCTCCACGCCTATGTGAGCGGCGTGGGCATCGAGGTGATGGGGGCCAGCGACAACGTGCTCCGCGGCGGCCTCACCCGCAAGCACGTCGATGTCGACGCGCTGCTCGAGATAATGCGTGTCGAGCCGCTGGTCGACCCGGTGATTCGGCCCTCCCCCGTGCTCAGCCGCAGCACGTTCGAGTACCCCACCCCGGGCGCCCCGTTCCGGGTTCAGCGGATCGACCTCGACGGCCGCACCGGCTTCACCGCAACCGGCCATGAACTGATGGTCTGCGTCGAGGGTGCTGCCCCGCCACTGGCCACCGGCACCGCCGTGCACGTCGGACCCGGCGAGGACGTCGAGCTGCACGGCTGCGCCACGCTTTTTCGCATCTCGCCGACCTGAGCGTCCACGCTGCAGGTATCAGGACGCGATACGGTCAAGGGAGCGCTGCAGGCTCGGCCAATGTCGGGTCGGCCGCATCCGTATCGGCAGCACACCCACTAGGACCCAGCAATGAGTGCAGCACGCAGCGAGGGCGCCACCCCGTTGTTCGATGGCTGGCGCACAGTGGCCCACCTGTTCTTCACCGAGTACCGGGACCACTTCAACCGCCTCGACGGCAAGTCGATTGCCCGACTCTGGAACGTGCCGAGCGGCGTGATGGAGCACGACACGGTCGTCTTCTGGGACTCGGCCGCCAAGGTCGAAGCGAATCTGACAGCGCTATGCGAGCGCTACCGATTCTCCGAGTTCGGCACCGCCGACTTCGAGATCCTGCACATCAGGCCGATTGGCGACACCGCCCTGTTCGTGCACCTCGTCTGGACGCTGCGCCGGCGCGACGGTGCGGTGTGGTACCGCTTCGGCACCGGCTACCAGCTCATGTACGGCGACGACGGAGCGCGGATCGTGCTTGCCGTGGCGCATGGCGCCGATGACACGTCTGCTTCCTAGAGCCTGATCACCGCGTCGAGGGCGAGGTCGAGCAGCCGGTCGCGGGCCCCCTGGTGCGTGTTCCATCCGCGGTGGTCCCATTCGGCCGCGCTCAGGTCGTCGCCGGCATAGAGCAGCTGCGCATAGGCCACGCCCCTGAACGCCGCGCAGGCGAACATTGCGGCTGCTTCCATCTCGACGGCGAGGCATCCCTGCTCGCGCCGCCGTGCAACCTTGGCGTGGGTCTCGCGGAAGAAGGCATCGGTGGTCCACACCGGCCCGCGGTCGTGCGGAACACCGGCCGCGCTCAGCACATCGTCGACGGCAGCGAGCGCCCGCGGGTGCGGTGCCACCGGGGCACCAGCAGGCGCGTAGTGGTAGCTGGTCCCCTCGTCGCGCACCGCCGAGGTGGGCACGATGACGTGCCCCACGTCGAATCCCGGCTGCACCACGCCGGCTCCGCCGCAGCCAATGACATGCGAGGCCCCCAGTGAGATGACGACCTCGAGGCAGCTCGCCGCTGCCGGCGCGCCGACACCCGGCGTCATGATCGCCACCGGTACGCCGCAGTGGTCGACTACCCAGATCGGGTGGGCGCCGTGCTCGAACGGAATCTCGTGCACGGGTTCGACGTGCGCGGTGCGCTCGGCAACGACATTGCCGAACCAGCAGAGCACGGCATGCTGCGGGAACCCCAGCAGCGGCGCATGGATGCTCGGATTGATGAGGGCATCCTGCGAGGGGTCGAACTCGAAGAGCGGGATGTCGTGCGGGGTCACTCGCTGCTAACCGTCCGGCGGATCTCGACGATGCGCTCGTCGGCCCTGTTGGCGTCGGCACCCTTCTCGGCCAGGAGCGCCGTGCGGTCACGGGCTGCCTCGCGCTCGGCGATCGTCGTGTCGACACGCGCGAGCGCCGCGTCGACTCCGTGCTCGTGGATGAACTCGGCCCACTCGACGAGCGCATCGACCATGTCTTCTTCGCGGACGACTGCGACGTTGCGTCCCTTCACGAAGAGGTGGCCGCGCTTGTTGCCGGCGGCAATGCCGAGGTCGGCCTCTCGCGCCTCGCCCGGACCGTTGACGACGCAGCCCATGACCGCCACCTGCAACGGAAGCTTGCGGTCGCCGAAGGCCTGCATCGCCCGATTGGCGACATCGATCACGTCGACCTCGGCCCGCCCGCAGCTGGGGCAGGCGATGAGGTCGACATTCTTTCGCTCGCGCAGCCCGAGCGCCTCGAGGAGCTGGCGCCCGGCGCGGGCTTCCTCGACGGGGTCGGCGGTGAGGCTGTAGCGGATGGTGTCGCCGATGCCCTCCATGAGGAGCGTGGCGATGCCGGCAGTCGCCTTCACGAGGCCCGCCGGCGGCGGACCGGCCTCGGTGACCCCGAGGTGAAGCGGCGCATCGGTGACCTCGCTGAGCTGCCGGTACGCCTCGACCATCAGCGGGACATTCGACGCCTTCACGCTGATCTTGTAGTCGTGGAAGTCGACTTCCTCGAAGTAGGCGATCTCCTGGAGGGCGCTCTCGACCATTGCCTCGGGGGTGACACCGCCGTGCTTGTCGTAGAGCGACGGGTCGAGCGAGCCGCCGTTGACACCGATTCGGATCGGCAGGCCACGCGCCTTGGCCTCGGCCGCCACCGCCTTGATGTGCTCGGGTCGGCGGATGTTGCCCGGGTTGAGCCGAAGGCCATGCACGCCGGCTTCCATCGCTGCCAGCGCCATTCGGTACTGGTGGTGGATGTCGGCGATGACGGGAATCGGCGACCGGGGAACAATCTGGGCGAGCCCCTCTGCGGCCTCCTGCTCGTTGCAGGTGCACCGCACGATGTCGCAGCCTGCGGCAGCGAGGGCATAGATCTGCTGCAGCGTTCCCTCGACGTCGGCGGTCTTCGTGATCGTCATCGACTGCACCGAGATCGGCGTGCCACCGCCCACGGGCACCTTGCCCACGTGGATCGTGCGGGTGTGCCGACGGGGATACCTCACGCCGTCCAGTGTGCCATCGGCACCGCCCAGATCATGACTGCCCTGTGTGGCCATCGGTCAGAACTGGAGGGTGTCGAGGTACAGGCCGGTGAGGAACATGAATGCCAGCAGCGCAATGCACACCGCTGCCACTGGCATCAGCTTGGAGATGTCGGCGCGGTAGCGGTGGCCGCGTCGCGAGCGAAGTCGCTCGTACGTGGCGATTGCCGCGTGCCCGCCGTCGAGGGGCAGCAACGGGAACATGTTGAAGACACCGACGGACACATTGACCGCAGCGAGCAGCGACAGCACGCCTGCCCAACCGTCGAACTCGCCGGCCCGCTCGCTGATGCGGGTCGCCCCGACGATGGTGCCGGGCCGCGATGAGAGATCGTCGTTCGAACCCACGAGGTGTCCGTAGACGTTCACCGGATTGATCACCTTCGCCACGCCTACCACCGCCTGTCCCACGCCCACTACGAGATCGCGGGGTCCTTCGACGATGACGTCGCCGATGCCCTGCGGCACCCGGTCGACCGACCACGAGCTCACGCCGAGGTATCCCCGTGGCTCGGCCACGGGCGGGTCGGCCGCAAGGTCGGCCGGGTGAGTGGTGAGCGTGGCGCTCAGCTGGACGACGTCATCGCCTCGCTGGACGTCGAACTGATGTGTCGTGCCGGGGTCGAGGTCGGCGAGCACCGCCCGGAAGTCGGCCGACGTGGCGACGGGCCGCCCGTCGACGGCCAGCACGACGTCGTCGGCGAGGAACCCGGCAGCGGCGGCGGGGGTGTCGCTGTCGACTCCCGACACCGTGACCCGACCGGTCTCCTCCACCCTCCCCCATACCGAGTAGACGCCCACGATGGTGACGATGGCGATGATGAGGTGCATCACCGAGCCTGCTGTGATCACCCACATGCGCCGCGCATAGGTGGCCTGTCGATAGGTGCGGGGCTCGTCGTCGGAGGGCACCTCGTCGAGGTTGGTCATCCCGATGATGCGCACGAACCCGCCGAGCGGGACTGCACGAACGCCGTATTCCACGCCATTGCGGTGGATGCTCCAGATCCTCGGCCCGAATCCGAGGAAGAACTGCGTGGCCTTCATGCCGCTGCGGCGCGCCGTCCAGAAGTGGCCCAGTTCGTGCAGCATGATCGAGGCTGCGAGACCCACCACGAACACGAGCATCCACGGACTCGACACCCACAGCCATCCGAGCAGCAGCACCCAGGCGAGCGTGCCGGTGACGACGGCGGCACGCGTGGGTGCGGCCGGCGGCTCGTCGGGTCGGTGCGATCCTCCCGACACCACCTCGTTCGAGAGACGGTCGACTCGTGACTCTGACATCAGGCCAATACCTCCATGGCGATCTCGCGTGCTCGGGCGTCGGCGGCAACCACCGACTCGACTGACATGCCTGCATCGAACTCGTGCCGCTCGAGCACCCGTTCGTTGGTCTCGGCGATCTGGCTCCAGCCGAGTCGCCCGGCGAGGAATGCCTCGACGGCGACCTCGTTGGCAGCGCTGAGCCAGGCCGGAGCCGTGCCGCCGATCCGACCAGCGGCGTAGGCAAGATCGAGACAGCGGAACACTCCCCTGTCGGGCAGGCCGAAGTCGAGTCGGGAGAGGGCCGACCAGTCGATGCGGCCGAACGGCGTTGCAATCCGCTCGGGGTATGCGAGTGCATAGCCGATGGGCAGACGCATGTCGGGAAGGCTCAGCTGGGCGATCGTGCTCCCGTCGGTGAACTCGACCATCGAGTGCACGACGCTCTGCGGGTGCACGACGACCTCGATGTCGTCGTATGGCACGCCGAACAGTTCGTGTGCCTCGATCACCTCGAGCCCCTTGTTCATGAGCGTGCTCGAGTCGATCGTGATCTTCGGACCCATCTTCCATGTGGGATGGGCAAGTGCCTCGTCGACGGTGACACCGGCAAGTTCGTCGGCGGTACGGCCGCGGAACGGCCCGCCGCTCGCCGTCACGACGAGCCGTGCAACCTCGACGTCAGCACGTGTCGACGATCGAAGGCACTGGTGGAGAGCACAGTGCTCGCTGTCGACCGGGACGATTTCCGCACCGGGCACTGACCGCAGCGGCTGCACCACCGGGCCGGCCGCAATGAGGCTCTCCTTGTTCGCAAGTGCGAGACGCCGGCCAGTCCGAAGCGCACGCACCGTGACCGCGAGTCCGGCGAAGCCGACCACGGCGTTCACCACCACGTCGGCAGCCTCGGCGAGGTCGGCGAGATCGGCCACGACGGTGGCGAAGGGCAGTGCCGCCTCCACCTCGGGCCGTCGACAGGGGTCGGCCACAGCAACGACCTCCGGACGGAACTCGCGCGCCTGCTCGATGAGGCAGTCGACGGACGTGGAGACGCCGAGCGCAGTGACCCGGTAGCGCCCCGGCTCGGCGCGTACGACGTCGAGCGCCTGCGTGCCGATCGAACCGGAGGAGCCCGCGATGGCGACGCTGATCTCCGTCATGGTGTGGTCATTCTCGCAGCCGGCCCCGCCGGGCACACCGCGGTGCTGGCGGTTTCGGCGGCCGGCCTAGCTCGCCCAGGGCTCGAGGGCGACGAGCAGGAAGTAGACGGCTGGGAGGGTAAAGAGGAATCCGTCGAATCGATCGAGGATGCCGCCGTGACCCTTCACGATCGTGCCGAAGTCCTTCACGTCAAGATTGCGCTTGAACATGCTCTCGGTGAGGTCGCCGAGTGGCGCTGCCAGTGCGACCACCACGCCGAGCAGCAGCAGTTCGGCGAGGCTGTTCCACGTGGTGGAGATGGCCGAGACGTTGACGAGGAACATCGCGCCGAGCGTCAGTGCCGTGCCGCCGACGAACCCCTCGACGCTCTTGTTGGGTGAGATCCACGGGCGCAGCGGCGTGCGGCCGACGGCGCTGCCGACGAACAGGGCACCGACATCGTTGGCGACGACGGCGATGGCCAGCAGGCACAGGGTGTCGGTTCCGACTGTTGCGACGCCGACCGTTCGGCCGTACTCGAGCAATCCGGTGCCGAACGATCCGAGCACGCCAATCCACGTGACGCCGAGTGCAGTGATCGCCATGTTCGGCAGTGGGTTGCTCTCGAGGCTGCTGGCGGCGACGAACGTGGCGGCCATCGCCGTGAGCGCAAGGAACACCACGATGGGCAGGCTGTCGATGCCGTAGTGGTAGACGGCCACCGGTGCAGCCACGCAGGCAACGATGCCGGGAGCCTTCGCCGGCAGGTAGCCGCGGTCGGCCACGCGGTCGAAGAACTCGACGGCGCCGAGGCCGAGCACCACCACGACGATGACGGCAACCGCCCACGGGCTGAACTTCAGGGCGGCGAGGAAGACGGCGGCGATGGCGACGCCCACGGCGACGGCCGTCGGCATGTCGCGTCCCTTGGTGCCGGTGGCAGCAGGTGCGCTGCGGCGGCCGGATCCCGCCGGCCGGCCACCGGGGCGGGCCCCCGGACGTGCCCCTGGACGCGTCGGCGATACTCGCCCGGGCACCGCGCCGGGCGGACGCGGACTGGGTCCGCTGCGCGACGGCCGACCGCGGACGGGGCCATCGGGGCCGGGCGGATAGCCCGAGGATCGGTCGCGTTCGACGCCGTCGGTGGGGTCGGTGCCGATCTGGATGCGCGACCCGCGTCGGCCGCGGTCGGCCGCCGGGTCCATTGAACGGCTGCCACGTCGGGCGCCCATCGGCATGCCTGACGGGCGCAGATCGACGTCGGTCTCCTCGCTGACAGCGCCGATCACGCCCGAACTGTCGTCGCTCGCAGCGTCGACCACGTCGTCGCCGAAGTCGTCGAAGCGCGACCGGCCGCCGCCGGTGGCCGGCTGGGCGACGGGGCTGTCGTCGAACAGGCCGGAGCGGGGTGTGCCGCCTTCGTCGAACACCGGTGCCAGGTCGTCGAGATCGTCGAGACTCCGGCCGGCGTCGCTGTCGCTCCAGGTAGGTGCCTGGCCGGCGAACGACGACCAGACATCGACCTCGGCATCGTCGCTGGCAGCGGCAAGGGTTGCCGGCACCTCGCCGGTGGGCGGGGCAGTCCAATGCGGCATCGGCTCGGATACGCCATCGCCGAACGAGAGGCCCTCGACGCTGTCGTCGCCGAAGAGCGGCGCGCCGAAGTCGTCATCACTCCTCCGCTTCCAGCTGTCGTCGCTCATGTGCCCTCTCTCCGGCGGGGTTCCTCAGACCTCGAGCAGTTCATGCTCTTTGCGGCCGAGTGCCTTGTCGATCTGGTCGACATGGTCGTGGGTCAGCTTGTCGAGTTCCTTCTCGGCTCGCTCGAGCTCGTCGGCTGAGATGTCGCCGTTCTTCTCGGCCGCCTCGAGCTGCTTGCGGGCATCGCGGCGCACGTTGCGGACGGCCACCCTGCCGTCTTCGGCCATGTGCTTGACCACCTTCACGTACTCCTTGCGCCGCTCCTCGGTGAGGGGCGGGAAGTTGAGCCGGATGACGACGCCGTCGTTCGACGGGTTCACGCCGAGGTCGCTGTCTCGGATGGCCTTCTCGATGGCGCCC
>JBJOMQ010000046.1:0-14338 GCA_046052275.1 Actinomycetota bacterium | reverse complement strand
CATGGCCTCGCCGCGCCTTGAGGAAGGCGACGCACGATTGACGAGCTCGGTGACCGACGGCGCAGCGATCCCCTGCCCGACAGCCAGTACCAGCAGCGCAGCCACCAGCACCGGCCACGATGCGGCGGTCCCTACGAGCGCCAGACCCACGGCGACGAGTGCCAGCGACGCGGGGTACACGCGGTGCACGCCGAGCGCCGAGACGACACGACCGAACGCCACCCCTTGCACGACCACCAGCACGATGCCGATGCCGAGGAAGACGAACGCCGCCGAGCCCTCGGTGAGGTCGAATCGCGCCCGGCCGAAGAGCGAGAACGTCGACTCGAAGCCGACGAAGGCGAGCGTCGTCAGCACCCCGACCACGGCGAGCTGAGCCAGCCTGGGCGTGGCCGCCCGCCGCGGCCTCCGATGCCGGACGCCGGCATCGGGCGCCAACCCCTCACGCTGTCTCGTCTCTGGAAGCCGAATCGCGGCGGCCACCGCATTGGCCCCTGCCAGCGCCGCCGCCACGAAGAACGGCACGTGCGGCCCGCCGAGTGCTGCGAGCCCGCCGATCGCCGGACCGATGACGAAGCCGACGCCGAATGCCGCGCCGAGCATCCCCACCAGCTGCGGCCTGCGGTCGGGCGGGGCCATGTCGGCAACCGCGGCCTGCGCCACGGCGAGACTCGCCCCGCTGGCGCCATCGATGGCCCGGCCGACGAACAGCAGCCACATCGAGTTGGCGAGCCCGGTGACGAGACTGCCGACGGCCGTGCCGACGAGGGAGATGATGATGACGGGCTTGCGGCCGATCCGGTCGCTGAGGCGACCGAGCAGCGGCGAGAACAGCAACTGTGCGACGGAGAAGGTGGCGAACATGGCGCCAACCTCGAAGCCGGATGCGCCAAAGCGCTCGGCGTACAGGCCGAGAATCGGCACGACGATTCCGAAGCCGACGAGATCGAGTGCGACGGTGGTCCACACCGTCCAGTAGCCGCGGATCATCGGCGCAGCGTGGTACCCGACTTGCCGGTCTCGACGGTCCAGCCGTCGGCCTGCAGCCCCGCACGGAGCGCATCCGCCGCGGCGAAGTCGCGCGCAGCTCGCGCCGCATCGAGTGCCGCCGCCCTGGCCAGCGCCTCGGCCGGAACCTCGGCTGCGCCGCGCAATTCGAGGCCGACCGCGCTGCAGATCTCGTGGGCCGCCGCGACCAGCGCCGGTGCGTCGGCCGTACCCGCATCGAGCGCCGCATTGGCGCGCCGAACCGTGTCGAACAGCAGGGCGGTCGCGGAGGGAGTGTCGAGATCGTCGTCCATGCGCTCGCGGAAGCGCTCCATCACCGCGGCGTCGGGATCGGCCGCAGGGACCCCAGCGGTCCTCGCCGCGAATGCATCGAGGCCGGCAAGTGCCTTCACGGCGGCATCGATGTTGTCCTGGCCCACGCTCACCGGCCCGCGATAGTGCGACTGCAGCAGCACCATCCGATATGCCCGCGGGTCGTAGTGCTCCATCAGGTCGAGGAGATTGTGCACGTTGCCGATGCTCTTCGACATCTTCTCGCCCTCTGCGTCGACGACGAAGCCGTTGTGCATCCAGTGGTTCGCGAATCGCCTGCCGAGAGCAACCGCCTGGGCGCGCTCGTTCTCGTGATGCGGGAACTTCAGGTCCATGCCGCCGCAGTGCAGGTCGAAGCCGTCACCGAGGAGGTCGAGGCTCATCACAACGCACTCGCTGTGCCATCCGGGCCGACCGTCACCCCATGGCGATGGCCACGACGGCTCACCCGGCTTCGAGAGCTTCCACAGCGCGAAGTCGGCAGGGTGGCGCTTCTGGGCAGCGCCGAAGACCTCACGGTCGCCGCCCCCTGCCAGCAGATCGTCGAGCGACTGGTTGGCGAGCAGCCCGTAATCGGGCACCGTCTCGACGCTGAGGTACACGCCGTCATCGGTCGTGTAGGCCTTTCCGCCGGCGACCAGATCGCCGATCATCGACACCATGCGCTCGACGAACTCGGTGGCGTGCGGCACGTCGGTGGGCCGTTCGACCCCGAGGCGCTCCATGGCGCTGAACCAGACGGTCTCGCAGCGATGGGTGATCTCCTGCCACGGGCGGCCCTCACGGGCGGCGCGGTCGATGATCTTGTCGTCGATGTCGGTGATGTTGCTGGCGAGGCGCACTCGGATGCCCGACCATGTGAGGTACCGGCGCAGCACGTCGTAGACGAGAGTCGCCCGGCCGTGGCCGAGGTGGGGCGGGCCGTACACGGTCGGGCCGCAGAGATAGATGCTCACCGTGCCGGGCTCGCGCATCGCGAGCTCGCGGACCTCGCGGGTGGCCGAGTCGAAGAGCCGGAGCATTTCGCCAGCCTACGGGCAGGGGCACATGGCAGGCGTTCGATAGCCTCTCGCCCCTGTGACGATGATCCCCGACAAGCCCACCATCGACGGGCTCGAGGCCAAGTGGATTTCCCGCTGGGAGTCCGACGGCGTCTACCGGTTCGACCGAAACGCCAGCCGCGTCGAGATCTTCGCCATCGACACTCCTCCGCCCACGGTGAGCGGGTCGCTGCACATCGGCCACGTCTTCAGCTACACGCACACCGACACGGTCGCCCGCTTCCAGCGGATGCGCGGCAAGGCCGTCTTCTATCCCATTGGCTGGGACGACAACGGCCTCGCCACTGAGCGCAGGGTCCAGAACGTCACCGGTGTTCGCTGCGATCCCTCACTGCCGCACGATCCCGACTTCACCGCGCCGTACCACGGCGACGTGCCCAAGGACCACCAGGCGGTTCCGGTCAGCCGGCCGAACTTCGTCGAGCTGTGCCGCGAGGTCACACACATCGACGAGCAGGCATTCGAAGAGCTGTTCCGGCGTCTCGGCCTGTCAGTCGACTGGACACTGCTCTACACCACCATCGGCGAACGCGCCCGACGAGTCAGCCAGCGCGCCTTCCTGCGCAACCTCGCGCGCGGCGAGGCATACCAGCAGGACGCGCCGACCATGTGGGACTTCCACGAGCGCACGGCGGTCGCCCAGGCCGAGATGGAGGACCGCGAGATCCCCGGCGCATTCCACAAGATCGCATTTCACCGCACCGACGGTGCCGGCGACCTGGTGATCGACACCACTCGTCCCGAGCTCCTCCCCAGCTGCGTGGCGATGGTCGCGCATCCCGAGGACGAGCGGTACCAGCCGCTCTTCGGCACCACGGTGCGCACGCCGCTCTTCGGCGTCGAGGTGCCGGTGCTCGCCCATCCGCTCGCCGAGCCCGACAAGGGCACCGGCATCGCGATGATCTGCACCTTTGGCGACGTCACCGACGTGACATGGTGGCGAGAGCTCGGCCTTCCCACCCGCGCCCTTATCGGCTTCGACGGACGCTTCGCCAGCGAGGCACCGGAGTGGATCACCACCGATGCAGGCCGCGAGAACTACGGCAAGCTCGCTGGTCGCTATCCCAAGCAGGCGCGCACCGCAGTCGTCGAGCTGCTCGCAGCATCCGGCGAGATGATCGGCGAGCCACGGGCCATCACGCATGCGGTGAAGTTCTACGAGCGAGGATCGCAGCCACTCGAGATCGTCGGTACGAGGCAGTGGTACATCCGCAACGGCGGCAGGGACGACGCGCTCCGCCGCGACCTCGTCGCCCGCGGCAGCGAACTCACATGGCACCCCGACTACATGCGTCATCGCTACGACAACTGGGTCGGCGGCCTCAACGGCGACTGGCTGATCAGCCGCCAGCGCTTCTTCGGCGTGCCGATTCCCGTGTGGTACGCGGTCGACGCCGACGGCAACCCCGACTACGACCGAGTGCTCGTGCCCGCCGAGGCCGATCTGCCGGTCGACCCGAGCACCGACTGCCCACCCGGCTACGAGTCGTCGCAGCGCAATGTGCCCGGTGGCTTCATCGCCGATCCCGACGTGATGGACACATGGGCAACCAGTTCGCTCACCCCGCAGATCGCGGGCGGATGGGAGGAGGCCGCCGACGCCTTCTTCGGCCAGGTCTTCCCGTACGACGTCCGCCCGCAGGGCCACGACATCATCCGCACCTGGCTGTTCGCCACGATGGTGCGCAGCCACCACGAGCACTCGTGCCCGCCGTGGCGGCATGCAGCGCTCTCGGGCTGGATCCTCGACCCCGACCGCAAGAAGATGTCGAAGAGCAAGGGCAACGTCGTCACACCGATCGGCCTGCTCGAGCAATACGGCACCGACGCCGTTCGATACTGGGCGGCATGCGGGCGTCCAGGCGTCGACACCGCCTTCGATGAAGGCCAGATGAAGACCGGCCGCAAACTGGCCAACAAGATCCTCAACTCGTCGCGCTTCGCCCTGGGCTTCCCCGAGCCGGCGGCCGATGCTGCGCCCACCGCAGCGCTCGACCTCGCCATGCTCGCCCGACTCGATTCGCTGATCGACGAGGCCACCGCCGCCTTCGAGGGCTTCGACTATGCGCGAGCCCTCGAGCGCACCGAATCATTCTTCTGGTGGTTCTGCGACGACTACATCGAGACCGTCAAGGAACGCGCCTATCGCGAGAACGGCGGCGTCGCCTCGGCGTCGGCGCACGCCTCACTGCGCATTGCGCTCAGCGCACTGCACCGGCTCTTCGCCCCGTTCATGCCCTTCGTCGCCGACGAGGTGTGGAGTTGGTGGCAGGACGGCTCGGTGCACTCGCAGCCGTGGCCCACGGCATCGCGGCTCGGCGGCGACGAGCGGGTGATCGACCCCCTGGCCGAGGTGGTGGCGGCAGTACGTCGCGCCAAGACCGAGGCGAAGGGCTCGCAGCGCGACCGAGTCGCGATGCTCGAGATCACGGCGCCGTCCTCCACCGTCGAGCTGCTGCAGCGCGTGGCCGACGACATGAAGGGCGTCGGCTCGATCGACGAGATCCGCTGGACGGCATCTGACACTGCATCTCAGGTCGAGTGCGCCGTCACGCTCACGGTGCAGTAACCCACGACGACACCCACTCAGGGGGCCCGAAGCCGCCCCTCTGCAAAGGCATCGAGCGCCAGCGTGCGCCAGACGCGCTGCACGGCAGTATGAGCGCCGGGTCGCGTGGGCACTACGAGCCGGTATACGAGTCGATCGTCGGAGACGTCGACGAGGCCGACTGCTCGCGGCTCGCCGGCAACTGCATCGGCCGCCTCTGGGTCTGTCGACAGTGCCGAGCAGAGTCGGGTCGCCTCGTCCTCGAGCGCCGCCAGCGAGCTACTGCGGGCAACCTCGAGGTCGAGGACTGCCATGGGCGACTTCGACAGGTTGCCCACACGGCTGACGCCGCCGTGCGGCACGTACCACACCCCGCCCAGGCCGTCGCGCACGCGGACCGACCGCAGCGAGATCCGCTCGACCGTGCCGGTGGCAAGGCCGAGGTCGACTTCGTCGCCGACGCCGTACTGGTCCTCGGCGAGCACGAAGAACCCGGCGATGAGATCGCGCATCAACTGCTGCGCACCGAATGCCACTGCACCGCCGACCACCGTCGCGGTCGCGACGAATGCGCCGATGTTGAGGCCGAGCTCGCCCACGGCCGTGACCACTGCGATGGCCCACACCACGCCGACCAGTGCAGAGCGCAGCGCGACGGCGAGCGCCCGCTGGCGCGCCTCGACACGGTGCGTGTCGGCACGCGACACCAGGCCTGGCACCGTGAGGGCACGATCGAGCACGCGCCTCACCACAACCCGGAGAAGGCGCGACACGATCGCCGCAACCAGCACGATGGCCAGCACGCGCAGGGGCGCCAAAAGGTGCAGTTGGTCGAGCCGCTCGACCCAGTCGACCTGCTCGGCGCTCGGCGTGTCGGCGCTCACCCCGCTGACCCTAGCGACCGCCCGACCGGTAGCCTTCCCGCCCGATGAGCGACGCAGATCACTCACTTCAGCGCACACGTCCGCGCCGCCGCCACACCCCGGCGCAGTGGATCGTGCTGGGCGTCAACTGCCTCGTGGTCATCGCCTGTCTCGCCGCAGCGGTCGGACTGCTCTACGGAAAGAACCAGCTCGACGGCACGCTCGCCGGCCAGGCCCTCAGCGTGAGCACCACGGTGACCCTTCCGCCCGTACCGTCCGGCCCGGAACCGAGCGGACCCACCACCGTGCCAGCGACCTTCCCTCAGGTCGACGCCGAGGCCGTGAACTTCCTCATCACCGGATCCGACGTCAACGCCTGTGTCGACCCCAACTCGCCGTGGGCCGGGGCCGCCGATCCGTCGCGGGATGCGATCGGCAGTCGCAGCGACACGATCATGGTGATCCGCGTCGACCCCAGCACCAATCGCGGTGCCGTGCTGTCGTTTCCCCGCGACCTCTGGGTCGACATCCCGGGCAAGGCCGACAATCGCATCAACACGGTGGCGAAGCCCGGCGACTCGTCACTCCTCGCGCAGACCATCTACGACAACTTCGGCATCACCGTCGACCACTACCTGCAGGTCGACTTCTGCGCCTTCAAGCTCATCGTCGACGCCGTCGGTGGTGTCACGGTGCCATTCCAGTATCAGATCGTCGACAGGAACGTCGGCATCAACGTGGCACCCGGATGCCACACCTTCAGCGGCGACGAGGCTCTTGCGTACGTGCGGTCGCGCCATCTCAAGTGGGTTGACGAGAACGGCGAACTGAACGAGGACCGCGGCGCCGACCTTGCCCGGATCTCGCGTCAGCAGGACTTCCTCCGCCGGACACTGATGGCAGCACTCGACAAGGGGGTCTACGACCCTGCCGTCGCCCGGGCGCTGATCGAGTCGCTGCAGAAGTACATCGTGCGCGACGCCAACCTGCTGTCGATCGACTCGATCCTCGCCTTTGCCGGCGTGCTGAAGAACATCGACCCGTCGGGCATCAGCACCTATCAGATCGACGCTGCCAACATGATCCAGGGCGGCCAGTCGGTGCTCGACCCGATCACCAAGAGCGACAACATGAAGGCAATCCTCGCCATCTTCCAGGGGTCTGCGCCGATCGGCGGTGCAGCGCCGGTGGATACCACCACCGACACCGCCACCGGTTCGTCGACCGTCGCCACCGGACCAGAGGAGAACGTCAAGGGCGACATCGTGCCCAACGAAGACGTCATCTGCTGAGACGCGGCGACGTCAGGCGCGCTCGAGTGCCCTGCCCAGTGCATCCGCCACCTCGCTCGGCCCCGACACGGTCGTGAGCCGAGCCCCGGTTCGCCGGCAGAACGCCTCTGCCTCGTCGGCATCGGTCGACGGGGCGATGACGACCAGTTCATCCAACAGGCCGGCGGCAGCCTCGGCGTCTCCGTCAACCGTGGCCCGGCAGTCGCTCAGCATCACGGTGACCTTGCGGCCCGCTCGCGACCCGGCAAGCTGCAGCGCTGCGCCGTGCAGCGCACCGGCTACGTCGGTGGTTCCGTGGCCGCGCAGCGACAGCAGATCGGTGACGACGCGCTCGGCCGGCTTCGGCACACACTGGCCCTTCAGCACGAGCACGTCCTTGCCGAAGGCGAGCACGCTGTAGTCATCAGGTGACCGACTCGCCACTGCGGCTGCGGCGAGCGCTGCCGAAGCGAGCGGTGCGCCGCCCATCGAGCCGCTGCGGTCGACGAGCAGGCAGAGCGCCGTCGCCGGCCTCGACCACGCCCTCACTCGCAGCCGCTCGGCATCGACCGGCCCCGTGCCACGCTCGGCGAGTGCCTCGAGGCTCGCATCGATGTCGAGGTCGCCGCGGTCGGGAGCGTACGGCTCGGTCGTGAGCCTCCCGATGCCGGCCCGGCGCGTGCGGCCAGTCCGTGCCAGGTCGAGGAACAGCCGAGCCGCCAGCCGGCGCGCGAGCGCCCTGAGACGTTGATCGGTGGCGCCGACGAGGTCTGCGAGCATCGCCAGCATCTCGTCGGGATCATCACGCAGCGCCTCGTCGACCGCCGACTCATCGAGCTCGCCCACCTCTGGGGACACCTGCTCGAAGCGAGGCGATCTTGAGAGGTCGCGCCGCGACGTGGTGCGCCGCTGGCTGCGAGCAAGCTCTGCGTCCGCATCGTCTCCGTCGACGACGCGCGGCGGCGTCAGCGAGGGTCGGTCGCCCCGGCCGGGGTCGGCACTTTTCCCTGATCGCCGCCGTTCGCACTCGGAGGCGTCTCTGGGAAGACCTCGCGCCAGATCTCGACGACGATGTCCTCGGCACGGCGAGTGCAGCCCTCGCGCAGCCGCAGTCGCCCGCTGAGAGCGACGAGCGCCGCATCGAGTCCGACGCCGAGATCGGTCGGCGACGCCCCGCGCATCGCTGCCAGCGACCTCGACACCGCTGCCGTGTCGATGGCACCGCGAACCGACGAGCCGATCCGCACATCGACGTGAGAGCGCGTCCGGCGCACGACCTCGACGACACCTGCCGTCCACTGTCCGTCGAGCGATTCGCCGTCGACGACCTGGCGCCTGACGATCGACTGCTCGTCGGCTGCATCCTGGTACTCGACCGCGAGTCGGCAGACTCGGTCGTAGACGGCTCCGCTGATGCGTGCCGTGCCGATCGCGTCGAAGGGGTTCATGGCGGCAACCAGCCGGAACCCTGGTGCAGCCGCAATGCGGCCGAGGCGAGGGACGTGCAGCTCGCGCTCGCTCATCACCGTGATGAGCACGTTGAGCGTCTCCTCCGGCACGCGGTTGATCTCCTCGACGTACAGAAGGGCACCGTCGCGCATTGCCGTCACCAGCGGTCCGTCGACGAAGACCTCCGGCGAGTATCCCTCGGCCAGCACCCTCGCCGGATCGAAGTGCCCGACGAGTCGAGCGGGGGTGAGCTCGGCGTTCCCCTCGACGAACTCGAACCCGAGACCGAGCTCGTGCGCGACAGCGCGCAGGAGCGTGCTCTTCCCGGTGCCGGGCGGTCCTTCGATGAGCACGTGTCGATCAGCGGCCAGCGCCGCCACGAGCAGTTCGATCTCGCGATGTCGGCCGACCACGCGATCGAGGACGCGCTGCACGAGGCCCGCAGCAGTCGTGCCTACGGGGTCAGGCATGGACGATCACGCCGCGGATGTTGATGCCGTCGCGCATGTGCTGATAGCCCTCGTTCACCTGGTCGAGCGTGTAGCGGCGAGTCACAAGTTCGTCGAGTTTCAGCCGGCCTTCTCGGTACAGGCCGAGCAGGGCGGGGATGTCGTGGCGCGGATTGAGCGATCCGAAGATCGTCCCCTTGATCTCCTTGTTCCACATCGCGAGCTCGAACAGGTTGACGGCTGACTGCGTTTGCGTGATGGGGGCGATGGCCGTGACCACGATGGTGCCGCCCTTGCCGGCGAGCGCAGTGCCGAGCTGCATCATGTCGCCATGCAGCACTCCGGGCGTGAGGATGACCTTGTCGGCCATCTGCCCCCACGTGAGATCGGCGACCGCCGGCATGGCCTCGGCCATCGACTGGAAGACGTGCGTGGCGCCGAACTCCATCGCCTTCTCGCGCTTGAACTCGACAGGGTCGACGGCGATCACACGTCTCGCGCCCGCCGCTGCTGCACCCTGCACCGCATTGATCCCGATGCCTCCGACGCCGACCACCACCACGGTGTCGCCCGGGCGCACGTCGGCCCGCTTCGTCGCCGACCCCCATCCGGTCGCCACGCCGCAGCTCACGAGGGCCACTGCCTCGAGCGGAAGGTCGGCATCGACCTTGATCACCGACGCCTCAGCGACGCACGTGTACTCAGCGAATGTGCCGAGCTTGGCCATCAGCTTCACCGGACCGCCCCTGACCGAGTGCCGGCTCGTTCCGTCGGTGATCATGCCGTTCTGCATCGCACCGGCACCGGCATCGCACAGGTTCTGGCGCCCCGAGCTGCAGTGCCGACAGCGACCGCACGACGGGATGAAGCTGGCGGAGACGTGATCACCGGGCTGCACGGCCGTGACTCCGGGTCCGACCTCGACGACGATTCCTGCGCCCTCATGTCCGCCGATGGCCGGGAAGAACGGCGGCAGCCCTGCCGCAGCGAGTGTCTCGGCTGGTGGCACCATGTCGCCGGTGACGAGATGCTCGTCGCTGTGGCACATTCCCGCTACCGCCCACTTGACGATCACCTCGCCAGCCTTCGGCGGGTCGACGACGAGTTCCTCGATCGTCCACTGCTGGTCGGTGCCCCAGAGCACCGCTGCACGGCACTTCATCGCGGCCGGAGAATCGCTGGTCAGTGCTCGTACACGAGCACGCCGCGGATGTTCTTGCCCGCATTCATGTCGGCGTAGCCCTGGTTGATGTCGTCGAGCGTGTAGGTGCGCGTCACGAGCCCGTCGAGGTCGAGCTGGCCCTGCGAGTAGAGCTCGAGCAACTTCGGGATGTCGCGTCGCGGATTCGCCGAGCCGAACAGCGAACCGATGAGCTGCTTCTCGAACACGGTGAGGAACACGGCCGGCACGGCGATGCTGCCTTCACCCGTGGGGTGGATGTTGGTGACGACGATCTTGCTCCGCTTGCCGCCGAGCCAGAACGCCTGGCCGAGCACATCGCCGTTCCCGACGCCGCACGTCATGATGACCTTGTCGAACCCCCGGTTCCACGTGGTGTCGCCGAGCGCACCGAGTGCTTCGTCGATCGATGCGTGGGTGTGGGTGGCGCCGAACTCCATCGCCTTCTCGCGCTTGAACTCGACCGGGTCGATGGCCGCGACCACGCGAGCACCGGCGAGCTTGGCCCCCTGCACTGCGTTGGCGCCGATACCGCCGACGCCGACGACCGCCACGGTGTCGCCGGGCTCGACCTGCGCCGCATACACCGACGAGCCCCAGCCCGTCACCACGCCGCAGCCGAGGAGGCACGCACGGTCGAGCGGGATGTCCTTGTCGATGACGATGCAGCTCGCCTCATTGACGACCGTATGGAGGGCAAACGTGCCCAGTCCTCCGATGCCGAGCGCGATGTCCTTGCCCCGCGCATGGTGCCGCGACGTGCCGTCGCTGAGCTGCATGCCCGTGGCCGTGAGCGCTCCCATGTCGCACAGATTGCTGTGGCCCGAGGAGCAGCTGGGGCAGCGGCCGCACGCCGGGACGAATCCGAACACGACGTGATCGCCCGGCTTCACGCTGAACACGCCGGCGCCCACCTCGAGGACCACGCCGGCACCTTCGTGGCCGCCGATCAGCGGCGGCTCGGGAGTGGCTCCGGCGAGGTCGCCGGTGACGAGATGCTCGTCGCTGTGGCACATGCCGCTGGCGTGCATCTTCACCAGCACCTCGCCCGTCTTCGGCGGGTCGAGCTCGATCTCCTCGACACTCCAGGGCGTGTTGCGCTCCCACAGGATTGCGGCCTTGGTCTTCATGCGTTCCCCCTCGCTCGTCGAGTCGAACCCTACTGCCCCCCGGAAGGCTGCCGTCCATGCGAAGCCGGTGCACCCGGCCGGGGATAGTGTGCGCCACATGGAGAACGAGTCGATCGACGGCGGTGCCGAGGCATCCGCCCCGCCCCAGCACGAGGATCCCTCGCACGACACGCCGCTGGTCGAGGACGAACTTCTGGTGGAGGAGATCTCCATCGACGGCATGTGCGGTGTCTACTGACATCGCTTCCGCCGGCCTGCTCCAGCGGGCGCTCGAACTGCACCCGCAGGTAGCTCTGCGACCTGAGCCGTTCGGCGCCCTCGCCTACCACTACGGCACGCGGCGTCTCGTCTTCCTGAAGCATCCCGACATGGTGGCGGTGACGCGTTCACTCGCCGAGCACGACACCCTCTCGTCCGCTCTTCGTGCTGCCGGCATCGCCGAGTCGCGCTGGCCATCGTTCGAGCGCGCCATGTCGTCGCTCGTCGAATCCGGGGTGGTCCATGAGCGCTGAGTCACTGGTCGCGCAACTGAAGACGGGTCTCGACGCTCCGATCTGTCTCACCTGGGAACTCACCTACGCCTGCAACCTTCAGTGCGTCCACTGTCTCTCGTCGTCAGGCCGCCGCGACCCACGCGAGCTCTCCACTGCCGAGGCCCACCGCGTCATCGACGAGCTTCGCAGCATCCAGGTGTTCTACGTCAACATCGGCGGCGGCGAGCCGATGCTCCGACGCGACTTCTTCGACATCGTCGAGTACTCCGTCAGCAGCGGGATCGGCGTGAAGTTCAGCACCAACGGCGCCTACATCGACGCTGCCTCGGCTCGACGCCTTGCCTCACTCGACTACCTCGACATCCAGATCAGTGTCGACGGTGCCGACGAGGCCACCAACGACGCTGTCCGCGGCAGCGGCAGCTGGGCGCTGGCCCGATCGGCGATGGACCGCCTCGCCGATGCCGGATTCGGCCCGTTCAAGATCAGCGTCGTCGCCACCCGCCACAACGTGTCGCAGCTCGACCGGTTCAAGCAGCTCGCCGACTCCTACGGCGCCCAGCTGCGCCTCACTCGGCTGCGACCGAGCGGACGCGGCGTCGACGCGTGGGACGACCTGCACCTGACTGCGCAGCAGCAACGTGACGTGTACGCCTGGCTGCTCGACCACGGCGACTCGGTCCTCACCGGCGACTCGTTCTTCCACCTCAACGCGCTCGGCGATCCGCTTCCTGGCCTCAACATGTGCGGCGCAGGCCGCGTCGTGTGCCTCATCGACCCGATTGGCGACGTCTACGCGTGCCCCTTCGTCATCCACGACGACTTCCGCGCCGGCAACGTGCGCGATGCGGGTGGATTCACCGGGGTGTGGCGCAGCAGCGAGCTCTTCGCCGAGCTGCGCCAGCCGCAGTCTGCGGGCGCTTGCGCGTCGTGCGGATCGTTCGATGCGTGCCAGGGCGGCTGCATGGCTGCCAAGTTCTTCACGGGACTGCCGCTCGACGGCCCCGATCCAGAGTGCGTCACCGGACACGGCGCAGCAGCGCTCAGCGTTCCCGTGCGCATCGCGCCGCGTCCTGCACACGATCACAGCCGCCTGGCAGCGCATCGGTGAGCGCGCTGCCCTGGCTGCTGCTCGTGCCGGCCGGCTACGCGCTCGGCACCTTCCCCAGCGCAGTGTGGATTGCCCGCAGCAAGGGCGTCGACATCACCGCCGTCGGATCGGGCAATCCGGGTGCGTCGAATATCGCTCGCACCTTCGGCCAGTGGTGGGGCGTGCTGGTGTTCATCCTCGACGGCCTGAAGGGCGCCATACCCGCGGTGGCGTCGCGCCTGCTCGACAACCCGGGACTCGGATGGGCAGCTATCGCCGCGGCGGTGCTGGGCCACATGTTCCCCGTCACCCGCGGGTTCAGGGGCGGCAAGGGGGTGGCGACGATGGGCGGCGCCTCGCTGGCAATGCAGCCGCTCCCCTCGCTGGTGATGCTCGCCCTCTGGATCGGCGTGCGGAAGGCCTCGTCAACGGCGTCACTCGCCTCGCTCAGCATCATGCTCGCCTTCCCCGTCGCAGTGGCAATCGGCGGTGTCCCCGGCACCGAGCTGGCATCCATCATTGCGATCGATCTCCTCGTGCTGCTCCGGCACCTCGGCAACATCAAGCGGCTGCTCGGCGGCAGCGAACTGTCGGCATCTCACGGCGCGACATAGGCGGGTAGCGTCGGCGCCCATGCAACTGGTGCAGCCGCTCGCCATCGGCCGGTCCGGTGCCGTTGCCCCCTCGGCAGTGATGCTCGGGCCGCACGTCACCAACCTCGGCGACGACGAGCGCAGGTACACGCCGCGGCATGTCGCGTACTACGAGCGCCGTGCCGTCGGCGGCTGCGGGATCATCGTCACCGAGGGAGCAAGCGTGCACCCGCTCGACTGGCCCTATGAGCGAGCGCCCCTGGCATCGATGGCAGGTGACGGATGGCAGGCCATCGCGGCGGCGTGCCACCAGCACGGCGCGCTGGTAGTCGCCTCCCTCGATCATGCCGGCGGCCAGGGAAGCAGCGCCTACTCGCAGCGCGAACTCTGGGCACCCAGCCGGGTGCCCGAGGTCAACACCCGAGAAGTGCCCAAGTCGATGGACGACAGCGACATCGCAGCCGTCGTCGACGGTTTCGCTGAGGCCGCTGCGCTCGCCGTAGCCGCAGGCTGCGACGGGGTCGAGGTCAACGCCGGCCAGCACAGCCTCGTGCGCCAGTTCCTCAGCGGACTCACCAACCAGCGCGCCGACCAATGGGGCAGCGACCGCCTGAGGTTTGCCCGCTCGGTGCTCGAAGCAGTCCGCAGCCGCGCAGGCGACCGCATCGTCGGACTTCGGCTCAGCTGCGACGAACTCGCGCCGTGGGCCGGCATCACGCCACAGATGGCCGAGGCAATCGCCGTCGAGCTCGCCGCCGCCGGCGCGCTCGATTACCTCGTCGTCACGCGCGGCTCCATCTACTCGGCATCCGCCACCCGAGCCGACTTCCACGACACCACCGGCTACAACCGCGACACGTGTGCTGCCGTCCGAGGAGCGCTCCGCGGGG
>JBJOMQ010000045.1:0-14428 GCA_046052275.1 Actinomycetota bacterium | reverse complement strand
CGACACCACCCCCGACACCGAGGTCGAGGCCCTCATCGCCGCCGAGGTGCAGCGCCAGGTCACCGGCCTGCAGCTGATCGCCAGCGAGAACTTCACCTCGCCGGCGGTCATGCGCGCCGTCGGCAGCGCACTCACCAACAAGTACGCCGAGGGGTATCCGGGCAAGCGCTATTACGGTGGCAACGCCGTGATCGACTCGATCGAGTCGCTGGCCATCGAGCGCGTGAAGGCCCTGTTCGGCGCCGACCACGCCAACGTGCAGCCGCACAGCGGCGCCAACGCCAACATGTGCGTGTACCAGGCACTGCTGAAGCCCGGCGACACCGTGCTCGGGCTCTCGCTCGACCACGGCGGCCACCTCACCCACGGCTCACCCGTCAATGCCAGTGGCCTCCTGTACCGGTTCATCCCCTACAAGGTGACCCCGGGCGACGAGCGCGTCGACATGGACCAGGTGCGCGACCTTGCGCTCCAGCACCGGCCGAAGATGATCGTCGCCGGCACCACCAGCTACCCACGCCGGCTCGATCCCGCTGCATTCAAGGCGATCGCCGACGAGGTGGGCGCGTACTTCATGTTCGATGCCGCACACGTGGCCGGCCTCGTGGCAGGCGGCGTCTTCCCGAACCCGGTGCCCTATGCCGATGCGGTCACCTTCACCACCCACAAGACGCTGCGCGGCCCGCGGGGCGGCACCATTCTGTGCAAGCAGGAGCACGCTGCTGCCATCGACAAGGCCGTCTTCCCCGGATGGCAGGGCGGGCCGCTCGAGCACGTCATCGCCGGCAAGGCAGTCGCCTTCTTCGAGGCGCAGCAACCGTCGTTCAAGGAGTACGCACGGCAGATCGTCGCGAATGCATCGGCGCTCGCCGAGGCGCTCGTGCAGTGTGGATTCCGACTCGTGAGCGGCGGCACCGACATCCACCTGATGGTCGTCGACCTGCGCCCCTTCGACGCCGACCTCACCGGCAAGGAGGCGCAGGCGGTGCTCGACGAGGGTGGCATCACCCTCAACAAGAACAATGTGCCCGACGACCCGCGCAGTCCGTTCGTCACCTCGGGCGTGCGCATCGGCACGCCATCGGTCACCACCCAGGGAATGACCGAGCCGCAGATGACCGACATCGCCGGCCTCATCACCCGAATCCTGCGGCATCGGACCGACCCCTCCGCGGTCGCCGCTGCCCGGGCAGAGGTGGCGGCGCTGTGCGCCCGGTTCCCGGCGTACTGACCGTCCGCTGTCGGCGCCGGTCGACCTCGTCGGCCGTCCGGCATACGATCGCCCGCTGATGCCGTCTGTCGGCGCATACCTCATGGTGGGGGCGGTGGCGGCCGCTGTCACGTTCCTGACCACCCCCGTGGTCATCCGCGTGGCGACGTGGCGCGGGTGGGTGGTCGAGCCCGACTCGCGTCGAGTGCACACCGTCGCCACGCCCGACGTCGGCGGCATTGCGATGTTCGCCGGATTCGTCGCGGCGTTCGTGACAGCGTGGGCGCTGTCCGGCTTCGACAACCTCTTCGCCAGCAACAGCGAGCCGGTCGGCGTGCTGATCGCTGCCGCGCTGATGTTCGTCGTCGGGTTCGTCGACGATGTCCGCGAGATCTCGGCGCCGGCAAAGGTGGTCGGCACCGTGGTGGTGGCTGTCGTGCTCGTCTACTTCGGCGTCACGATGTTCTACTTCCGCGTGCCGTTCCTCGACGTGTTCCTGCTCAGCAACGACTGGGTGCCGCTCATCACCGTGATCTGGCTCCTGGGCATGACCAATGCGATCAACCTCATCGACGGCCTCGACGGACTTGCTGCGGGCATCGTCGCGATCGGCGCAGGAGCGTTCTTCCTCTACAGCCAGCGGCTCGCCGACCCGGGCATCGGGGCGCTCACGCTGCCGAACCTCGGGCCGCTCGTGGCCATCATCACCGTCGGCATCTGCCTCGGATTCCTGCCCCACAACTTCAACCCGGCGAAGGTGTTCATGGGCGACGGCGGCGCACTCCTGCTCGGACTCCTCATGGCGGTGAGCACGTCGGTGGTCGGGGGACGAGCCGACCCCGATACGCAGCGGTTCGTCGGGCAGACCTACTTCTTCCTTGCCCCGCTGTTCATCCCGCTGTTCATCCTCGGCGTGCCGATCCTCGACACGCTGTTCGCGATCGTGCGCCGCGCTGCGCGGCGACAGGGCGTCGCGTCGGCCGACAAGGGCCATCTGCACCACCGCCTCATGGAGATGGGCCACGGCCAGCGGCGCAGCGTGCTGATCCTGTGGGGCTGGACGGGTCTGCTGTCGGCATTCGTGCTGTACCCCGTGTACACCGGCAGCGGATCGAGCTATGTCCCGATCGGGGCAGCGATGCTCGGGTTGCTGCTCTACACGGTGCTGCACCCGCAGATCCGCCGCCGACGCACCTGACCGTCACGGTGGCCGTCCCGGCGCCGTCCGTCTTGGCGCACTGCTGGCGATCGGCTAGTTTGTTCCTGCGTTCACAAAGTCGCTGCCGATGGCAGCGCATGTCTCCCTCTCGCCCAACCACCGTGAAACTCGACCCGATCCGGCGCATCGTGGCGCCCTCGACACCTGCCTCGGGCCAGACCCTCGGCCGCGGCGTCGACTTCGCGCTGGTGATCTTCGTGTTCTTCGGCATCGGTGCCCTCGTCGACCGCTGGCTCGGCACATGGCCCGGCGTCGCGATCGGACTGGTGCTCTTCTCGGTCGTCGGCCAGTTCGTGTCGATGTACTACCGCTACAAGGCCGAGATGGACGTGCACGAAGCCGAGCGCCGTGCCCGCCAGGCCTCCTCAGCGCAGCGCACCCCGTCGCCTGACGCCGCACCGCCTGCCTCCGGGAGTGCCAGGGCATGAGTCCGTCGGCCGACCCGGTGATCTCGATGGGCCCCGTCGCCGGCCCTGCCCCCGAAGTCGGCGTCAGCAAGGACATGGTGCGCCGCGGCCTCATGGCGGCGCCCGTGCTGGTGGCCGTCTGCGCCGTGATCTGGGGCGGTGACGGGGCGCTCAGCGCCCTCTACGGCATCGCCGTCGTGCTGGTGAACTTCTCCCTGGCGGCGGGCATCGTCGCCACCACGGCCAGGATCAGCCTCGGACTGATGATGGGAGCCGTGCTTGTCGGCTACCTGGTGCGCCTTGGGCTGATCTTCCTCGCCGTGCTCCTGGTGCGCGATGTGGGGTGGATTTCACTCGCGGCCCTCGGAGCGACCATCATCGTGACGCACCTCGGGCTCCTGCTCTGGGAACTCAAGTACGTTGCCATCTCTCTCGCCCACCCGGGTCTCAAGCCCGCCCGACAGTAACGACCGACAGGAACCACAGGACCCACCGTGATCGCCGAATCCTTCTCGTTCCCAGAGATCAACGCCATCCTCCGATGGGCTGACTTCTTCCCGACGTTCAACAAGATCGCGTTGATCGCCGTGGCAGCGGCCCTGATCGGTTCGGTCGTGTTCCTGCTCGCCGGCAACAAGGACCCGCTGAAGGCGCCGCGGGGTGTGCGCAACCTCGCCGAGACCACGGTCGAGTTCGTCGAGAACGGCATCGTGATGCAGACCATGGGCAAGGACGGCCTCGGATGGACGCCGTTCCTGCTGAGCCTGTTCATCTTCATCTACCTCTGCAACGTGCCGGGCATCATCCCGATCCTGCAGATGCCGGCGACGGCCCGCATGGCGATCCCGATGTTCCTGGCCCTGCTCGTGTGGGTCGTCTACAACGGCGTTGGCCTCAAGCACCAGGGCTTCAAGTACATCGCCAACACACTGTGGCCTCCCGGTGTTCCCGTGGCGCTGAAGCCGCTCGTGGGCGTCATCGAGTTCATCTCGAACATCATCGTGCGGCCGTTCTCGCTGACGGTGCGACTCTTCGCCAACATGCTCGCCGGCCACATCCTGCTCGTCACGTTCGCCCTGCTCACCAACTCGCTGGTCACCGCCGAGACGAAGGTGTTCCTGCTGAAGCCGATGGCGATCCTGCCCATGTTCATGCTGGTGTTCCTCACCGCATTCGAGGTGCTGGTCGCCTTCCTGCAGGCATACATCTTCACGATCCTCACCGCCGTGTACATCGCCGGTGCGGCGCATCCCGAGCACTGACCGTCCCCTTCCCCGATCTCCACCTACCCAGAACACTCACAGGAGCAACACACCATCATGGAAGCATTTGCGATTCTCGCTGCCGAGCTCACCGGTGACGAGGCCAAGGCCGCAGCGGCCGCGGGCTCGGCCGGCTTCGCCTACGGCCTCGCGGCCATCGGCCCGGGCATCGGCATCGGCTACCTCGTCGGCAAGTCGGTCGAGGCGATGGCCCGCCAGCCTGAGGCCGCCGGCATGGTGCGCACCACCATGTTCCTCGGTATCGCCTTCACCGAGGCCCTCGCCCTCATCGGCTTCGTGGTCTTCATCCTCATCGGCCTCTGAGCCGACCGACCACTGACCATTCCCATCGACGTCCCACCGACAAGGAGTTGACGTGCTGAGTGCCGTCGTGCACCTCCAGGGATCCACGGTTGTCCTCGACCTCGTACCCGCTGCTGAGAGCAGCGAGGGTGGCGTCGAGATCAAGCCGGGTCCCGGGCCCATCGTCCCAGAGGCCAAAGAGCTCTACTGGGGAGCCGGCTCGTTCATCGTGTTCGCGCTGCTGATGCGCTTCTTCCTCTACCCGAGGCTGAAGAAGGGCATGGATGCCCGCTACCAGAGCATCCGCGGCGCCCACGAGGCAGCCGACGCCGAGCGCGCCGCCGCTCGGGCCGAGGTCGCCGACTATGAGTCGCAGGTGGCGTCGATCAGGGCCGAGGCAGCGCGAACTGTCGAAGCCGCCCGCGCCACGCTCGAACGCGAGCGTGCCGCAACGCTGGCCGAGGCCAATGCCCGCATCGCCGAGAAGCGGTCAGCGTCGAACGCCCAGGCCGAGGCCGCCCGCGCTGCGGTGCGCGACCAGATCGCAGCCGCGGTCGGCGACGTCGCCGGCAAGGCGGGCGAGCTGGCCACGGGCAGGGCACCGAGCGCAGCAGTGGTCGCCAAGGTCGTGTCGGAGGTGATGGCGCGATGAGTGCTCTGGGAATCGCCATCGGCCTCCGCATCGCCGCCGAGGGCAAGGCAGACGCCAACGGCGAACTGGTGACCAGCCATCCGCTGCTCCCGGAGATGGCCGAGATCATCTACGGCGGCATTGCGTCGCTGCTCATCTTCTGGGCCATCTACAAGTTCGGCGGCCCGGCCATCAAGAAGGGAATGGCTGCCCGCACCGAGCGCATCCAGCGCGAACTCGACGCCGCAGCCGCCGACCGTTCGGCTGCGGCCACCGAGGCAGCGCAGATCCGCACGGCCAAGGGCGACATCGACGGAGAGCGCCGGCGCATCATGGCCGAGGCCGAGCAGCAGGCAGCCGCCGTGCTCACCGACGGCCGTGCCAGGCTCGCCGCCGAGATCGCCGATCTCGAAGCCCGTGCCGACGCCGAGATCGCCGCCGCCGGTGCCCGCGTCGGCGACGAACTGCGCGCCGAGATCGCCCGCCTCTCGATCGCCGCCGTCGACCACATCGTCACCGGCTCGCTCGACGACGCAACACATCAGGAGCTCATCGAGGGCTTCATCACACGAGTGGGGGCCGCACGATGAGCGACGACCGCATCGAAGGCTACGCACGGGGACTCTTCGAGATCGCCCGTGCCGAGGGCAGCATCGCCGCCGTCGAAGACGAGCTCTACCGCTTCGCACGCAGCTTCGAGGGCAGCGACGCGCTGCGCTCCGCCCTCACCGACGAGCAGATCCCGGCCGCCAAGCGGCTTGCCATCGTGGAGGACCTGCTCGGCGGCAAGGCCTCGGCCACATCGACGCAGCTCATCAGCATGGTGGTCGGCGCCGGCCGCGGCCGCGACCTGCCCGCCATCATCGACCGGCTCGTGGCCCGGGCCAGCAGTGCCCAGCAGCTCGAGCTGGCCGAGGTACGGAGCGCGAAGCCACTGAGCGCCGACCAGCAGACCAGGCTCGCCGCAGCACTGGCGAAGGCCACCGGCAAGCAGGTCAACCTGAAGTGCGTGGTCGATCCGTCGGTCATCGGCGGCGTCGTTGCCACCGTGGGCGACACCGTCATCGACGGCACTGTCCGCACCCGAATCGACCAGTTGAAGTCCCGCCTCTAGGAGCAGAAGAGAACATGGCTGAACTCACATTGAGCGCCAGCGACATTGCGTCGGCGCTGAAGAAGAACCTCGAGGGCTTCTCGCCCTCGGTCGAGGCGAAGACGGTCGGACGCGTCACTGAGGTGGGCGACGGCATCGCCCGCGTCAGCGGCCTGCCCGACTGCGCCGTCAACGAGCTGCTCGAGTTCGAGGACGGCACCACCGGCCTTGCGCTCAACCTCGAGGAGGACGGCATCGGCGCCGTGGTGCTCGGCAATGCCGACTCCATCGAGGAAGGCCAGACCGTCAAGGCAACCGGCCGCATCCTCTCGGTGCCGGTCGGCGACGCACTGCTCGGACGTGTCGTCAACGCACTCGGACAGCCGATCGACGGCAAGGGCGACATCATCGGCGGCATCCAGCGACGCGTCGAGATCCAGGCCCCTGGCATCCTCGGCCGCAAGCCGGTGCACGAGCCGCTGCAGACCGGCATCAAGGCCATCGACGCGATGACCCCGATCGGTCGCGGCCAGCGCGAGCTCATCATCGGCGACCGCAAGACCGGCAAGACCACCGTGGCGATCGACACGATCATCAACCAGCGCGGCCTCGGCGTGAAGTGCATCTATGTCGCGATCGGCCAGAAGGGTTCGACCGTCGCCCAGACCGTCGAGGTGCTCCGCCAGTACGGCGCACTCGAGTACACGGTGGTGGTCGCGGCACCTGCCTCCGACCCGGCACCCTTCAAGTACCTCGCCCCCTACGCAGGCTGCGCCGTCGGCCAGCACTGGATGGAGAACGGCGAGCATGCCCTCGTCGTGTACGACGACCTCTCCAAGCAGGCCGAGGCGTACCGCCAGATGTCGCTGCTGCTGCGCCGTCCGCCCGGCCGCGAGGCGTACCCGGGCGACGTGTTCTACCTGCACAGTCGCCTGCTCGAGCGTGCCGCCAAGCTCTCCGACGAGCGCGGCGCCGGCTCGCTGACAGCGCTGCCCGTCATCGAGACCAAGGCAGGCGACGTTTCGGCGTACATCCCGACGAACGTCATCTCCATCACCGACGGCCAGGTGTTCCTGCAGGACAACCTGTTCAAGTCGGGCGTGCGCCCGGCAGTCGACGTGGGCATCTCGGTGAGCCGCGTCGGCGGCGCTGCGCAGATCAAGTCGATGAAGGCAGTGGCCGGCACGCTGAAGCTCGATCTTGCGCAGTTCCGCGAGCTCGAGGCATTCGCCACATTCGGATCCGAACTCGACGCCGTCTCCAAGGCGCAGCTCGAGCGCGGCTACCGGCTTGTCGAGCTGCTGAAGCAGCCGCTCAACAGCCCCATGCCGGTGCAGGAGCAGGTCGTGAGCATCTTCGCCGGCACCCGCGGCTACCTCGACGACATCCCGGTCGACGACGTGCGCCGATTCGAGGCCGGGCTGCTCGACCACATGCGGTCGCGTCACGGCGGGCTGCTCGACGCGCTGAAGACGGGTGGCGTGCCCGACGACCTCGCTGCCGCTGTTGCGGCGTTCAAGGCGCAGTTCGTCGCTGCGTCAGCGGCGGCCAAGGCCGCCGATCCGACTGCGACGGGCGCCAGCGAGCTCGGTGAGGCTGCCAGCAAGAAGACCTTGGCGACCGAGTGACCATGGCGATGCCCGGTCTGTCCGAACTCCTGCTGCCGACGGCAGCGGTACGTCCGCTGATGGCTGTCGCGCGTCGCCAGCGCGCTGCGGCGACCGGAGGCGATCGGTAATGGCAGGCGGCCAGGAGCGAATCCTGCGCGGGCGCATCCGCAGCGTGCAGGCCACCAAGAAGATCACCCGGGCGATGGAACTCATCGCTGCCAGCCGCATCGTGAAGGCCCAGCAGCGTGTTGCGGCTGCCGAGCCCTACAGCGAGTCGATCACCGACGTGGTGAAGGACCTGGCAGCGGCCGGCGGCTCGTCGCAGTCGCTGCTGCTCGCGAGTCGGCCAGAGGTGCGCACCACCGCCTATGTGGTGATCACTGCCGATCGCGGCCTGTGCGGCGGCTACAACGCCGGCGTGCAGCGTGCTGCCGAGGGCGAGATCAAGGCCGGCGTGCTGCGTGGCAGCGATTACTCGGTCGTCACAGTCGGCCGCAAGGGGCAGGGCTACTTCCGCTTCCGCGGCTACAAGATCGCCCAGTCGTTCGGCGGCTTCAGCGACAGCCCGTCCTACGCAGATGCGAAGGCAATCGGCGAATTCGTCGTCGATGCCTATCTGCGCGGCGAGTTCGACCGTGTCGAGCTGGTGTACACCCGCTTCATCTCGGCCGGGTCGCAGGAAGTCGTCCAGCGTCCGCTCGTGCCGCTCGACCGCCAGGTGGTCGAGGGTGGCGACGGCAAGACCCTCGATGCCGGCGGAACCCCCGCCGACTACGAGTTCGAGCCCGACCCGACGACCATCCTCGACAGCCTGCTGCCGCGGTATGTCGAGGCCCGCATCTACGCGGCGCTGCTCAACGCAGCGGCCAGCGAGCACGCATTCAGGCAGCGGGCGATGAAGAGCGCCACCGACAACGCCGAGGAACTCATCAAGAACCTCAGCCGCATCATGAACCGCGCCCGCCAGGACAGCATCACCACCGAGATCATGGAGATCGTCGGCGGTGCCGAGGCCCTCGGCGGCGACGCGAAGAAGACCATCCACATCGATTTCCTCCCACTCGACGACGCGCCGTCTGCTGCGGCGAACTGACACACAAGGAAGACATGTCATGACCATGACCGAGACAGACCGCAAGGACGGCCGAGTGGTCGGCATCACCGGACCCGTGATCGACGTCGAGTTCCCTCGCGGCGCCCTGCCCGAGATCAACTCGGCGCTCGAGTTCACGGTGACCGTCGACGGCACGGCGGTGAAGGTGCTCGCCGAGGTGGCTCAGCAGCTCGGCGACAGCCGGGTGCGCGCCGTGTGCATGAAGCCGACCGACGGTCTCACCCGTGGTACGGCGGTGCGCAACACCGGCCACGGCATCCAGGTGCCGGTGGGCGACAAGGTGCTCGGCCACGTGTGGAACGTGTGGGGCGAGGCGCTCGACGCCGAGCCCGGTTATGCCGACTCGCTTGAGAAGTGGGACATCCACCGCGACGCCCCCGACTTCGACACCCTCGAGCCCAGGGCTCGTATGTTCGAGACGGGCATCAAGGTCATCGACCTGCTCACGCCATACCTGCAGGGCGGCAAGATCGGCCTGTTCGGCGGCGCCGGCGTGGGCAAGACCGTGCTCATCACCGAGATGATCCGCCGCGTGGCACAGAACCACGGTGGTGTCTCGGTGTTCGCCGGCGTGGGCGAGCGCACACGTGAGGGCACCGACCTTCGACTCGAGATGCAGGAGTCGGGCGTGTACGAGAAGGCCGCCCTCGTCTTCGGCCAGATGGACGAGCCGCCGGGCGTGCGCCTGCGTGTCGCCCTGTCGGCACTCACGATGGCCGAGTACTTCCGCGACGTGCAGAACCAGGACGTGCTGCTGTTCGTCGACAACATCTTCCGGTTCGTGCAGGCCGGCTCCGAGGTGTCGACCCTGCTCGGCCGCATGCCCTCGGCCGTGGGCTACCAGCCCACGCTCGCCGACGAGATGGGCCAGCTGCAGGAGCGCATCACCTCCACCCGCGGTCGCTCGATCACGTCGCTGCAGGCCGTGTACGTGCCTGCTGACGACTACACCGATCCGGCGCCGTTCACCACCTTCACCCACCTCGACGCCACGACCGAGCTCAGCCGCCAGGTGGCGGCACTCGGCATCTACCCGGCCGTCGACCCGCTGGCATCGACGTCGACGATCCTCACCCCCGAGGTCGTCGGCCAGCGCCATTACGAGGTGGCACGTGGCGTGCAGGAGACACTGCAGCGCTACAAGGAACTGCAGGACATCATCGCCATCCTCGGCCTCGACGAACTCTCCGACGAGGACCGCCTCACGGTGTCGCGTGCCCGCAAGATCCAGCGCTTCCTGTCGCAGCCGTTCTACGTGGCCGAGGTCTTCACTGGCGTGAAGGGCGAGACGGTGCCGGTTGCTGAGACGGTCGAGAGCTTCGACGCCATCCTGCGCGGCGAACTCGATGAGGTGCCCGAGCAGGCGTTCCTCAACGTCGGCGGTGTCGACCAGGTGCTCGCCAAGGCCAAGTCGCTCGCCGAGCAGGCAGGCTGACCGAGATGGCGGCCACGATGGAGGTGCGGCTGGTGTCGCCCGAGCGAGTGCTGTTCACCGGCGAGGCAACGCAGGTGGTCACGCGGACGCTCGGCGGTGGCGAGATCGCCTTCCTTCCCGGCCACGCTCCCTTCCTCGCCGCGCTCGTCGAGAACCACACCCGCATCACACTGGCCGACGGCACTGTCGTCGACGTGGCGGTGCACGGCGGCTTCGTCCAGGTGTCGGGCACCACGGTGAGCATCCTCAGCGACCTCGCCGAGCTCGGTGACCAGATCGACCGCGGCAGGGCGCAGCGCGCCATGGAGCGAGCCGAGGAACTGCTGCGCAAGGAGCACGATGCCGAAGCCGTGTCGGCACTGGCGCGTGCGCACGCACGGCTTGCGGCGTCGGGCGGCATCGTCGGCACGTCGCAGGGCGCGCACTGAGCACCCGGCCGACACACACGGTGCAGGCCTGATGGCCTCGCTGCCGTTCGAGACGGCACTCGTCACCGGTGCATCAAGTGGCATCGGCGAGGCAATGGTCCGACTCCTCGGTCGCGCCGGCATCCCCACGGTCATCGTGGCGCGACGCGCCGATCGTCTCGAGGCACTCAGCGCCGAGCACGCCTGCCTCGAACCACTCGTGGCCGACCTCGCCACCGACGACGGGGTGCAGTCGGTCGAGCGCCAGATCGCAGTGCGTGGACTCGACCTCGTCGTGAACAACGCCGGATTCGGCACCTCCGGTCTCTTCCACTCGCTCGACCCCGACCGTCTCGACCGCGAGGTCGCGGTCAACATCCGTGCCCTCACGCGGCTCAGCCATGCCGCACTGCGAACCATGGTGCCCCGTGGGCGCGGCCACCTGCTGAACGTCAGCAGCGTGGCCAGTTTCCAGCCGGCACCGAGCCTTGCGGTGTATGCGGCCACCAAGGCATTCGTGACGAGCCTCACCGAGAGCCTCCACGAGGAGGTGCGGGGCACCGGGGTGAAGGTGACGGCCCTCTGCCCAGGGCTGACGCGCACGGAGTTCATCAGCGTCAGCAGCCCCGATGGGCGCAGCGCGACCTATCCCGAGTTCATGTGGCTCGAGTCCGAGGACGTCGCCGCCGCTGCACTCTCCGACATGGCGCGCGGGCGGGCGCTCAGCATCCCCGGAGCCATCTACCGCGGCCTCGTCGCGGCGAGCACGGTCACGCCTCGGTCGATTGCACGCCGTCTCAGCTCGCGTGTCCGCCGAGACTGAGCGCGCAGTGGCTGGCACTCGCATGCAGTCCGGAGGATGCGAGCCGTGAGCACCAGGGCAACCCGTGAGCGACGTCGCGGAACACCCACTGCGCGGCCGCTCCGCGACTCGTCGCAGTTGCGCCACTCCCGGAATCCGTACGGCACCGCCAAGGCGCTGACCGACGACGAGGTGGCGCACATCCATGCGACAGCCCTCAGCGCACTCGAGACGCATGGCATCCGCGTGCTGCTGCCCGAGGCCCGTCGGCTGTTCGCAACCGCCGGCGCGGTGGTCGACGACGACTCGCTGATGGTCCGACTCGATCGCGGCCTGGCTGGCGAACTCCTGTCGACCGCACCGCCCGAGTTCATCCTGCATGCCCGCAATCCCGAACGGTCGCTGCGTATCGGCGGCGACAGCGTCTGCTTCTTCCCAGTCGGCGGACCGCCGTACTCGAGCGACCACGTTCGCGGCCGCCGTGCCGGCTCGTTCGCGGACGTTGTCGATTTCACCCGGCTGACGCAGCGGTGCGACGTGCTGCACAGCATCACGCCGGCGACCGAAGCCCAGGACGTGCCGCTTCCCGAGCGCCACCTGCGCGTCACCCATGAGGCGCTCATCGACTCCGACAAGCCGGTGCACGTCTTCTCGCGTGGGAGGGCGGTGGTGGCCGATCAGATGGAGATGATCCGAGTCGGCTACGGCATCGACCGAGCGACGTTCGAGTCGGCGCCGCACACGTGGACCAACATCAACACCAACTCGCCACGGCAGCTGGACGTGCCGATGAGCCTCGGCATCATCGATCTCGCCCGTGCCGGACAGATGGTCATCATGACCCCGTTCACGCTGGCGGGAGCGATGGCGCCGGTCACGATCGCCGGCGCGCTGCTGCTGCAGCACATCGAGGCAGTCGCAGCCATCTGCCTGTCGCAGATCGTCCGCCCGGGTGCTCCCGTGGTCTACGGCGCATTCACGTCGAATGTCGAGATGCGCAGCGGCTCGCCGGCATTCGGCTCACCCGACGCGATGCGCGCTGCGATCGCGAGCGGCCAGCTGGCGCGCCACCTCGGCGTGCCGTGGCGATCCCAGGCCGCGAGCTCGTCGCCCACCGATGACGCGCAGGGTGCGTACGAGACAATGGTCTCGCTGATGGGCGCCCTGCTGGGTGGGGCCAACGTGGTGATGCACGCCGCCGGCTGGCAGGAGGGCGGCCTCGTCGCCTCGTACGAGAAGCTCGTGCTCGATGTCGATGCCCTCGAGATCGTCGCCGAAGGCCTCCGACCGGTACTGGTCGACGATGGAGAGCTGGCGCTCGATGCCCTTGCCGAAGTGATGCCCGGCGGCCACTTCTTCGGTGCAGCGCACACGATGTCGCGTTTCGAGACCGCCTTCCACGAGCCGACGGTGTTCACCCGTCAGACAGCCGGACAGTGGCAGGACGCCGGCGGACTCGATGCGGCATCACGGGCAACTCGGGTGTGGCAGCAGTGGCTCGACGAGTTCGAGGTGCCGCCGATGCAGGCCGACGTCAGGGCCGGGCTCGACGAGTTCCTCGAGCGGCGCATCGCCGAGGGTGGCAGCCCGCCCGAGTCGTAGCCCTGCCAGCCTGTTCATGCCGGCAGACAGTGATCAGTAGTCGACTGAGGCGAACGACGAGAGCTTGTCGATGCGGTGGTAGGCGTCGATGAGGCGAACCGTGCCGCTCTTCGAGCGCATGACGAGGCTCTGCGTGCGGGCGCCGCGGCGGTCGTATCGGACGCCGCGCAGCAGGTCGCCGTCGGTGACACCCGTTGCGGCGAAGAAGCAGTTGTCGCCCTTGACGAGATCATCGGTGGTCAGCACGGTGTCGAACCGGTATCCGAGCCGTTCTGCCTCTGCGCGTTCGGCATCGTCGCGCGGTGCGAGCAGCCCCTGGATCTCGCCGCCCATGCACTTCAGGCCCGCCGCAGCCGTGACCCCCTCCGGAGTGCCGCCGACGCCGAACAGCACGTCGACACCGGCATCGGGCCACGCTGTGGCGAGTGCGCCGAAGATGTCGCCGTCGGTGATGAGCTTCACTCGGGCGCCGGTGGAGCGCACCTCGTCGATCAGTTCGGCATGGCGCGGCCGGTCGAGGATGACCGCGGTGAGATCGCGCACCGACTCGCCCTTGGCCTTTGCGATCCAGCGCAGGTTCTGGCTGGCTGTCGCCGTGATGTCGATCGAACCCTTTGCCTCGGGTCCGACAGCGATCTTGTGCATGTAGACGCATGGTCCCGGGTTGAACATCGTGCCGCGCTCGCTCACGGCGATGACAGAGATGGCATTGGCGCGGCCGAGCGCGGTGAGCGTGGTGCCGTCGATCGGATCGACAGCGACGTCGGTGTTCGGCGCAGTGCCGTCGCCCACCGCTTCGCCGTTATGGAGCATGGGCGCGTCGTCCTTCTCGCCCTCGCCGATGACGACGATGCCGCTCATCGGCACGGTGTTGATGACCGTGCGCATTGCGTCGACGGCTGCGCCATCGGCTCCGTTCTTGTCGCCGCGTCCCACCCAGCGCGAGGCCGCGAGTGCAGCGGACTCGGTGACACGGACCAACTCGAGGGCGAGGTTGCGATCGGGACGCTGGGACGCTGGCACATGACCACCGTAGTCGTTCGGTAGGTTGCCGTTCCGTGCCGCGCGTACCTGCCGAGATGTGCCTGTCGACGCGCGACCTGTTCGAGCCGCGACTCGGACCCGGCTGCGTCGTCCACGGCGTGGTCGAGGCCGGGGTGGCGCACCTTGTGCTGTGCCCACTGCCACTCGGTGCCGGATCACCGCAGCGCCGGGCCGACGATCCGCCCATCAGGCCAGCACGATCGCTCGGGGGTGGGTCGTGGTGCTGGTCGGCCTCCTTCGATGCGATTGCCTACGTCGCCGCCGAGGGTGACCTGTGGCTGCAGGCGGC
>JBJOMQ010000044.1:0-14461 GCA_046052275.1 Actinomycetota bacterium | reverse complement strand
GGCCGGGCATCACCATGTAGATCGGCGGAGCGAGGGTCTGCATCACGCGGATCTGCACCGGCGACGTGTGCGTGCGCAGCACCGTGCTGCCGGGCGCGCCATGGTCGACATAGAAGGTGTCGTGCATGCTGCGTGCCGGGTGCTGGGGCGGCATGTTGAGCGCCTCGAAGTTGTGCCAGTCGGTCTCGACCTCCGGACCCTCGGCGACCTGGAAGCCCATGCCGACGAAGACATCCTCGAGCCGCTGCCACGCCTGGGTCACGACGTGTGCGTGGCCGCGGCGCGGCGAATGCATCGTCTCTGTGAGGTCGATTCGCTCGGCGACGAGTTGTTCGGCGCGCGCCGCCGAGCGCAGACGACGAAGCCGCTCCCCGAGGGCCTCCTCGACTGCAGCGGTCGCCTCATGCAGCGCCTGCCCTGCGCCGCGCTTCTCGTCAGGTGTGCCAAGCCCCCCAAGACCGGCCTTGAACCCGGCAAAGGGGCCCTTGCGGCCGAGCAACTCGGACTCGAGTGCTTCGGCCTCAGCGAGATCGGACACCTCGTGGATTCGCCGCACGGCTTCGTCGCGCGCCGCAGTGATCTCGTCGATCATCACCATTCTCCTTCGAACGTCGTCCCGCACCACGGTGCGGTCGGGGCATCGCCCCATCGGCCAGTGCGACCCCCGGGCGGGGGCTGGCGCGGCTCGATCAGTCGACCGGTGCGCAGCCCCAGCTCACCCGGGGGCACGGAAATCGACGAGAGAACACGCCGTCACGCTACCCGCTGCGCCGCTGCCGGGCGACCTCGAACACGAGGAGCGTGGCCGCCATCGCAGCGTTGAGGCTCTCGACGGGCCCGCTGTGGGGGATCGTGAGCCACCCGTCGACGGGCGCGTCGTCTGGAAGCCCGTGGGCCTCGTTGCCCACCACGAGCGCCACCGGCTGACGCAGATCGACATCGGAGTACGTGCTGCCGCGGTGCGACGACGAGCCCATGACTGCTAGCCCCATGGTGCGAAGCTGCCCGAGCTCGGCGACGACCACCGGGACCCGGAACACGCTGCCGGCACTCGCGCGGACCACCTTCGGGGCGAAGGGGTCTACCGACCCAGGTGTGAACAGCACCCCGTCAGCGCCCGCAGCCTCGGCACCCCTGATGATCGTGCCTGCATTGCCGGGATCGGCCAGCTGGTGGCATCCGACGACGAAGGTCGCCCCTGCCGGCAGCGGATGCTGCCGCCGTCGCACCACGGCGATCAACGGCCGAGGCGAGTGAGTAGAGGCGACACGCTCGATGACGTTCGGAGCGAGGTGGAACACCGCCGAGCCGCAGTCGACAGGCTCGGACGCGGGCGCCACGAACTGCGACTCGACATGCCAGCCAGCGGCAACGGCCTGCTCGAGCAGGGCCGCGCCCTCGACGATCACGACACCCGCCTCGTCACGCGCACTGCGGCGCCCAACGAGGCGCCGCAGGTGCTGGATCTTCGGATTGGAGAACGTGAGCCCAGTCGCGCCAGACTCACGGTCGTCGTGGTCGCCCACGTCGGGGTCGATCAGAGGGCGGCCTTGGCCTGCGCCACCAGCGTCGAGAACGCAGCGCTGTCGGTGATGGCGAGATCGGCGAGCACCTTCCGGTCGACCGCGATGCCGGCGGCGTTGAGCCCGGCGATGAACCGGCTGTAGCTGATGTCGTTCTGCCGGCATGCAGCGTTGATCCGCTGGATCCAGAGACGGCGGAACTCACCCTTCTTTGCGCGGCGGTCGCGGAATGCGTACTGCCCGCTGCGCATGACCTGCTCGTTCGCAGCGCGGACAGAGCGGCTCTTGTTGCCGTAATAGCCCTTTGCGCGCTCGAGGATCTGGCGGCGCTTCTTCTTGGCGCCGACGGCTCGCTTCACTCGTGCCATGGTTCTTCTCTCTCTCGTTCGTCGGTGTCGTTCAGTCGGAAGACGGGCGCTGACGCCCGCCGGTGAGGATGGTCAGCGCTCGCCGAGCAGACGCTTGATCTTGCGGGCGTCACCGGGATGCACATCGACTTCGCCGTCGAGGCGACGGGTGCGAGTCGAGGGCTTCTTCTCGAACAGGTGCTGGCGGTTCTGCTGGAGACGACGCAGCTTGCCGGTACCGGTCTTCTTGAAGCGCTTCGCGGTGGTCTTGTTGGTCTTCATCTTGGGCATGGCATGTCCTTTGGGTGTTCCCTGCACTGGCAGGGCCTGAGGTCTGGCGAGCGAGACGCTCGGCGAACGGGTGTCAGTCGGCGTCGGCGCCGGCCGGCTCTGCAGGCGCTGCGTCGACCTGACCGTCGTCGGCCGGACCGTCGTGTCGATCGGAGTTCTTCTTCGGAGGAGCCTTCTTCTCGGGCGACAGCACCATTGTCATGTTGCGCCCCTCGAGCCGGGCCTGGGTCTCGACCTTGGCGGCCCCATCGAGCTGCTGCAGCACGGCATCAAGGATCTTCGAACCGAGTTCGGGGTGCGCCATTTCGCGTCCCCTGAACTGCAGCGTCACCTTCACCTTGTGCCCCTCGGCGAGGAACTCCTGCATGTGCCTCACCTTGGTGTCGAAGTCGCCCTTGCCGATCTTCGGACGGAACTTCACTTCCTTGATCGACACCTGCACGGTCTTCTTTCGCGACTCCTTGGCCTTCTGGCTCTCCTCGTAGCGGAACTTGCCGTAGTCCATGATCCGGCATACGGGTGGGTTTGCCAGCGGGGCTACTTCTACGAGATCGAGGTCGAGCTGGCGCGCCATGGTGAGCGCTTCCGGCAGCGGCCTGATACCGAGCTGTTGGCCGTCGGGGTCGATGAGACGCACTTCACGGGCACGTATGCGCTCGTTGTAGCGGTGCTCCTGCGGCTGCGGCGGTGCTATGGCTGCTCACTCCTGTGCAATGGGTGTGTCCCCTCCTGTGTCGGGCGATGCGAAGCCACCGGACACCGCGGGGCACACCGCCACAGCGGCATGCTACGCACTGTTGATGACCCGGGCGCACGTGTCGGGGCGAGCCCCTTGTGGCCGGGTGGGGACGACAGGGACGTCCCACTTCGCCTCAGTTGTCGGCTCTGTAGGGTACCAGTCGTGGCCTCCGACGACACCACTTACGACGCTGATCCCGGCGACCATTCGGACGACGACCCTGCGGACGGCGCCGAGGCACTGGCCGCCCTGCGCGAGGCACGTGAGCGCCTCGGTGGCGTCCCGGCCTCTGTCGTGGTCACCAACCACGTGATGGGGCTCTACGAACTGGCCGCTATCCACCTCAGCGCCCAGCCGCCACGGCTCGGCGAGGCAGTGCTGGCCATCGACGCCATGGCCTGTCTCGTCGAGGGACTCGGAGACCGATTGGGCGACGAGTCGGGCCTGATGAAGGACGCCCTCGCCAACATCCGCCTGGCGTTCGTCCAGCTCAAGGGTGCGGTCTGAACCTCCCGTAGGCCGCCCGCCGCACCCTTCCGCCGGCGACGTCGACTCCCTCGGCCATGAGGAGTGCCGCCTGCTCTGCTTCGAGGCCAGGCACCAGGCGGCCAGCAGCGTTCACCACCCGCCACCACGGGATGGAATCGTCGTCGCTCGCTGCGAGCAACTGCCCCACGCGTCGAGCCTGGCGACCGACACCGGCATCGACGGCAATGTCGCCGTAGGAGACCACCTCGCCTGGGCGCAGCGAGCGGACCACGTCGATGATCCGCACGTCGCGGTCAGCGTTCGTACCCCGCTGGCCGCCCGTCACAGGGCAGCGACTCCCGCCGCCTCGTATCGGCCGAGCCGAGCGGTCGGTCTGAACCGCACCGCTGTGCCCACCGCCACGTGACGGGTCCCATCGGCGATCTCGATGCAGTGGAACGGCCAATGACGGCCGTCGTCGTCGATGATCACGCCTAGGCCCACGTCGGCGTCGAACGACGCAACGACGCCGCCGAGGATGCTGCCCGGCAGTGTGCTCACGCAGTTGAGGCTAGCGAGCTCGTCTCAGTGGGGCGTCGGCACATCGGCGAGCAGTCGAAGTGCGTGCGGCAGCACGTCGAGAACTGCAGTGAGTTGCTCGACACAGCCCTTCGGCGACCCGGGGGTGTTGACGACGATCGCCTGAGCCCGGATCCCGACAACACCCCGTGAGAGGCGCCCAAGGGGATTCACGAGCCGCATGGCCTCGGCGATGCCCGGAGCGACCCGCTCGATGATGCGCAGCGTGCCCTCGGGTGTTTCGTCTCGTGGCGCGAATCCGGTACCGCCCGTCGTGACCACGAGGCCTGCAAAGCCGTCGCAGAGGGCGACCAGCGCCGAGGCAACACTGTCGGCGCCGTCAGCGACGACGCGTCGATCGACGACCTCGAATCCGTGCCGGACCAGCAGTTCCACGAGCGCCGCTCCGCTCGTATCGGTACGCGTCCCGGCGATCACGCCGTCGCTGACCGTGAGAACCTTTGCCTGCAGTCCGTCTGCGCTCATGCGGATCGACGGTAGCGGAGCAGCACCATGCCGTCGGTGTCGCAGTCCTGCGGCAGCACGGCCCACCCAGCGCCAAACCTGCGCCAACTTCCGGCAGCAGGCATCTCGTCGACTGCTTCGAAGCCCTGCGGAATGCGGTGGTCGATGGACTCCTCTGCGGTCAGCGTGCACACCGAGTAGACCAGCGTGCCGCCGACCCGCACGAGCGGGGCAGCTGTGTCGATCATCGCCTGCTGCAGCACCGCAAGTGCCGTCACATCGGATGAGGTGATACGCCAACGCGCATCCGGCCGCCGTCGCAGCGCACCGAGTCCGCTGCACGGCGCATCGAGCAGCACGCTGTCGAAGGCTCCGGCTGCGAAGGGCGGCGCCGTTGCGTCTGCCACCACCACCGGCACCGCATCGAGTCCGAGGCGTCGCACATTTGATGCAATCAGCCCAGCGCGGTGCGCCTGCAGGTCGGACGCCACGACAGTGGCGCCGCGTCGGGCTATGCCCGTTGCCTTTCCACCGGGGGCAGCGCACGCATCGAGCACCAGGTCACCGGCTCGGCACGGAACGGCATCGGCCACCCATTGCGATGACTCGTCCTGCACGTAGCCATCAGCTCGTTCAGTCGCCGAGGCCGGGCGATTCATTGCCTCCATGGCGCCGACCGCATCGTCGACGCCGAACTCTGCTTCGAGCCGCGCAGCGATCCAGTCCGGGTAGCTGAGCCGCTCGGCATCCGATGCCCATGTCATCGGGGTCGACGAGACCCGGCGCAGCACGGCGTTGACGAAGGGCCGCGACTTGCGTGGTGCGAGGTCGACGGTCTCAGCGACTGCAGCATGCACGGGCACCGTGGTGAAGCCGAGCTGGTACGCGCCAAGGCGGAGCAGCGAGCGCAGCCGGGCGGGAGGCTCGCTCGACACGAAGCGGTCGATGAGTGCGTCGCAGGCCCGACGCCGCCGCGTCGTGCCGTAGACGAGCTCGGTGGCGAATCGGCGGTCGCGCTGGTCGAGCCCCGACCGCTCGAGCATCGATGGCAGCAGGAGATTGGCGTACGCCCCCTCGTGGTCGATCCGTTCGAGGCAGTCGAGCGCTGTCGACCGCGCTGTCGCCGTCATTCGAGCGACTCCCCCGGCTCGAGTCGTGCGCCTCGACAGAAGTCTGCCGCCGACATCGGCCCGCGTCCCTCCGGCTGCACTCGCACGAGCCGCAGGCCCGGAGCGGGCGATTCCACTGAGCCACCTGCCGCCGCGGAATCGAGCACCGCCTCGAGCACCCGGAGACGACGGCCGCGGAAGGTCGTCCATGCACTGCCAAGTCTGACGAGCCGGTCGATTGCAGCGAGAGGAGCGGTCCAGTCGATGCGTAGCTCGGCCGGGGAGATCTTCGCGGCGTACGTGGGCGTGCCCTCCTGTGCGGTGCCCGCCGGTAGTTCACCGTCGAGCGCATCGAGCAACAGCGCCGTGCCGCGCTCGACGAGTCGCTGCCGAAGCACCGCCGCCGTATCGGTCGGTCCGATGGAAACTGCCGATGACGCCAGGACTGGGCCGGTGTCGAGCCCGGCATCGAGCCGCATGATGCACACGCCGGTCTCGCTGTCGCCGGCGAGCAGGGCACGCTCGACAGGGGCCGCCCCTCGCCATCTCGGCAGCATCGAGAAGTGGATGTTCAGCATCGGGAGCCCGGCGGGCGGCTCGAGCAGTGATGCGGGGATCAGCTGCCCGTAGGCCACCACGATCCCGAGTTCAGCGCCTACCTCGGCGACATCGTGCAGCTCGTGGGTGACGCGAAGACCGAGCTCGAGTGCCGCTCGCTTCACCGGGCTCGGCGACAGTTCGCTCCCTCGACCGCGCCGCCGGTCGGGCCTGGTGACGACGAGGACGATGTCGTGCCCGTGCTCGACGAGCGACCGGAGTGTCGGTACCGCCATCTCCGGCGTGCCGAGGTAGGCCAGCGAGCGGCGGGTCATCTCGCCGTCCGCGGAGACGGCATCACGTGAGGCGCAGGCGTCGGCGCTCGCCGCGACCGAGCGGGTTCTCCTGCATCCGGCGATACTCGGCCATCGCCTCCTTGCGCTGGTCGGCCGTCATCCGGTCGAACATCAGCACACCGTTGAGATGGTCGATCTCGTGCTGGAACATGCGGCCCAGCAATTCGTCGGCCTCGATCTCGATCTCGTCGCCGTCGACTGAGACGCCCCGGACCAGCACGTGATTGGGCCTGACGATGTCGACGTAGAGATCAGGGATGCTGAGGCATCCCTCGCTGTAGACGAATTCGCCGGCGCTCTCCACCACCACCGGATTGATGATCGCCATCGGCACGTCGTCGATGTCCCACACCACGACCTGCTTCTGCACGCCGATCTGCGGCGCAGCGAGGGCGATCCCGGAATCTGACTCGTAGAGGGTGTCGAACATGTCGTCGACCAGTCGGGCGACGCGGCCGTCGACGTCGGCAACGGCAAGGGCCTGCGTGCGCAGCACCGGGTCGCCGAAGGTCCGAATCTTCTGAGCCATGTCTGCAAGGCTACCGACCAGTGGCCCAGCCCCCGTCGCACTACTTCGACGACGACCCGACCGTCGAGTCGTCACCGCACGAGGTCGACCTCGTGCTGCCCGACGGCCGAATGTCGCTCACGACCGACAGGGGTGTGTTCGGGTACGGCATGGTGGACCCCGGCACCAAGTTGCTGCTGATGGGCGTTCCTACGCCGCCGCAGGCAGGCCACCTACTCGACCTCGGGTGCGGATACGGCCCGATCGCCGTGACGATGGCCCGTCGTGCGCCTGGGGCCACCGTATGGGCGGTCGATGTCAACGAGCGCGCCAGGTCGCTGTGTGCAGCGAACGCCGCCCGGCACGGTCTCGCCAACATCGTCGTGGCATCCCCCGACGACGTGCCGCCTGAGGTGGAGTTCGCTGCCATCTGGAGCAATCCCCCGATCCGCATCGGCAAGGAAGCCCTGCACCGCATGCTGCTGCGATGGCTCAGCCGCCTCAGCGGCGAGGCCTGGCTGGTGGTACACCGGCATCTCGGCAGCGACTCGCTCCAGGCGTGGTTGCAGCGCGAGGGTTTCGATGTCGAACGCGTCTCCAGCAGCAGGGGCTACAGGGTGCTGCGCGCCTCCGGCGCTCCATCAGGCGCGAGGCGGGTCGACCTCGATCCGGCATGACGATGCCTTCGGCCGGGATGTGTCGACGAGGGCGCTGCCGAGCTCCATCCAGTCGGCGGCTCGTAGCAGGGCGCCCTTCGGCGTACGGGCCCACTCAAGACCGGTCGACTCGGCGACGCTGACAGCGTCGCTGCCCTCCAGTGCTGCCAGCGCTGCGAACGGGGGAAGCCCGAGAGCCGACCGTCGCGCCTGATCGTCGGCGACGAGCGACTCGAGGTCGCCCACAGCGAGCGCGCGCACTGCAGGCTGCGCAGGATCGTGGGTCTGCAGCACCACGATGCCTCCACCCTCCGGACGGCCGACGAGTCGCCCGGCACGAACTACCAGGGCTGCCGCTTGCTCGACTGCGCGGTAACGCGGTGCAAGGAGTTCGGCGTCGATGTCGAGGAACACGACGGCATCTGCCCGGCCAACACGGTGCAGCACCGCCTCGGTTCCCACGATGACCCCCGCCTGCTCGATCGCCTGCGTCTGGGCGTCGTCATCGGCCGGCGAACTGCCGGTGACGAGCAGGACGGGCCGACCTGCTGCAGCCTCGAGTTCCTCGCGCAGGCGAGCGACACCCGGCCGGACATTCGACATCGATGTTGCCCCGCATCGCTGGCACACCAGAGGACGTGCGGTGCCGCACCGCGGACACGAGAGCACCGCCTCGTCGGGCTGCACCACCGCCGCCGAGCAGTGCTCACAACGCTGGAGCGATCTGCAGGACCGGCAGGCGAGCACGCGCGCCCGGCCCGGAGCGTTGAGGACGCACACCACCCGACGGCGGTGGTCGCGCAGGAGCTCGATCAGTCGCGATCCGACGATCGATCGCCTCCACGGCTCGACATCGGAGCGATCGTCAACCTCCACCTGTGGCCAGGTCGCATCGCCGACCGCAGGCGGGTGCCCGAGCCAGTGCCGTGCGGCAAGCGTTGGTGCCGGCGAGATCAGCCAGCACGAAGCTCCGGCTCGGCGTGCCCGCTCGACGAGCACGTCCCGTGCATGCCACGTGGGCGACCGCTCCTCCTGGTACGACTCGTCGTGCTCGTCGATGACGACCACGGCGGCGAGCCCCTCGCATGGCGCCCATGCCGCGCTCCGGCTTCCGACCACCACGTCGACTCCTCCCGCCGCTGACGCCCATTCACCGGGAACGTGTGCGGCCGACAAGCCCGCACGGCGGAGCCTCGCCGCCAGTGCCTTCGCCGCACGAGGCGACGGGTGCACGGCGATCGTCGGTCCTCGCTGTGCAGCCTGCACGACGAGCGGCAGCGGGTCGGAGAACGGCGACAGCCGATGGACCTCGTTCGTTGGCGGCCCGGGCGACGGCCGCAACGCCCGTCGACGCGGCGGCAGGTGGGCCACCATCGTCGGCGGGGACGCTGCTGCGAGGAATGGCCGCAGCCGCCCGGCTCCCCACCTGATTGACGCCCATCGGGCGATGTCGACCACCTCGACAGACGGCCCGATCGACGACCACTTCGCAATGGGCACGAGCCGTCCGGCTTCCACCCCCGCGAGGCGCTCATCGAGTAGGTCGACGACCCAGCCGCCCACTCGGCGACCGTGCAGGACGACGCGAACGAGCGAGCCGACCGCCACCTTGCCGACCAACGACTCGGGAACCAGATAGTCGAAGTGCTTGTCGAGTCCGGTGACGTCGGGGACGACACGAGCCACGATCCGCGGCGAAGCCTGCTGTGGTGTCACGCGGCACCGGGCCGCGTGCGGGTCACAGGCCGACAGCGCGCGTGAAGGCGTCGAGGCGGCTGAGCGTCTCCCACGTGAACTCGGGGAGGGCCCGGCCGAAATGCCCGTAGGCGGCTGTCTTGCGGTAGATCGGACGCTTCAGGTCGAGATCGCGGACGATCGCTGCCGGCCGGAGGTCGAACACCTCGCGCACCGCGTTCTCGATCGACGACTCCGAGACCTTTGCCGTGCCGAACGTCTCGACGAGCACGCTCACCGGATGCGCCATGCCGATGGCGTAGGCGACCTGCACCTCGCAGCGCGAGGCTGCGCCGCTCGCGACGACGTGCTTGGCCACCCAGCGCGCCGCGTAGGCAGCCGAGCGGTCGACCTTGCTCGGATCCTTGCCGCTGAACGCGCCGCCGCCGTGGCGGCCCATGCCGCCGTAGGTGTCGACGATGATCTTCCGGCCCGTGAGACCCGTGTCGCCATGAGGGCCGCCGATGACGAACTTGCCGGTCGGGTTCACGTAGACGTCGTAGTTGTCGTCGGCGAACTGTGTGGGCACGGTGGGACGGATGACCTGCTCGATGAGATCGGGACGAATCACCGTGTCGCGCTCGATGCCGTCCTGGTGCTGGGTGCTGATGAGCACTGAGCGCAGTCGCGCCGGGCGCCCGTTCTCGTAGTCGATGGTGACCTGGGTCTTGCCGTCGGGGCGAAGGTACGGGAGTGCTCCGCTCTTGCGCACCTCGGTGAGCCGCTCGCTGAGTCGGTGCGCCAGCCAGATCGGCATCGGCATCAGGTCGGGTGTCTCATCGCATGCGTACCCGAACATCATCCCCTGATCACCGGCGCCCTGCTCCTCGAGCGAGTCAGCCGCGCCAGCGGTGCGCACTTCCTCGCTCTTGTCGACACCTTGCGCGATGTCGGCGCTCTGCTCGTCGAGGCTGACGATGACACCGCAGGTGTTGCCGTCGAAGCCATAGAGGGCGTTGTCGTAGCCGATCGACTTGATCACATCGCGGGCAAGCCGCGGGATGTCGACGTAGGCCTGTGTCGTGATCTCACCCGCCACGACGCACAGGCCGGTGGTGAGCAGCGTCTCGCATGCGACACGTCCATCGGGATCCTGCTCGAGGATGGCATCGAGCACGGCATCGCTCACCTGGTCGGCCATCTTGTCGGGATGGCCCTCGGTGACGCTCTCGGACGTAAAGGTGTAGTTGCTCACCCGGGAAGACTCCTCGTGTCGGAGCGGCAGGCCGCTCAGGATGATGCGACGCCGTCGCCGCGCTGGATCTGAGCCACAGTATCCAGTACGGCCTTGGCGATGGTGCGTTTCGAGGCCATCGGCACCTCGACGGGCGGCCGGCCGGGCCGGAGGAGCGTGACCGCATTGGTCTCGTGCTGGAACCCCGCCCCGGGTGCGGCGACATCGTTGGCCACGACGAGGTCGAGGTTCTTGCGGCGCAGCTTGGCCTCGGCATTGGCCACGAGATCGGCCGTCTCTGCGGCGAATCCGACGAGGACCTGACCCGAGCGCTTGGCGGCGCCGAGGCCGGCGAGGATGTCAGGGGTGGGCTCGAGGAGTACCTGCGGCACGCCGCCGTCCTTCTTGATCTTGCCGCGAGCCGGTGACACCGGGCGGAAGTCGGCCACTGCGGCGGCCATCACGACGACATCAGCCATGTCGGCAAGGCCCTCCAGCGCCGCCTGCATCTCGGCGGCAGTCTCGACGGCGATCACGGCAGCACCCGGAGGCACCGGCAGGTCGACGGTGGACACCAGGGTGACGCTGGCACCGCGTGCAAGTGCCTCGGCGGCGATGGCGTATCCCTGCTTGCCGCTGCTCCGGTTGGCGATGACGCGCACCGCATCGATCGGTTCACGGGTGCCCCCAGCAGTGACGACAACATGGACACCGGAGAAGTCGGCGGATGAGGCGAGCACGCTGCTGACGGCATCGACGATGCGCTCCGGCGCGGCGAGTCTCCCTGCGCCGACGTCCCCGCCCGCGAGTCGTCCGACGTCAGGCTCGACGATGTGCACCCCGCGCCGGCGGAGCGTGTCGATGTTGGTGCGCACTGCAGGGTGCTCCCACATCTCGGTGTGCATCGCCGGGCACACCACGACCGGCGCCCGAGTGGCGAGCAGCACATTGGTGAGCAGATCGGTGCTCAGTCCGGCCGCATACGCCCCGATGACACGGGCGGTTGCGGGGACGACCAGCACGAGGTCGGCCGTCTGTCCGAGGCGGGTGTGCGGGATCGGCGCGTTGTCGTCCCAGAGGCTCGTCCGCACCTGCTCGCTGGCGAGCGCCGACAGTGTGGTGGCACCGATGAACTGCTGGGCGCCCGCTGTCATCACCGGGATGACGTGTGCACCTGCGTCGACGAGCCGTCGGCAGACCTCGACGGCCTTGTAGGCGGCGATGCCGCCCGACACGCCGAGGATGATCCGCTTGCCGGCAAGCATCGCTGGACCGGTCAGGCCGGCTCTGTGCCGTCCTCGGCTGCAGCGCCGTCGACGAGGTCGCCCTCGAGGGCCACGTCCTCTGCAGGCGCGACCGGCTCGCCACGCTGGATCTTGCCGACAGCGATCTCCTCGAACCCGATGCTGAGCGGCTTGCTCGCCCGAGTGGGCACCTGGGGCGGCACCATGTGGCCGAGCCCGTCACCGAGGTGGTTGTAGTAGCTGTTGATGTCGCGTGCGCGGCGCGCAGCGAGCGTCACGAGGCTGAACTTCGAATCGACCCGATCGAGGAGTTCCTCGATCGGGGGGTTGATCATCGTGTCATGCGAGCGAGTGGACATCGGCACCTCGACGGGCTGGATTCCCGACCCGGACGGGCCGAGAGTGGCAGGAAACCCTACCGTCCCGATCAGGACTGCGCACGGTGCGAGCGGATGATCCCCATCATCTCCCCCACCGTCCGCTCGAGGTCGTCGTTGACGACGACGTGGTCGGCGATGGCCAATCCGACGGGTTCTTCGTCGAGCGCCTTCTGGAGCCGCTCGTCGACCTTGTCCTCCGGATCACCCCGACCGCGGAGTCGACGCTGCTGCTCGTCGCGGGAGGGCGGCAGCACGAAGATCAGCACGGCTTCCGGATGGAGCGATTTCACCTGACGTGCACCGTCGACCTCGATCTCGAGGACGACGTCGCGACCGGGATCGGGATCGGGAAGCGGCGTCCCGTAGTAGTTGCCGAGGAACATGGTCCACTCGAGGAACCCGCCTGCTTCGATTCGCTGCTCGAACGAGGAGCGGTCTGTGAAGAAGTAGGCGTGCTCGCTCTCTCCCTGGCGGCGCGGGCGTGTGGTCCACGACCTGCTCAGCCACAGCTGCGAGTCACGCGCAACCAGTGCGTCGACAATGGTGCCCTTTCCGACACCGCCAGGACCGGAGACGATGTAGATCACCGCGCCTGCCCCACGTGCACCCTCACCGGCCGAGGAGCTCGACGATTGCCTGCTTCTGCTGCGCGCCGAGCCCCTGCACGCGGCGGTTGTCGGCGATGCCGATGTCGTCCATGATGCGGCGCGCCTTCACCTTGCCCACGCCAGGCAGCGACTCGAGGAGGGCGACCACCTTCATCTTCTGGGCGACGTCGTCGGCAGCATCGAGTACGGCGGACAGCGTCACCTCGCCGGCCTTCACCCGCTGCTTGAGCGCCGATCGCGCCGCTCGGGCGGCGGCAGCCTTCTCGAGATTCGCCGCCAGTTGCTCGGGCGTCTGCGACGGAGGGGCGGCCATGCGCCGACCCTAGCGTGGCTGCCTTGCTGCGTGCAGGCCGCCGCCATGGGCGAGCCCTCGGAGCGACGCTGGCGTCGCACCGCGTGCGGCACACCAGGCCAGCAGGTCGCGCTGCACGAGCGACGGCGCAGCCGGATCCGCAAAGGTGGCCGTCCCGACCTGTACGGCCGACGCACCGGCAAGCAGCAGTTCCGCCGCGTCCCAGCCGCTGGAGACGCCGCCGACACCGACGATCGGAAGGTCGGGAAGGGCTGCGTGAACATCGTGCACCGTGCGTACCGCCACGGCATGGAGTGGCCGTCCGCTGTACCCGCCGCCACCGGCGCCCAGCACCGGGCGGCCGGTCTCGGGGTCGAGCACCATCCCGAGCAGGGTGTTCACGAGGGTGACGGCCTCCGCGCCGGCCTGGCGTACCGCCGCTGCCACCTCCACGACCCTGTCGGTGTTGGGACTCAGCTTTGCCCATCGCGGCCGGCCGCACCCGGCCGTCGCCGCGATCACCTCAGCAGACAGCGACGGGTCGTGGGCGAAGATTCCGCGGCGGCCCTCGAGGTTGGGACAGCTCAGGTTGACCTCGACGGCCACGACATCGGCCGGTGCCGTGGCCAGCATGTCCGCTGCGGCGCGGTACTCGTCGACGGAGCGTCCCCAGATGCTCGCCACGACCGCTGCGCCAGTGTCGAGCAGCGCTGGGAGATCGTGAGCGATCCATGCCTCGACGCCCGGACCCTGCAGGCCGACCGAATTGATCATGCCTTCGGGCAACGGGTGCAGACGCGGCGCCGGGTTGCCGGGCCACGGCATGACCGACAGCGACTTCACGACCACCGCACCCAACCGAGCGAGATCGCAATAGCGCGAGAGTTCGGCCCCGTGCCCGGACGTGCCGGCCGCGGTCATCACGGCGTGCGGCAGTTCGATCGAACCGACGCGCACTCGCGTGTCGACGGGTCGATCAGCGGCCATGGTGCTCCTGCAGCGAACGGACTTCGAGCGGCCGCCCGAACTGTTCGGCCATTCCCTGCACGGCCGCGAGCGCGGCTTCGACCGTCGTCACCGAACTCACCCGATGCACATTGGCGGCCTTGCGAATGGCCTCGCCGTCGGTGCGACCACCACGGCCCTGCGGCGTGTTGATGACGAAGCAGATGTCGCCGCTCGCGATGAGATCGACCGCGGTGTTGCCCGCACCTTCGCTCAACTTGCCCACCACTTGATCGATGGCCAGACCGAAACGCGACAGATACTTCGCCGTGCCGGTGGTCGCGGCGATTCCGAAACCCAGTCGGCGCAGGCGCTTGGCCACCACCAGACCGGCCGGCTTGTCGGCATCGGCGAGCGACAAGAAGACCGTGCCCTCCGTGGGCAGCACCGTGCCGGCCGCCAGCTCGGCTTTGTAGAAAGCCTTGCCGAAGGTGACGTCGAAGCCC
>JBJOMQ010000043.1:0-14524 GCA_046052275.1 Actinomycetota bacterium | reverse complement strand
AAGCGCTCCCGCGCACCGATCGCCTCGATCGCTGCGAACACATCGTCGTCCGTCGCAGCCGGCCTCGCGATGCGCACGTTGTCGAGCACAGTGCCGCCGAACAGGAAGCCCTCCTGGGGCACCACCACGATCCGCTCGCGCAGCGACGCCACCGATGCCAGCCGCAGGTCGATGCCGGCGAACGACACATGGCCGCTGCCCGGGTCGTACAGGCGGGCGAGCAGCTTGGCGAGCGTGCTCTTGCCGGCCCCCGTCGGCCCCACCAGTGCGACTCGTTCGCCTGGCGCGATCGACAGGCTCACGTCGCGCAGCACCGGCTGCTCGGATCCGTCGTAGGCGAACGACACTCGATCGGCGACGAGCTCGCCCTCGGCCGGCAGCGACACCGGATGTGGATGCTCGGCGACATCGGGCACGGCATCCATCAGCCCGTAGAGCTTGTGCAGCGATGCGGCGGCGCTCTGCACGGTGTTGTATAGCTGCGACAGCTGCTGCACGGGCTCGAACATGTTCGCCACCAGCAGCACGAAGGCCGCCACCGTGCCGAAGGCGATGTCGCCGCGTTCCACGAGCACGCCTCCTGCGCCCACCAGCAGCGCGATCGACACGATGCCCGCAGCCTCGACGAGGCCGAAGTACCACGTGCTGACGCGCACGGCGCGCATGTGCGAGTCGTAGAGCGCCCGGTTCGACACCGCGAACCGGCGCGACTGCTCGCGCTCGCGCCCATACGCCTGGATCACCCGAACTGCACCGATGCCCTCCTGCAGGTTCGACAGGTTGTTGCCGACGCGCTCGCGCACTGCGAGGTAGGCCCTGTTCGAGTCGCGCTGGAACTTCACGGAGGCAAGCGCCAGCACGGGTGCCACCAGCAGCACCACGGCAAGCGTGAGCTGCCAGCTCAGCGCCGTCATGATGACGAGGCTCGCCACCAGCAGCAGGCCGGCGGAGACGAACTGCAGCAGGCCCCACTGGATGAGTTCGGCCATGCTCTCGATGTCGGCCGTCATGCGCGACACCAGCACGCCGGCTTTCGTGCGGTCGAAGAATGCCATCGACTGCGCCTGCAGGCGGTCGAACACTGCCACGCGCAGGTCGCGCAGGAAGCCCTCGCCGGCACGGTTGATCGACAGTTGCTGCAACCGGCCCACCGCGTAGGCGAGCAGCACGGTGAGCGCGTAGCCGCCAACGGCAAGGTTGAGCGCCGTGGCGCTGGCCCCGGCGATGCCACTGTCGAGACCGATCTTCACCAGCACCGGTCCGGCGACGGTGCACGCCGTCGAGGCCGTGATCAGCCCGATGGCCCTCGCGATCTCGCGTCGATACGGCCGGGCGAACTGCAGCGACCGACGCAGTACCCGCGCCGTCTCGGCGCGGTCGAGCCGGTCCTCGTCACTCAGCGCTCCCCCGGCGAACATCAGGCCTCGTCCTCGCGCTCGGCGAAGGCGGCGAGCACGTCGCGGTAGCGCTGGCTCGATGCCAGCAGCTCGTCATGCGTGCCGGTGGCAGCCACGCGGCCGCCATCGACGAGCACCACCTTGCCGGCGAGCGCGATGGTGCCGGGCCGGTGGGCGATCACGATGGTGGTTCGCCCGCGCATCACCGTGCCCATCGCCTCGCGGATCTCGTGCTCCTTCGACGGGTCGACGGCGCTGGTGGCATCGTCGAGTACCAGCAGGCGAGGGTCGGCCAGGATCGCCCGGGCCAGCGCGATCCGCTGGCGCTGCCCACCGCTGAGCGAGTAGCCGCGCTCGCCGAGCAGCGTGCCGTAGCCCTCGGGCAGCTCGTCGACGAAGTCGGCGGCCCCCGCCAGCTCGGCAGCACGGCGAACGTCGGCCATCGAGGCATCAGGCCGCGCGAAGGCGATGTTGGCGGCAACCGTGTCGTGGAACAGCAGCGTGTCCTCGAACACGATCGACACAGCCCGCCGCAGGTCGGCGAGCGACAGGTCGCGCACGTCGACACCGTCGATGCGCACGGCACCGCCGTCGACGTCGTACAGGCGCGTCAGCAGCCGGGCCATCGTCGACTTGCCGCTTCCCGTGGCACCGACCACTGCCACCGACTCCCCCGGCGCAATGTCGAGATCGAAGCCGTCGAGCACCTGCTGGCCGGCCTCGTAGGCGAACGACACGTGGTCGAAGCGAACCGCTCCCACCCCGACCGCATCGGCAACCGGAAGGTGCAGCGGCACGCTCGGATCGGCCACCGCGGTCGGCGTCGACAGCACGTCGTCGACGCGCAGCAGCGCCGCCGATGCACGCTGGGCGAACGCCACCGTCATGCCGACGCTGCGGAACGGGGCGATGAGCAGGCCGATGTACTGCATGAACTCGACCATCTGCCCGGCAGTCATCTGGCCGTCGAGGGCGCGGTGCCCGCCGATGCCCAGCACCGCCAGCAGCCCGAGGCTCGGCAGCAGGTCGAGGCCGGGAAGGAACGCGCTGCGCACCCGCGCCGCACCCATCGACACCTGGCGGATGCCGTCGGCTTCGCGCGCAAGACGCGCCGCGGTGACGCCCTCGGCGCCGAAGCCCTTCACCACGCGCACGCCGCTGACCGCCTCCTCGACCACGGTGGCGAGGCGGGCCTGCGCCTGCTGCACGCCCACCACTGCCGGATGAATGCGGCGCGAGAACCGCGTCGCCAGCACGTTCAGCAGCGGCAGCGGGGCGAGCGCGATGAGTGCCAGTAGCGGCTGCTGCACCACGAGGATGGCGACGATCGCCACGACCATCACGAGGTGCGACGCCGTGAGCGGGATCATCACCACGAAGCCCTGCACCTGCTGCAGGTCGCTCGACGCACGGCTCATCAGCTGGCCGGTCTGCGTGCGGTCGTGGTACCGAGCGTCGAGGCGCACGATGTGGTCGAACAGCCGCTCGCGCAACACGGTCTCGGTGAGACGGCTCTCGCGGAAGGCGTACCACCGGCGCCATGCCGTGAACAGTCCGGCGACCACGCCCACAGCGGCGAGCAGCGCCACCCACTGCACCAACGAGCCACCGCCCAGCACGGCTCCGTCGATGGCCCGTCTGGTGAGTGCCGGCACGACGACCTTGCCGAGGCTCCACAGCACGCCGACGAGCACGCCCGCCGCAAGTCCACGGCGCTGCGCCCGCAGCGACTGGCGCAGCAGGCGCCACCCGCGTCGGGTGCCGGTGCCGGCACGGTCGCCGGATGTCCCCGGCCGGCTCCGCCGCACCTCGATCAGCCGCCGAGCAGCTGGCGGACTCGCTCCTTGGGCCGGCCGACGATCGCCTTCTTCTTCGTCACCACGATGGGGCGCTGCAGCAGCTGCTTGTGGCGCACCAGGAGTGCCACCACCTGATCGGGAGTGGCAGCGTCGGCATCAGTGAGGCCGAGCTTGGCCCACATGCTGTCGCGCCGCACGAGGTCGGTGACGGGGTCTTCGAGCTTGGCGATGATGGCGCGCAGCGTGGCCTCATCGGGCGGAGTCTTGATGTACAGCACGATGTCGTGGTCGACGCCGAGTTCCTCTGCAATGCGCACGGCATTGCTCGACGAGTTTCAATGCGGGTTGTGGTAGATGGTCACGTCGGCCATGCGACGACCCTACCGCGCCGCCCCGCTCGCCTCCCCGTGACACCCCGCGCGTACGGTCGTCTCGCTTCCCCGCCACCGGCCCGTCAGGGCCTCGAGCACACGAGGAAGCCATGCACCGACACCAGCCCGCCCGCCACCGCACCCCGCCCATCGCCACACCGGCCACCGAGCCTGCACCGGTGCGCTGCGCAGCGGATGCGCTCGCCGTCATCGGACTCGCGCTGCGCGAGCCGCTCGTGCACGAGACCATCTGCTTCACGCTCGACGCACGGGGCGTGGGTGGCATCGTCATCGCAGTCGAGGGCACTCCCGACCGCGACGACGTGATCGGTGTCGCGATGCATGTCGCCGCAGCAGCCGAGGGCACGCAGTCGCAGCGGCTCGTGGTCGCGTCGGTCAGGCCCGACGCATCGATCGTTGCCGACGATGCCGAGCTGTGGCGCACGCTCCGCGGAGCCGTGGCGCTGTGGGGTGCCGAGCTCGTCGAGTGGTTCGTGCTCGATGGCAGGTGCCGGGCCTTCGCCCCAAGGGCACTGGCAGGCGATCCTGCACCGTGGCCGCTGCGGTCGGCGCCGCATGCGTGCCCACCCGGTGCCGCCGACGTGCTCGGCGTCTGCGTGCAGTTAGGCGGCGGCTACGACGCGCCGCCCTGGCCCGACACCGATCCGCCCGATGTCGAACCGGCACGGCGCTGAGCGGGCGTCATGCGCAGGCCCGCCGCGCGCAGCCGGTGCAGCAGTTCGCGGCTCGTCACCGCGATGGCGCCACGGGCGAGCATCTCGGCGTACCACTCTTCCGGCACGTCGTAGTGGTCGCCGTGGAATCCGCGCTCGGGAATGCCGGCCGCAGCAGCGAAGCGATGCAGTTCGTCGAGGTCGGTGTCGCTCACCAGGTGCGACCATCGCCGATCGCGGTGCCACCACACGGGCGGATCGATCAGCACGGCCATCTCCCCATACGATCACACCATGACGGCCCCCGAGGTCGAACTGCGCACGGCCTGGCAGCGACTTGCCGGATCCGGACGCAGCGAGCCATTCGATGCACTGCTGGCACGCTTGCGCGAGCCCCACCGGCAGTACCACACTGCATCGCACGTGATGTGGGTGCTGCGCCATGCCGAGGCGATCCTCGCCGAGGCCGACGACCTGCACCTCGACGGCGACGCGGTGCGACTGGCGGCGCTGTGGCACGACGCCGTCTACGACACCTCGGCCTCCGACAACGAGGCCGCCAGTGCACGGCTGGCGCACGACGTGGCAATGCAGCTGGGCTGGGCCATTGACCGGGCCGGTCTTGTCGAGGAGCTCGTGGTGTCGACGGCGCCCGGCTGGCATCGCCCGGCGCCACGGCGCCCGGCTGGCTTCATCGACGAGTTCGACGTGCTGCACGATGCCGACCTCGCCATCCTCGGCAGCGAGCCCGCCGCCTACCAGGCATATGTCAACGGTGTCCGCCGCGAGTACGCACACGTCGACGACGGGGCGTGGCGCACCGGCCGCAGCGCCGTGCTGCGCTCGCTCCTCGCCACCGACCCGCTCTACCGGACTCCCGCCTTCGACACTCGGACAGCGCGCGCCCGGGCCAACCTCACCGCCGAACTCGCTGCGCTCTCGCCCTGAGCCGGATGCCGCGCATCATCGAGGCCGGTAGATGTCGGCGCGGTGGTCGATGCGCAGCACCGTGATCACGCTCGCCGTCTCGTCGACCTCGTACACCACGCGGTATGCGCCACAACGCGCCGACCACTGCCCTGCCAGCTCGCGGCGAAGTGGATGCCCCACCGCACGCGGTCGCTCGACGAGCGGGCCGACCATGAACGAGACGACAGCAGCGGCGACCCGCTCGGGCAGTCGGTCGAGCTGACGCTGCGCTGCACCAGCAACTCGCAGTTGGTGCTGCGGGACCGTCACCGGCCGAGGTACTTCGCACGCAGCTCGTCGGCGGTGGCGAAGTTGCCGGCTGCGACATCGCGGCGAGCCTCGGCGATCTCTGCCATCGCTGCAGGATCCGACAGCAGGTCGACCGTGTCCTCGAGCCCGGCGAGATCGGCGACGCTGATCAGCACCGCCACAGCCCGGCCATTGCGGGTCACGGTGATGCGGTCGTGGTGCTGCTCGACGCGGTCGACCATCTCCGAGAAGCGGGCCTTCACCTCAGCAAGCGGCAGGACATCGGACATGTCCAGAATTGTAGTCATCGAGTGCTCTGCCATGGCGGGCGTCCACCTCCGACGCGCTGGGCACGCGACAGCGCACCGGCGGGCAGTGGCGGTTCACGTGAACCGCCGAGCGTCGGGTGGCGGCTACGTCAGTGGCAGGCGCAGGCGCCGCCGCAGCCGCCGGCGCGGGGCATCGGTGCCGGCGCGCTTGCGGCGGGTGAGGCACCCGTACTGGCGAACACCGACAGCAGCCGCACGGCACCGGGATGCCCCTGCGGGCAGGTGGCCGGCTGGCTCGCCTCGCTCATCGGGCGGCGCAGCTCGAAGGTGTCGTCGCAGTCGCGGCAGCGGAACTCGTAGAGCGGCACAGCGTCATCGTAGTCAGCGGCCCGGCACCGGCCAGTACGGCACACCTGCTTGACTGTCGCCCGTGCCCATCACCCAGGCAACTCCCGCCACCGTCGTGCCCGACACCGAGAAGGTGCCGCAGACGGGCGAGCCCATCGCCGCGCACATCGTGAAGACCGAGCCGGGCGAGAACGCCGCGGCCAAGGTGCTCGAGGCGCGCATCAACGGCACGCCGATCGAGGCCCTCTGCGGACATGTGTGGGTGCCGTCACGCGATCCCAAGCAGCTGCCGCTGTGCCAGGAGTGCAAGGCGATCTACGAGATGTACCGCGCCTTCAACGACGGCCTCGGCGAGCAGCCCAGCGAGTGAGCCCGTGCCCGTGAGCCCGTGCCCGTGAGCCCGTGCCCGTGAGCCCGCGTCCGTGAGCCCGCGTCCGTGAGCCCGAGGTGACCGACGAACTCGCCGGGCTGCGGATCCGCGAGGCAGCACGGGCCCTCCTCCTCACCCCTGACGCCGAGGTGCTGCTGGTGCGCTTCGAGTTCCCGGGCGGTACGCGCTGGGCCCTGCCGGGCGGCGGGCTTGACGACGGAGAGACCCACCTCGATGCGTTGCGGCGAGAGCTCGCAGAAGAGGTCGGCCTCGTCGACCCCCACATAGGCCCGCACATCTGGACCCGCGTGCACCGCATCCCATTCGTGAACGGCATGTGGGACGGCCAGCGCGAGCGCGTGCACCTCGTGCGCACCGCCAGATTCGAGCCGACCCCGCAGCTGACGCCCGAGCAGCTCGCTGACGAATATGTCGTCGAGCTCCGCTGGTGGCACGCCGACGACGTGGCCGACGGCCTGCCGTTCGTGCCGATGACGCTCGCCGCACACCTGCGCCATCTCATCGAGTTCGGACCGCCCGACCAGCCCTGGGACGTCGGCGTCTGACGGGGCCGCTCTCAGCCGGTGCCCTGCGCGTAGGGTGACAGGGTGCCGGCGCTCGACATCCTGCTCACCTTCGCTGCGGCGTCGGTGGTGCTGCTCATCATCCCCGGTCCGGCCGTGCTGTACATCGTCAACCGCAGCGTCAGCGACGGCCGACACGTGGGACTGTCGGCGGCGGCCGGACTGTCGCTCGGCAACCTCACCCACGCCGTGGCCGCATCGGTGGGACTGTCGGCGGTGCTGGCTGCATCGGCCACTGCGTTCAACATCGTCAAGTGGGCTGGGGCCGCATACCTCATTGCCACCGGACTGCGCAGCCTGCTCACGCGACACGACGTGATCGACCCCGACCGCCAGCAGATGTCGCCACGCCGGGCATTCACCCAGGGCATCGTCGTGAACACGCTCAACCCGAAGGTGGCCCTGTTCTTCGTGTCGTACCTGCCGTCGTTCATCGACACGGCCCGGCCAGCGTGGTCGCAGGCACTGGTGCTGGGCCTCGTGTTCGTACTACTCGGCTTCTGCACCGACAGCACCTACTCGCTCATCGCCAGCGGTCTGCGCGACCGACTGCTCGGCGGACGCGCCCTGCCGTTCGTCCGCCGCTACGTGTCGGGCAGCGTGTTCGTGCTGCTCGGGGTGCTCGCCGCTCGAACGTCAGCCCGCCACGCATGACCGAGCGCCACATGTCGCCAGTCGACTGGCTGCGCTGGCTCACGCCCGGCGTGGTCTGGGGCACGTCGTTCTATTTCATCGCCGAGGGACTCGAGGCGTTTCCCGCTGCGCTCATCACGCCGATGCGCATCGCGTTCGGATTCCTCACCCTTGCCCTCGTGCCCGCTGCCCGTGCAGCCCGCATCGACCGCGCCGACTGGCCGCGCCTCGCCCTGCTCGGCGTGATCTGGATGGCCGTGCCGCTGTCGATCTTCCCGTTCGCCGAGCAGACCGTGTCGTCGAGCGTGGTGGGGATGCTGAACGGCGCCACGCCGATCTTCGTCACCACCGTGGCAGCCGGCATGGCACGCCGCATGCCGAACCAGCGCCAGATCGCCGGCATCGTGCTCGGCTTCGCCGGTGTCGCACTGATCGCCCTGCCCGCCGGCACCGGCGAGAGCTCGTGGGGCGGCGTGGCGCTCATCATCGGCGCACTCGTGTTCTACGGCTTCGCCCTCAACGTGGCAGTGCCGCTGCAGCAGCGATACGGAGCCCTCGCCACCATGTGGCGGGTACAGGGCGTTGCGTTCGTGCTGACCGCCCCGTTCGCGCTCGGCTCGTTCGACGGCATCGCCACCGACAGTCCCCGCCTGTGGCCATCGTTCGCGGCGCTGGTGGGCCTCGGCGTGCTGGGCACGGCACTGGCGTACGTGATGATGGCCGACAACGCCGGGCGGCTCGGCAGCACCCGCGCCTCGGCGAGCGTGTACCTGATCCCGGTGGTGTCGCTGCTGCTCGGCGCGCTGGTGCGACGCGAGCATGTCGACGCGCTCAGCATCGCAGGATGCGCCGTGGCACTGGCCGGCGCCTACGTGGCAACGTCGTCGCGCTGACACGACGGCCGGTGCCGGGCGCGCACGTCAGCGGAAGTCGCGGCTTGCGGCATGCGCCGGCACGCGCAGCGGCGTGAGCTCTTCGGCCACCACGTTCACCACGCCCTCGCTGCGCTCGAGCCGGCCGCGCACCAGCAGCGCCGGAGCACCCCGCGCCACTGAGCGATAGCGCGCCCAGCACCCCTTCGACACCACGACGTTCACCAGCCCGGTCTCGTCCTCGAGGTTCATGAACGTGGTGCCCTGCGCCGTCATCGGCCGCTGGCGGTGCGTCACCACGCCGGCCACCAGCACCTTGCCGCCCCCCTCGCCGTGCGGGGCGAGATGCGCCAGGTCGGCAGCGGTGGCCACCCCCTTGGCCGCCAGCTCGGCGCGCAGGAACGACGTGGGATGCCCCTCCGGCGACACTCCCGTGGCCCACAGGTCGGCCACCGCCACCTCGACGGGCTCCATGCCCGGCAGGCAGGGTGCCCGCTGCCCCGTCACCACGCCCTCGAGGTGGTCGGGTGTCGACTGCAGCGCTGCGCCCACCGCCCACAGCGCCGCACGCCGCTCGAGGCCGAGGCTCTCGCCGAAGACGCCACCGGTGGCCATCGCCTCCATCTGCGCCAGCGACAGCCCGGGCACGCGGCGCACCAGCTGCTCGAGCGAGCCATAGGGACCGTGCTGCCGCTCGTGCTCGATGCGCTGCGCCAGCTCGCTGCCCACGCCGCGCACCGACGACAGCCCCAGTCGCACTGCGAGGCCGCCGGTGCTGGACTCGCACGGCTCAAGCGTGGCATCGGCGCGCGATGCGTTGAGGTCGGGGGTGCGCACCACCACGCCGTGGCGACGGGCGTCCTGGCACAGCGAGTGCGGACTCCAGAAGCCCATCGGCTGGGCATTGAGTAACGCTGCGCAGAATGCCGCCGGCTCGTGGTACTTGATCCACGCTGACGCGTAGACGAGATACGAGAACGACACGCTGTGCGACTCGGGGAACCCGTAGTTGGCGAAGGCCGCCATCTTGTCGAAGATCTCGTCGGCCACTGCGCCGGTGATGCCCCGCTCGGCCATGCCCTCGTAGAGGCGCGCCTTCAGCCGCTCCATGCGTGCCCGGCTGCGCTTGGAGCCCATTGCCTGGCGCAGCTGGTCGGCCTCGGCCGGGGTGAAGCCCGCCACGTCGATGGCCATCTGCATCAGCTGCTCCTGGAACAGCGGCACGCCGAGGGTCTTGCCGAGGCTGTTCTCGAGCAGCGGGTGCAGGTAGGTGACGGGCTCCTGCCCGTTGCGCCGGCGGATGTAGGGGTGCACCGACCCGCCCTGGATGGGACCGGGCCGGATGAGCGCCACCTCGACCACGAGGTCGTAGAAGCGACGCGGCTTGAGGCGCGGCAGCGTGGCCATCTGTGCCCGGCTCTCGACCTGGAACACGCCCACCGAGTCGGCGCGGCACAGCATGGCGTACACGTCGTCTTCCTGCGGAATGGCGGCAAGGTCGATGCGCGTGCCGCGGAACTCCTCGATCAGGTCGACGGCGTGATGCAGCGCGCTGAGCATGCCGAGGCCGAGCAGGTCGAACTTCACGAGGCCTGCCGCCGCACAGTCGTCCTTGTCCCACTGCAGCACGCTGCGACGGCTCATGCGCCCCCACTCGACCGGGCACACCTCGATGACGGGACGGTCGCAGATCACCATGCCGCCCGAGTGGATGCCCAGGTGCCGCGGCGCATCCTCCACCTGCAGCGCGAGGTCGAGCACCTGCTCGGGGATGCCGTGATCGGGGGTGCTGCGCGTCGCCGACGACAGCGGACCCCAGGCATCGACCTGCTTGCTCCACGCATCCTGCTGGCCGGTGGCGAAGCCGAGCGCTCGCGCCATGTCGCGCACCGCCGAGCGCGCCCGGTAGGTGATGACGTTGGCGACCTGCGCAGTGTGGTGCCGCCCATAGCGCTCGTACACGTACTGGATCACCTCTTCACGGCGGCCGCTCTCGATGTCGAGGTCGATGTCGGGCGGCCCGTCGCGCTCGGGCGACAGGAAGCGCTCGAACAGCAGGCCGAGGCTCACCGCATCGGCCTTCGTGATGCCGAGCGAGTAGCACACCGCGCTGTTGGCAGCGCTGCCGCGCCCCTGGCAGAAGATGTCGGCACGGTTGCAGAACTCGACGATGTCCCACACGACGAGGAAGTAGCCGGCGAAGCCGAGCGACTCGATGATGGCGAGTTCGTGGTCGATCATGCTCCAGGCGCGCGCCCGCAGCGACAGGTCGTCGCCGCGTCCGGGGCGCTCGCCGTAGCGGTGCCGGCCGCCCAGTTCGGCCAGCTGGCGCAGGAACGCGATCTCGGTGAGCGGCTGTCCGTCGGGGCCGTCGGGGCACGGATACGGCGGCAGTCTCGGGGCGACGAGCGACAGGTCGAAGGCAGCGGAGCGGGCAATCTGCACCGCCATGTCGAGCACGCCCGGATAGCGGGCGAAGCGCCGCACCTGCTCGGCACCGCTGCGCAGGTGCGCCGATGCGGCACCGGGCAGCCACGAGTCGAGCGCGTCGAGACTGCAGCGGGCGCGCACCGCCGCCATCGTCGAGGCAAGGCGGCGCTGCGCAGTGGTGGCGTATCGCACGTCGTTGGCCGCCACGCACGACACGTCGTGGCGCGCCGCGAGCTCGGCAAGCATGTCGTTGCGCGCCGTGTCGAGCGGATCGCCGTGGTCCCACAGTTCCACCAGCACCCGGTCGCGCCCGAACAGCTCGATGAGCTGGCGCAGTTGGCGGGCGGCCGCTGCCGGGCCGTCGTGCTGCAGTGCGCGCGGCACCACCCCGTGGCGGCTGCCGGTGAGCACCCAGCCATGTCCGCCAACGCGATCGGCGAGATCGAGCAGGCTGGTGCGCGGCCGCTCCTTCTCGCCGGCAAGGTGGGCGAGCGACAGTGCCGTCGACAGCCGCGCATAGCCCGTCGGGCCGTCGGCGAGCACCACCACGTGCGGCGGCTCGTGCGCCGGATCGCGCGGATCCCGACCGCGATCTGCCGGCTCGCCATCGCGTCGGCCGCCCCCTGCCTGTTCGACCGTGCACCGTTCGTCGAGTGCCACACGACCGCTGGCGGTGATGCCCACCTCGGCGCCGAACACCGTGGCCAGCCCCACGGCTCGCGCCGCCTCGGCGAATCGCACCACCCCGTAGAGGCCGTCGCGGTCGGTCAGCGCCAGCGCCTCGAGGCCCAGGCGGGACGCCTCCTCGACGAGTTGCTCGGGATGGGCGACGCCGTCGAGGAACGAGAAGTTGCTGTGGCAGTGCAGTTCGGCATAGGGCGCCGTCGCCCGCGACGCCGGGCCCGGCCCGGCCAGCGGCTCGTAGGGTTGCCGCTTCCGGCCGAGGGCGGGGCCGTCACCGCCGCCGTTCCAGGCGGGCGTGCCCGGTGCCCGGCCGTCGGGGCGGCGTCCCGACAGGCGCTGCTCGAGTTCGCTCCATGGCATCGACGGGTTGTGGAACCCCATAGGGGTTGTGACCGTAGACGAACATCTGTTCGATCGTCAACCGTCACGGGATTGTGTCAACAGCAATGGCAGAATCACTCCCCTCGTGGGTCAGACCACCTGACAACCACCTTCGGAAGGGACCCGAAATGGACAGCATCCACTCATCGACTCGACGTCGCCGCCGCACACGAGTGCTCGCAGCGGTCGCGGCCAGCGTCGCAGGCCTCACACTGGCGTCGTGCAGCAGCAGCGGCGGTGCCGGGGCACTCGACACGTCGTTCGGCGACAAGGGAACCGTCGAGTACTCGCTTGGCGAGGGCGACGACACAGCGAACGGGATGATCCTCGGCGCTGACGGCACCATCGTGGTGGTGGGCACCACCACCAGTGCCGACTCGGGCACCACCTCGGCCAACATGCTCGTCGAGCGCTTCACCGCCGACGGCTCGCTCGACGCCTCATTCGGCGCCGGCACCGACGACGGCAGCCCCGAGGGCACCGTCACCCTGAGCCTCGGCGACGGCAACGACGAGGGCCGCGGCATCGCCGCACAGTCCGACGGCAAGCTGATCGTGGTGGGCACCAGCACCAGCACCGACTCCACCTCCAACATCGTCGTCGTGCGACTCGACACCGGTGGTGTGCCCGACCCCACGTTCGGCACCGGCAGCGACGACGGCACACCCGACGGTTTCGTCCAGGTCTCGCTCAGCGATGGCAACGACATCGCTGACGCAGTCGCCGTCCAGTCCGACGGCAAGATCGTCATCGCCGGCACCACGTCGAGTGCCGACGGCAACAACATCGCCGTGGCCCGCATGAACGCCGACGGCAGCCTCGACACCACCTTCGGCGTCGGCACCGACGATGGCAGCCCCGATGGCGTGGTGACGCTGTCGCTCGGCGACGGCAACGACGAGGCCCGCTCGATCACCGTGCAGTCCGACGGCAAGATCATCGTCGCCGGCACCAGCACCAGCACCGGCGGCGACTCGTCGAACATCGTCGTCGCCCGCATGGCCGCCGACGGCTCGCTCGACGCCGATTTCGGAACTGCCGATGACGGCAGCCCCGACGGCGTGGTGAACATCTCGTTGGGCGACGGGGACGACGTTGCCGATGCGGTCGCAGTCCAGTCCGACGGCAAGATCGTCGTCGCCGGCACGCACTCGTCCTCGAGCGGCACCAACGGTGCAATCGCCAGACTCGAGGCCGACGGCTCGCTCGACGCCGCCTTCGGCACGAACGCCGACGACGGCACGCCCGAGGGTGTCGTCGGTCTGTCACTCGGCGATGGCGACGACTCGATCGTCGCCATCGCACAGCAGTCCGACGGCAAGATCGTCGCTGTCGGTACGACCACCAGCACCGGCGACACCTCGAATGCCTTCGTGGTTCGACTGCTGGCCGACGGCACCGCCGATCCCGACTTCGGCACCGCCGACGACGGCACGCCCGACGGCGTCGTCAATCTGTCGTTCGGCGACGGCAACGACACCGGTGCCGCCGTAGCAGTGCAGTCCGACGGCAAGATCGTCGTCGCCGGCAACGCAGCGGACCAGGGCACCAGCGACATCGCCCTCGCACGACTCGTCGTCGGCTGACCAACCGCATCACACCGTTCCGAGGGCGGTCACCGGCGAATTTCTTGCCGGGGCCGCCCTCGGTCGCGTCCGGCGACCGGGGCGACGTGCGTCAGCCCGCGCCCGGAGTCCAGCGCATGCGGAGATCAGCGGCACGTTCCTCGTTGCCGCGGCCATCGCCCGTCTCCTCGAGCACGAACCCGTGCCGCTCGTAGAACCGCCGGGCGCGCTCGTTGACGGCGAAGGTCCACACCTGCAGCCCGCCCGGGCACTGCGACCTGGCCACCTCGACGAACCGGTCGCCGAGACCGCGGCCCATCCATGCCGGGTCGAGGTACAGCTGCTCGATCCACCCGGCGCGCCGGCCGTCCTCACCCGGCGACCCCGGACCCAGCACCAGCAATCCCACCACCGTGCCGTCGAGCTCGGCCACCCACATGTCGGTGCGGCCCACCACATCGTCGTTCATCCAGCGCCGGATCTCGCGCTCGTCGTGCACCGTGGGCACCTCGGGGATCCCGAACCTGCGGCTCCGCAGATACACGTGCGCTGCGTCGAGCGCATCGCCGTGCCGCGCCGCGCGCAGCACCGGCTCACCCGGCTGCAGTGACCGCAGCACGCCCTCCAGCCCGGGCTCGGCCATCGCCACCGCCCGGTGCCACGGGAACCACTCCACCTCGGCGCTCTCGCCCTCGGGCGGGGTAGGGGGCACGTGGGGCGCCGTCACCAGGTACCGCAGGTCGAGGTGCGTGTGCCGCCGCGGGCCGGGATGCACGTCGACATGCACCAGGCGCTCGTCGGCGAGGGCCACCGGCAGGCCGGTCTCCTCATGGGCCTCCCGCAGGGCGCCCTGCCACGGCGTCTCGCCGGCGTCGATGTGCCCGCCGGGCTGCAGCCAGATACCGAGGCGCTTGTGGCGGTGCAGCAGC
>JBJOMQ010000042.1:0-14629 GCA_046052275.1 Actinomycetota bacterium | reverse complement strand
GCTGCACATCACGCGATCAATCCGGATTGCGACCACCACACGGTCGACCCGCTCCTTCGGTGGCCGGTACCTCGCCGCATACGCGGCGACGGCACCGGCCACCGACGCGTCGTCACTCTGCAGTTCGACCGTTCCCTCGAACGTGACCCACCTGCCGCCGTCGGCCTGCATGATGGCGGCCCGTCCGCGTCGCGCGGCGTTCGCCGCCTTCACCGAGCCAGCGAAGGTGATGACCCGCAGGACGAGGCCCTCGTCGGTCTCCAACCTCGTGAACCCGACCGGCACGGCATGCGGTGAGCCATCAGCCCGCAACGTCACCAGTGTGGCGAGATGCCGCTCGTCGAGGAAGCCGCGCAACGCCTCGGACAGTCGGAGGACACCATTGGATGCACTCATGCCGACTCGCTCAGGTCGTGGCGATTGCATCGAGCATGTCGGACTTCGCCGCCTTGCGCGCCGGGAGGAAGGCGGCCAGCGCAGCAAAGACGAGGACTGCGACCGATGCCGTGGCGATTGTCGACGCCGGAAGAGCGAACTCGCGAAGGCCTTCATCGCGGAACGACCGGACGATGATCCATCCGAGCGAGGTGCCCAGCACCAGCCCGAACACCACGCCCACTGCGCCGGTGATCAGGCTCTCCCACAGCACGCTCGTCCGCACCTGCTTGCGCGTCATGCCGACCGCACGGAGGAGTCCAAGTTCGCGTCGCCGCTCGTAGACCGCCAGCCACAGCGTGATCACGATGCCGATGACAGCAATGAAGATCGACATGCCGAGTAGGCCGTAGATGAAGTTGAGAAAGCCGTCGACCTGATCGTCCTGGGCGTCGATGAACTCGTCGCGGCTCTGCAGCTTGGCCGACGGGAACTCGTCGAGCACCGCCTGCAGCGCCGCGGTGTTCTCGGGGCTCACGCCACCCTCGGTGCGGGCAAAGACGGCGAAGTCGAACAGCGGGAATGCCTGCCCGTCGAACAGGGCGCGGTCGACCATCAGGTTGCCGAACGTGTCATCGCTGTAGATGCCCTGCACCGTGAGATCAACCTCGGTGCCGTCGAGCAGCTTGGCGCGCACCGTGTCGCCGAGGCCCAGCCCGTCGCGCTGGGCCTTGTCCTGCGCGTAGAGGATGCCGTCGCGCGTGAGATCGCCGAACCCGCCCTCGACGAATCCCAGCTCGAGCACGGCCGCCGCATTCTGGGGCGACACAGCGATGACCGCCTTCGCTCTCCAGTCTCGTGCGCCACTGTCGTCTTGCTCGTTCAGCTGCAACTGCGCGCCGGCGAAGCCGACTGCGTCGCCGACTCCTGCACCGTCGAGCGCATCGGCCACCGCAGTCGGCAGGCCAAAGCCACTCTGAAGCTTCTCCGACACCACGTAGTCGGCGGTGAACGCCTCACCGATGATGACCCGCGCGCTCGCCTTCGCCGAGGCGCCAAGGGTCGCCACGGCAATCATCAGCGACAGGCCAACGGCAAGCGCCATTGCGGTGACTGCAGTCCGCTTCGGGTTGCGTGCCGCATTGCGGGCCGACATCGTGCCGGCGGCCCCGCGAAGACGGGTGAGCAGCGGCGACGTCGACCTGGCGACGGGTGCGGCGATGAACGGGCCGACGATCACCATCGAGATGAACACGAGGGCGATGCCCAGCCCGAGCAGCATCGACGATCCGGAGAACCCGCCGGCCACCGACAGCGCGCCGAGCGCAAGCGCAATTCCACCGATGACGAGTCGACGACGCGAGGCTGCTGAGCGGTCGACGGCGACGTCGCGCATCGCCGCCAGCGGCGGCACTCTGCCTGCGCGAAGGGCGGGCACCACGGCGCAGGCCAGCGTCACGCCGATGCCCACGAACATCGTTCCGATGAACCCCTGCACGCCAACGACGAGGTCGGTCGTGCCGGGTCCGAAGCCGATGGCATTCAGCAGTGCCAGCAGTGCCCAGGCAAGACCGACCCCCGCGGTGGCGCCTACCAGCGACCCGCTGAACCCCACCACGGCAGCCTCGACGAACAGCGATCGAGTCACCTGGCCGCGCGTGGCGCCGATCGCCCGCAGCAGCGCATTCTCCCGCTGCCGTTGGGCTGCGCTGATGGAGAACACGTTGAAGATGATGAAACTGCCGACGAAGAGCGAGATGAGGGCGAAGACCGACAGGAAGATGGTGATGAAGCCGAGTGCCCGCTGGATGGCCGACTGGCTCTCCTCGGTGATCTCGGTGCCGGTCAGCACCTCGACCTCGGGGTCACCGATCGCCGCGTCGATGCTGTCGGCAAGCGCAACCTCGTCGATGCCGTCGTCGCCGGCTACCAGCACCGCATCCAGGGCGTCGGTTGCACCAGTGAGCAACTGCTGGGCGACCGTCAGTTCGAAGAACGACCAGTTGACGCCGCCGAAGCTGTCGGCGCCGGCGAAGGTGGCGATACCCACCACGGTGAACTCCTGAGAGCCGGTGGCCGTGGTGATCGTCACCGAGTCGCCGATCTCGACGCCGCCGAACCGCGCTGACGCCCGATCGATGACGACCTCGCCGGGCGCGACCGGGGGCGCGCCCTCGTCGATGTCCCATGGCGATACCTCGCCGCCGACCCACGAGGCTCCGAACTTCGGCGGACCGTCGACGCCAAGTGGCGTGCCCTCGAAGGTGACCACGGCGACACCAACCACGTAGCCATCGGCCTCGAGCACGCCGTCGGCCGATCGCACGGTGTCGACGATCTCCACCGGAATCCGGTCGCGCGCCTCCTCGCCGAAGTCGCCCTCGATGACCCGCGCCGACCGCACGAAGGCATCGGTGTCGGCATACGCGTCGGCGAACACCTGCGACAGCGACTGGCGGATCGTGCCGGTGAGCACGAAGACACCGTTCAGGAACGCCGTACCCGCCACAACTGCGATCGCTGTGATCACGAGCCGGCCCTTGCGGCTCCACACGTTCCTCAGGCTGAGACGGAACACCGCATCACTCTCCGAGGTGCTTCATCTTGTCGAGCACACGCTCGGCTGTCGGCTCGTGCATCTCGTCGACGATGCGCCCGTCGGCCAGGAACACGACTCGATCCGAGTAGCTCGCTGCGCCCGGGTCGTGCGTGACCATCACGATGGTCTGGCCGAGGTCGCTGACAGCGCGGCGCATGAAGGTGAGGATCTCGGCACCTGTGCGACTGTCGAGGTTGCCGGTGGGCTCGTCGGCGAAGATGATCGTCGGCTGGCTTGCGAGCGCCCGGGCAACGGCCACGCGCTGCTGCTGGCCGCCGGACAGCTCGCTCGGCCGGTGGTCAAGTCGGTCGCGGAGTCCGACAGTGTCGATGACCGTATCGACCCACTGGCGGTCGCCCTCGCTGCCGCCGAGCAGCAGGGGCAGCGTGATGTTCTCGAGCGCCGTGAGCGTCGGCACGAGGTTGTAGGCCTGGAAGATGAAGCCGACTGCCGTACGGCGAAGCTCGGTGAGCTGCCGGTCGTTGAGCGTTGCGAGCGGCGTCTCGCCGATGAACACCTCGCCGGACGTGAGCGAGTCGAGTCCAGCCATGCAGTGCATCAGCGTGCTCTTGCCCGAGCCCGATGGACCCATGATTGCGGTGAATCGACCGGCCTCGAATTCGACGGTGATGCCGTCGAGCGCGCGGACCTCGCTGTCGCCACCCCCGTACACCTTGCTCGCATCGACGGCTCGGGCGGCGGCCGTACGGGAACGGTTCGGGGCGACGGACATGTCGGTCATGGGGGACAGTCTCGCGACCGGACCACCGCTTTGCACCCCCGCCAGCCGATTTGTGGCTGGAGGGGCACGCTCGGCCATGGCATACGCTCGATACATGATCCTGTGCCCGGCCTGCGGCGCCTCGGCCCCCGCCGGCTCGCGGTTCTGCCCGTCGTGCGGAACCCCGGTCACCGGCGCCCAGGCCGAGGAACGCCGGATCGTCACCGTGCTCTTCGCCGACCTGGTCGGCTTCACCAGCCTCAGCGAGCACCTCGACCCCGAACAGGTGAAGCGCATCGTCGACAGATGCTTCGAACAGCTCGTCGAGGTCGTCACCGAGTACGGCGGCAGCGTCGACAAGCTGCTCGGTGACGGGATGCTCGCCCTCTTCGGTGCCCCGGTCGCGCACGAGGACGACCCCGAGAGAGCGGTTCGGGCGGGACTGCGGATGCAGGAGGTCCTCGCATCGCGCAGCACGTCGCTCCCCGGCGACACCGGATTCCAGATGCGAATCGGAATCAACACGGGCGAGGTGCTCGTCGGCACGCTGGCCGGCACCGACTACACGGCAATGGGCGACGTGGTGAACACGGCCGCCCGACTGCAGACAGCGTCACCGCCCGGGGCAGTGCTCGTCGGACCCACCACCTTCGGCCTCACCTCGCACACCTTCGACTACGAGCCCATCGGCGAGTTCCACGCCAAGGGCCGCGAACAATCCGTCGAGGCCTGGATCGCGAGGGCGCCGATTGCGCCGCCCGGGGCACGGCATCGCCGCCGCACCGTGCCCATTGTCGGACGCGATACCGAACTTGCCCTCGCCGAGGCGTCACTGGCCATGATGTCGGCCAGTCATCGGATGGTCCTCATGCACGTCGTCGGCGACAGCGGCATCGGCAAGAGTCGCTTGGTCGACGAGGTGGTGCGCCGGCTCCGCGACGGCCGAGAGGTGGCAGTCCTCGAGGGGGCCTGCGTGCCGTACGGCGAGTCGAATGGATGGTTTCCCATCGCATCGGCCGTCGCGAACTACCTCGACCTCGATCCCGCCGCCGATCTCTCCGTGTTGCGCGAGGTGGGCGACGAGCGGGCAGCTGGGCTGCTCCCGTCGGCTCCGCCGGCCGACCGAAGCCGGCTCGTCGATGTGCTCGCCCATCTCTTCGGCCACCCGTCCCCGATCGACAAGCTCGACGCCGCTACGGCGCGCAGCGTCGTGCACGATGCCGTCGCAGCGGTGCTCGAGGCTCGCGCCGCGTCAGGACCCGTGGTCCTCAGCATCGACGACCTCCACTGGGCAGACCACGACCTCATCGAACTCCTGCACCATCTCGTCGCCGCACTGGCCCGATGCGACCTGGCGATCATCACCACGACCCGACCTGGCGCCGACGTCGACTGGCCGCCTCCGACCGAGCGGACGAACGTGCTGACGATGGTGCTGCAGCCGCTCACCCGGACCGATACCGAACAACTGGCCCGGCAACTGCTCGACGTGCCCGATGAGCAGTTCATCTCTGCCCTCTACGACCGCAGCGGCGGGAACCCCCTCTTCCTCGTCGAGCTCGCCGCATTCGCCGACGCGGCGGGGCCGACCGACCCATCAGGAGCCCGTGAGCTGCCCGACACGCTCCGCAGCGTCATCGCGGCCCGGCTCGACCAGCTCAGTCCAGAGCAGCGACAGGTACTCGAGAACGCTGCCGTCCTCGGCACGTCGGGGCGCATGACGGGCCTCGAGCAGTTCGCGGCCGGCCTCGGCCAGGATTTCTCCGCCGACACCGTGCACGAACTCGACGAGCTGGGCCTGCTCGACGTCGAGGGCAACCGGTGGGAGTTCTGCAGCGACTCAGTGCGCGATGCCGCCTACCAGACACTCACCAAGGCGGCCCGCGCCGTGCGCCACGCTGCGGTGGCCGCCGCAATGTCTGCCTCCCCGTCGCTTGCAGACGAGCGCGCCCACCACCTCGCTGCCGCCGCCGAGCTCGTCGACGAGATCGGCCGCGTCCAGGGTGTCGCCAGCGACATCAAGCCCGCCGCTGTGAGCGCCCTCAGCAGCGCTGCAGAGCGCGCGCTCGACACCGGCAGCCTGCGTGCTGCCTCGCGTCTCTCATCGCGGGCGCTCGACCTTCTCGACTACCACGGCGACGAATCGCAGCGCCAACTCCGCAGCTCACACCGCCAGGTGGCCCAGCTGCTCATCGTGCGCGCCAGTGCTGCGGTCGAGCGGCGCGATGCAGCGACGGCGACACGCGATCTCGACAGGGTGCAACACCTCGCCGACACCGGCGACGACGTCGTCCTTGCTGCAACGGTGCACCGGCTACGCGGGCTGCTCGCCAACAACAGCGGGCGCTCCGACGATGCTCGCCGCGAACTTGGCCGGTCGATCGACCTGCTCCGCGGCACGAGCCGACGCGACCTTCTCGCCGGCGCCCTCCGCCTTCGCGGCTTCATCGAGATGTTCGGCGGATCGCTTGCCGACGCCGAGTGGTTCCTCGGCGAGGCTGACGGCATCTATGCGGCCACCGGCGACGAACGTGGCATGGCGTACGTCGAGCAGCACCGGGCGTGGATCGCATTCCTGTCGGGAGAGCTCGACACCGCCCGCGAGCGCCTCAACCGCGCCGCTACCGCACTCGGCCAGATGGGAGACCGCAACGGCGTGGGATGGGCGTTTGGCCTGCTCGCCTTCGTCGAGTTCTACGAGCGCCACTTCGACCGTGCCGAGTCGCTTGCCCGCGGCGTCGCCCGCGAGGCGGATCTCCGCGGCGACCGCTGGGCTGTCGGCATGATGGACACCCTCCTTGCCCAACTGGCCCTGTGGCGCGGCGAGCTCGACGACTCTCTGCAGTTGGCCGAGCGCGCCCGCGCCCAGTTCAAGCGGATCGGCGACGACTACGGCCTCGCCCAGGCACTGGCACCGCTGCTCCGCTCCCAGATCGCTACCGGACGGATGGGCGCAGCACAGCGCACGATGGAAGAGCTTGCTGCGATCGCCGGCATCGCCCGCAACGGGCCTGTCCCGCTGATCGCCCTCGCTGGCGCAGCGATGCACCGCGGTCACCCATCGGAGGCGATCGATTCTGCCGACCGCGCCATCTCTGCGCTTGCGGCAATCGGTGCACAGCAGGGCGAGCCCTTTCTCGTGCGTGCCGTCGCTCTTCTGCAACGCGGCGACGCCGACCTGGCCTCTGTTGCCATCGAGCAGGTCGCTCGCGAGGCTGACGGAACCCATCCGTTCGCCGACGCTGCAGAGGCACTCGTTCGGTCGTGTAGCGGCGAGCATGTCCGCGCCCATGAGCTCGCTGATGCGGTTCTCGCCTCCGATGTATCGACGTACCTCGATGACGTCTTCGCAGGGATCGCCGGAGCGTCGTCGTGCGCAGCGCTCGGTCTCCGCGACCAGGCACTCACGCTCGCCGAGACTGCTGTGATGCGTGCCACCGGGGCAGGCGACGTCGTTGCCACTGCACTCGCTACCGCCGTGTACCGGACTGTTGCCGGCATCGCCCATCCGGCGCACGACACCAGCGTGGCGCTCAGCGATGGGTGGACCACTGTGCTCGCGCTGCTGCGCGGCGTCTGACCGTCAGCCTGCTGCGTCTCGCCGCCAGGGAAGGTCGGACAGGAACATCGCAGCAGCGGGGTGAGGATCCATCTCGCGCACCGTCGACTTCGGCATCGAGCGCACCGGCGGCTCGTAGCGACGCTGGCAGCCGCCGCAGAAGTACACGAGCCGCGCGTAATCGCCCGAGCGGCGCACCTCGACCGTGTGGCCGCACCGTGCGCAAGGCCGACCATTGCGTCCGTACACGGCGAGTCCGCCGGGAACCTCGGGCTGCGTGACACGCCCCGAACGCGAGAGATTGCTGCGCAGCATCCGGGTGGCGGCGTTGACGATCTGGACCCAGTCGGCCACGTCGAGATCGGCGACCGTCGCAAAGGGACTGATCTCGCACGCCCAGAGGATCTCGCTGCGATAGACGTTGCCGACACCGCACATCACGTGCTGGTCGAGCAGCACCTCAGCGACGGGCATGTCGCGCTCGGGATAGTGCACGAGGCGGCGCACGCACTCTTCGAGCTGATCCTTCGTCGCCGTGCACAGATCGGGACCGAGCCGTCCGAACCGCGGATGGCGCATCGGATCGAATTCGCGGAATGTCTCGACATCGGGGGCGTTGAAGCACACCGCCACCCACTCCGGCACCTCGATGACGACGCGGGTCTCGCCGCGGAATCGACGCCACCGCTCTCCGGTGCGATAGAGATGCCATGAGCCGGTCATGCGCATGTGCGTGTGCAGCACGATGCCATCGTCGAAGAAGATCTCGAGATGCTTGCCGTGGCTCTCGACACGCTCGATCACCCGTCCCATGGCGGGCCGAGGCCCGTAGAGGCGAGGAGCATCGAACACCATGATGGGGCGGCCGACCAGCGCTGTCCGCAGCGCCGCCGCCGAGCGGTGAATGGTGTCGCCCTCGGGCACCTCTCCAGCGTACGCGACGGGCGATTCCGCCCGCGTGATCTCTGCGATACCCGGCGATGGCGCGCGCTGGGTAGGGTTCGGCCGATGGAGCCCACGCCGACGGACCGCGAGTCGGGTCTGCCGCTGCCGCCCGACGACCTCGACACCGGCGCCGCCGACACCGACACCGACGATTCGCAGCCCGGGTGGGTCGCGACCACCGCCCCCCTGCCGCCCGCCGTCGACCCGGTGGCCACCGCCCGACGGCGTTACGGCACCGGCGGAGCGATCCTCGCCGCAGGCATGCTCGGCATCGACAAGGTGCTCGGGCGGCGGGTGAAGGAAGAGGCGCCCATTGTGATTGCGGCCAGCGACCAGCCGGTCGACATCGACACCGACGGCATCACGGTGCCGCTCGACGACGACACCGACGTCGTGGCCCCGCCCCAGCCGAGGCCGGATCCCTTCCCGCGACGGCCCCGGAAGCGCCCTCGCTGACTCGCCTCCCTACGGGAGGCAGCCGACGTGGGCCAGGGCCAGCCGGATCAGCCGGTCGTGTCCGCCGGTCATCTCGCGGCGTACGACTTCGCTCGTCGCTTCGGCAGGTGAGAACCACCGCAGATCGAGCGCCTCCTGCGTCGGCTGGCAGTCGCCGGCGACCGGGACGACGAAGGCCAAGCTCACCGCATGGTGCCGCGGGTCGTGGAACCCGCTCACGTCAGGATCCGGGAAGTACTCGACGACCGTGAACGGTGCCACCTCGGCTGGGATGCGCGGCAGTGCGACAGGCCCCAGGTCCTTCTCGAGATGCCTGAGCAGCGCATCGCGGACCCGTTCGCCGTACATCACTCGGCCGCTCACGACCATGCGGCTGATGGTGCCGTCGGCGGCCTGCCGCAGGAGCATGCCGACCTTGGTCACCCGGCCCAGTTCGTCCACGCGCACCGGCACGGCGTCGACATAGACCAGCGGCACGTTGGCGCGGATGTTGTTGAGGTCGTCGCGCGACAGCCAGCCAGTTCGGGTCTCGGTCTGCTCCGACATAGGGCGCCGTGATCGTAGTGCAGCGGTCGCTACCGCAGGCTGACCGTCAGCGACGAAGCGACGCGACGATGTCGCTCATCAACTCGCCGGCCTCGGTGGGGTTCTGTCCAACCCGCACGCCCGCCTCGCGCAGCGCAGCCATCTTGCCCTGCGCTGTGCCCTTGCCCCCGCTCGTGATGGCACCGGCATGACCCATCTTCTTGCCTTCCGGCGCCGTGACGCCGGCGATATAGGCGCTCATCGGCTTGGTGACATGTGCGGAGATGAACTCGGCCGCCTCTTCCTCGGCCGAGCCGCCGATCTCACCGATCATGATGATGGCGTGCGTCTCGGGATCCGCCTGGAACTCGCGGAGGCAGTCGATGAAGTTGGTCCCGGGGACAGGATCGCCTCCAATGCCGACGCACGTGCTCACGCCGATGCCGCGCTGCTTGAGCTCGTAGAGGGCCTGATAGGTGAGCGTGCCGGATCTGCTGACGATGCCGACGTTTGGTCCGCCGGTGGTCGGGGGCTGAGCGATCTCGCCGGCGGTGATTCCGATGTTGCACTTGCCGGGGCTGATGATGCCCGGGCAGTTCGGGCCGAGCAGTCGGGTGCGCGGGAAGTCGCGCACGAGACGGTTGTACGTGCGGGCTTCGTCCTGTGCAGGAATGCCCTCGGTGATGCACACCACGAAGCCGATACCGGCCGATGCTGCCTCGATGACTGCCGACGAGGCCGCACGCGGCGGTACTGCAATGAACGACGCATCGGCACCCGTCGCTGCAACGGCCTCGGCAACGCTGTCGAACACCGGGATGCCCTCGACGTCGCTCCCGCCCTTGCCTGGCGTCACGCCAGCAACCACCTTCGTGCCGTACGCCCGATTACGCAGGCCGTGGTACTTGCCCTGTCCGCCCGTGAGGCCTTGCACCACGACCTTGGTGTCTGCATTGACGAAGATGGCCATGTCAGTTCGCTCCGTTCGCAATGGCCACCGCAGTGCGGGCGGCCTCGAGCATCGTTGGCTTCGACATCAGCTTCGACTCGGGAATGCCGGCCGACGCAAGGATCTCGCGGCCCTGCTCGGCATTCGTGCCATCGAGCCGGATCACGATCGGTGCCCGAAGATCGACGCGCCCCATTGCCTCGACGATCCCCTTGGCCACCTCCTCGCCACGAGTGATGCCGCCGAAGATGTTGATGAAGATGCTGCGCACGTTCTGGTCGAAGTTGATCACTTCGAGCGCCGCCGCCATCATGTCGGCGTTCGCACCACCGCCGATGTCGAGGAAGTTCGCAGCGCTGCCGCCGACTTGGTTGACGACGTCGAGCGTGCTCATCGCCAGGCCGGCGCCATTGGCGATGATGCCCACGGATCCGTCGAGGCCGATGTACTGCAGGTCGTGGGTGCGCGCCAGTTGCTCGCGGGCGTCGAGCTCCTCGGTTGCCCGGTACTCGTCCCACTCGGGGTGGCGAAATGCCGCATTGCCGTCGAGGCTCACCTTGGCATCGAGTGCGTGCACGCCGCCATCGGGCCGGAGGATGAGCGGATTGATCTCGGCGAGGTCGCAATCGCCCTCGGTGAAGCAGCGGTAGAGCCGCACCAGCATGTCGGCGACGCCGTCGACTGCCGCGCTGTCGATCTTCGCCCGTGTTGCCGCATCGCGCGCGGTGTCGAGGGCAATCCCGTCGACCGGGTCGATGTGCAGCATCACGATTGCATCTGGGTCGGTCTCGGCGACCGCCTCGATCTCGACGCCGCCCTGGGCACTCAGCATGAGGAGATGCTTCTTCGCTGCTCGGTCGAGCGAGTAAGAGGCGTAGTACTCCTTCTCGATGTCACTGGCATGCTCGACCCACACGCGCTTGACCACATGCCCCTTGATGTCCATGCCGAGGATGTTGCCGGCGTGAAGTCGCACCTCGTCCGCGGTGGCCGCCAGTTTGATGCCACCGGCCTTGCCGCGTCCGCCGACGCGGACCTGTGCCTTCACCACCACCGGGTAGCCAGCCGCCTCGGCGGCGCGCACTGCCTCGTCGACGGTGGTCGCCACATCGCCGGGGCTGACGGGAATGCCGTATCGCGCGAAGTACTGCTTGCCCTGGTACTCGAACAGGTCCATCAGGTGCCTTCCTCTCGGGCATCGAGGGCAGCCTCGAGCCATTGGCTGATGGCCCGCAGCGAACTGCCCGGGCCGAAGATCTCGGCGACGCCCTGCTCGTGAAGGGCGCGGGCATCAGCGTCGGGGATGACGCCACCGCCGAACACCAGTAGGTCACCCAGCCCACGCGATCGCAGTTCTGCGATGACCCGTGGGAAGAGCGTCAGATGCGCGCCACTCAGCAGCGACAGTCCGACGGCGTCGACGTCTTCCTGCAGGGCCGTTTCCGCGATCTGCTCGGGTGTCTGGTGCAGGCCGGTGTAGATCACCTCGAACCCGTGGTCACGGAGTGCCCGGGTGATGGTCTTGGCGCCGCGGTCGTGGCCGTCGAGTCCGGGCTTTGCCACCACTACTCGATACGGGCGCTTCACGGCCCTGACCCTACGACCACGGCCGCCGCTGTCTCAATTCCACTCGATCCCGGGCAGACTGTTCCCGATGGCACGCACGAGGCCGACGTCGACCCTCGCCCGAGCGGTCATCCCGGTGGCCGCCGGCATCGCCTTCTTCGCCGTGCTGGGGCTCGCCCTCTGGGGCGTGGCGGCCCTCATCGCCGACAACGCCGTCGAGACCGAGGAGATCCTGCTGCCCACCTACCAGGACCTCGGGAGCGTCGACACCTTTGCCGAGATCGTCGCTGAGGGCGGTCCGCTCGTGATGGCCGACCTCATCGGCAGCGACCGCTCGATCGTGCTCGACCACACCGGCGACGATCCCCGCCAAGGATGGGCCATCTACCTCGCCTATCCCGCCGACCGCGACCCGACGTGCCCCGTCGAGCTGACGCCCGGCACCCGGAACTTCACCGACTGCGACGGCCGCACCGTCGGCATCGACCAGCTGGCACTGCCACCCGTCGGAGTGCAGCCGATCGTCAGTGACGATGGGCTGCTGACGCTCGACCTTGTCGCCACCACCCCGACGACCGCCGACTGAGCGGCGAGGGCGGAGTCGTCTCAGGCAGCGGCCGACATGGTCGCAGCGAGCCGGCTGGCGAACTCCTCGGCGTGGCCGGCGAGCCGCGCCCTGTGCAGGGCGACACCGCCGACGACATCGCAGCCCACGAGGCGAAGCGCTGTCTCCATGCGGTCGAGCGTGCCCCCCGGATGCAGGGCGTACGTGCAGAAGGTGGCGGCGCGCTTGCCGCGCATCACCGGCATCCGCTCGATCGCGCCGATACCCCACGGTGCCTGGCCGACGACGAACAGACCGTGCACCCAGGTGCCGACGACCACCAGGTCGGCCTCCTGCACGGACTGCAGGTCGGGCCGGCGAACTGGGGAGACGCCGGTGACGCTCCAGCCGAGCTGCTGCAGGTCGGCGGCGATGAGACCGGCGGCGGTGCGGGTGGTGCCGGTGAGGCTCTCGAAGAGGATGGCTGCCTTCATGGCTCCAATTGAATCACGCCGGCACGCGCCGACCGGATCCGGCGTCCGACTGTGAGAGCCGTCGTCGTCAGCCCGGTGGCGATGACGAACACCAGCACGCCGACAGTGACCGCCGGGATTCGCTCGGTGCTGGTGAACAGGTAGACGTCGGGGATGGCGTAGGCGATCGCCGTGAGCGCCCCCCAGCGCATCGCCGTGCGGCGGCGGCCATCGACGAATCCCACCACCATGCGCGGCATCGACTGGCCGAGGACTATCGACGTCGACAGGTCGACGCACAGGTACGCCCACGGGTTCAGCCCGTAGTCGCCGAGCAGCACCCACGCCAGCATGGTCCTGACGAGCGACCAGGCGATCGCCGCGATCGCCCACCCCTGCGACAGCAGCCGGCGCCTGCGGAGGACGTGCGGTGCCAGTTCGCGGCTCGCCGACAGCGACGACAGTTGCTCAGCCACGGCGCGAGAGCGGTGCCCAGGCCAGCGACAGATGCTTCGTGACCGAGCCCGAGAAGCGGACGGTGGCGATGGCATGATCGCCATCGCCGCGGATCTCGATGATGATCCCATCGCCGAATGACGGGTGTTCGACGTCGTCGCCGACACGCAGCCCGATGGCATCGGCGCCGCTGCGCTGTGGCGCCGAATGCCGGTGCGCCATGGCAGCGTCAACGACGCGTTCGCGGTGGTCGTCACCCTCTTCGTCGGGGTCGAACCCGCTCACTGCGGGTCGGCGATCACCCGACGACCGATAGGACGGCACGCCGCCGCTGCGATATGCCGCCCGTCCCCCATACGAGCCCCCCGAACCGCTGCGGCCCCGCGTATCGAGCAGGTCGCCGGGGATCTCGTCGAGAAAGCGCGATGGCGGATTGAAGTTGGTGTTGCCGAAGAGTTGTCGACTCCAGGCATGCGCCAGGTAGAGGCACCGCTGGGCGCGGGTGATGCCGACGTAGGCGAGACGTCGCTCCTCCTCCATCTCGTGCGGCTCGGTGAGAGCTCGGCTGTGCGGGAAGATTCCCTCCTCCATGCCGACGATGAACACCACCGGATACTCAAGGCCCTTGGCACTGTGAAGTGTCATCAGCACCACTCGGTCGTCGTCGTCGATGTCGTCGGTGTCGGCAACGAGCGACACTCGCTCGAGGAAGTCGTCGATGCTCGTGAACTCGCGCGCTGAACCGACAAGCTCGCCGAGGTTCTCCTGCCTGCCCGCGGCCTCGAGGCTCTCCTCTGCCTCGAGCTCGGCGAGATAGCCACTGGCCTCAAGCACGTGCTGCAGGATGTCGCCGGGCGATGAGTCGTCGTGCAGCCGAGCCCGTGCCTCGTCGAGGAGGGTGACGAACGCCTCGATGCCACGGGCAGCAGCGCCTCCGATGCCGGCGTCACCAGAGCGACGGAGCGCGTCGACAAAGGTGATGCCCTCAGCGGTGGCGAGTGCGTCGACCTTGGCGATGCTGCCTTCTCCGACGCCGCGCTTGGGCACGTTGAGCACTCGCTTCACGCTCACCTCGTCGGCTGGATTCACGACAGCGCGCAGGTACGCCATCGCATCCTTCACCTCTCGGCGGTCGTAGAAGCGAGTGCCCCCGACGACGCGGTACGGAACTCCGAACCGCATGAGCGCCTCTTCGAGCACTCGGCTCTGGGCGTTCGTCCGGTAGAAGACCGCCATGTCCTTCCAGAGATAACGGCGCTCGCGCTGCACCTCCTGCAGCGTGCGCACCACCCAGACGGCCTCGTCTCCCTCGTCGTCGGCGCGATAGCTGACGATCTGCTCACCCTCGCCGAGTTCGCTCCACAGCTGCTTGTCCTGGCGACGGGGGTTGTTGCGGATGACGGAATTTGCGGCGTCGAGAATGGTTTGCGTGCTTCGATAGTTCTGGTCGAGCACGATCGT
>JBJOMQ010000041.1:0-14647 GCA_046052275.1 Actinomycetota bacterium | reverse complement strand
GATCGAGATCGTGATCCCACGCGCCTTCTCCTCCGGCGCCTTGTCGATCTGATCGAACGGCGTGTACTGCGCCAACCCACGATCCGCCAACGTCTTCGAGATCGCCGCCGTCAACGTCGTCTTCCCATGGTCAATATGACCCATCGTGCCGATATTCACATGCGGCTTCGTACGCTCGAACTTCGCCTTGCTCATGGGAGACCGTCTCCTGTGTGGTGCCTGTGGTTGTTGTGTTGTGGACTTGTAGCGGCGATCGGGATCGAACCGATGACCTTCCGATTATGAGCCGGATGCTCTGACCAACTGAGCTACGCCGCCAGGGCTTTGCCGCGGCCGGTGGACCCGACCGTGTGGTCGAGCCCTCTGTCGGAATCGAACCGACGACCTACGCCTTACCATGGCGTTGCTCTGCCGACTGAGCTAAGAGGGCTTTGGGGCGCGCGAGCGAGCCCGCAAGCCGAACGGCGAGCCTAGCGGTCGGTGTGGCCGGCCTGCTACGGCCGAATCCCGAAATCGGGCCATCCCACTACCCTCCCGTCCGTGGAGAGCCTGTCACTGCGCCTGGCGACGGCGGCCGACGCCGAGCAGATCCGCGCCATCTACAACCACGAGGTCCTCCAGACCGTGGCCACCTTCGACCTCGTGCCGCGCACCCTCGAGGACCAGCAGGACTGGCTGGCAGCCCGCAGCGGCGCCTTCTCGGCCATCGTGGCCATCGATCCGGCGGCACCCGCAGGCGGGGACATCGTGGGTTTCGCCTCCCTGTCGCCCTATCGCGAGCGGGCCGCCTACCGCACCAGCGTCGAGGACTCGGTCTACGTCCGCCGAGACCGCCACGGCGAGGGCATCGGGCGGCTGCTGCTCGGTGAGCTGCTCTCGATCGCTGAGACCTCGGGGTTCCACGCCGTCTTCGCCCGCATCAATGCGGCCGGCGAGGCGTCGATCGCCCTCCACCGGGCGCTGGGCTTCGAGCTCGTCGGCATCGAGCGCGAGGTCGGCAGGAAGTTCAGCCGCTGGCACGACGTGGCGATCATGCAGTGCCTTCTCGGCAGCCAGTCGGGCCGACCTGCCTAGCCCCTGAACTACCTGGCCCCTGAACTGCCTAGCCCCTGAACTGCCTGGCCCCTGAACCGCACAGCCCCTGACGCGACGATCGCCAGGCCGGACGGCCTGGCGATGTCGGCGATGTGGGCCGGGAAGGATTCGAACCTCCGAAGGACGACGCCGGTTGATTTACAGTCAACTCCCTTTGGCCACTCGGGCACCGACCCATCGGCGCCGGTGAGGTTACCCGTTTCGTTACGCTTGCGGCATGCCCAGTTTCGACGTCGTCTCAGAGGTCGACCGCCAGGAGGTGCGCAACGCCGTCGACCAGGCGCAGCGCGAGATCGGCACGCGGTTCGACTTCAAGAACACCGACTCGTCAATCGAGCAGAAGGACCTCGTGCTCACGCTGCGAACCGTCAGCGACGACCGCCTGAAGGCCCTCCGTCTCGTGCTCGAAGAGCGTCTCGTCAAGCGTGGCGTGTCGCTGCGCGGCCTCGACTACGGCACCGTCGAGGAGGCGACGCAGAACACCGTGCGCCAGACCGTCACCATCAAGGTCGGCATCAGCAGCGACAAGGCCCGCGAGATCAACCGGCTCATCAAGGACAGCGGCCCGAAGGGCGTCAGCAGTCAGACGCAGGGCGACACCGTCCGTGTCACGGGCAAGAAGCGCGACGACCTGCAGGCCGTCATCGCCCTGCTGAAGGACGCCGATCTCGGCATCCCGCTGCAGTTCAACAACTTCCGCGACTGAGCACGGGCAGGAACCGCCCGACAGGTCAGGGAGCGGGCGCCGGCGCTGCGGCGCCGCACGGCACCGTCGGGTCGATCACCGGATGCGCCTCCGGAGGTGCCCAGCCATTCAGGCCGTCGAGCACACCGCGCTCGTCGCTCACTGCGACCGGGTCGGGGCCGTACACGAGGCACGCCGCATCGGCCCGCACAAGGCCCTCGTTCGCCTCGAGCAGGCGCACGAACTGCTCGGCCCGCAGCGGCGCACCGCCAAGTAGCAGTCTCGACCGGCCGTCGCTCGACGGACTGCTGGGACCTGCGTCGCACACCTGCACCGAGATCTGCAGCCCGGTGGGGGCACCAGTGGCCGGATCGACAGCACGATCGGTGACGACCAGCGTGACGGGTGACGGCGAGGTCGCAGCCCACTGCTCGAAGGCGGGCCGGGCAGAGAGACTGCCTGCCACGTCGGTCTCGAAGAGCGCCGAGACGCACAGCTTGCCCGCCGTGCGATCGACCTCGACCGCGTCGTCCTGCCACGACAATGCGGCACGCCACGCAAGATCGGAGTCGACCCGCGACGCCAGCACGTGGTACCAGAACAGCATGCCCCGCGACCCGGTGGGAGCCTCGTCCGGGAACGCCACCGGCCGGCCGGCAATCGTCGTCGACGGTGCACTTCCCGCCGCCGGGGCGGCCGCCGCAAAGCGTCGCAGGTCGAGTACCTGTGCATCCGAGAAGTGCACTGCGGTGAGGAGCGCGATGCGGTCGCTGTCGGGAAGTTCGCGGAACCACGGCCACATCGCGACCCCGAGACGGCTCAGCAGCGCCGTGGCGTACGGCGACGGCGACGGCGGCACCTCGAGTCGGTCCACCTGCTCGGTGACCTGCGTGGCGATCTCGGCGCGCTCGGCCTCAGTCACCAGCGACTGGGCGGTCGCCAGCGCATCGGCCTCGACGATCATCCGGGTTCCCGTGGCCACCGACAGCGGTTCTCCGGCGATGAGCGCCGACCATGCATAGTGCTGGTCGAGCAGCGCCATGGTGAGTGCTCGCTGCAGTGCAAAGGTGCGCAGCTCGGGTCCCAGCCCGTTGACCACGTTCACTGTCGTGGTGGCCGGGTCGTAGAACGCCGGCTGGTCGGGCAGCGCCGTCCGTCCGATGACTGCGGCGTCGAACACGCCGTTCAGCAGGCCGAGAGCGCGCCACTCGCCGGCAGTGTCGTCGATGGCGACCTCTGAGAGATCGAGCACCGACTCGGCGAGCAGCATCGAGTACACCGTCGGGGTCTGCTCGACCACGGGCACCGCCGCCGTGAACTCGAGTCCCCTGACGGCCGCGATCTCGTCGGCGAGCGGGGCGATGTCGTCGGCCCACTGCGGCTCGATGAGGTACTGCCGAGCAGCCGTGAGACCGACACCGACGAGGCCGAGCAGCACCAGCATGGTGACGAGCCGCGAGAGGATGCGACGCTTGCGACGCGGCCGCACGGCGGGGCGTGCGCCAGCTGCAAGATCGACGTACGTGCGGCGCGGCGCTGCGGTGCGCTGCGCATCGGCGGACGGCTCTGGCGCCGGCTGGTCGGCGGGCCGAACGGGCGTCGGCGCAGCGGGCGGCAGCGACGGACCGACTCCCGCCAGTGACGGCCCCGTGGCTGCCAGCGGCGCGGTGGGCGTCGCCTCGACGATGAGGATGTCGCCGGAGGGATCGGCGGACGGAGTGCCGTCGGCGGCACCCTCTGCAGCGTCGCGCGACGGCGCGTCGGCCGGACCGTCGACGGGCGATTCGGGAACGAATGCCAGTCGGTCGATCTCGGCGGTCACATGCTCCTTTGATCGCTCGTCGACGACCGCATCGAGGCTGATGCCGTCGCGCACGCCAGCGCCGGCGACTGCGTCGGCCACGCCGAGTCGCAGTGCGGCGAAGTCGATGGCCGGGGCCACACGGGGCAGCCCCGGATCGATGGGTGGCGCGGGCACCTCGACGGCCGGTGGCGTCGCATCCGTCACGGTCGGGGTTGGCTCGGAGACTGGCGACGGGGGCGGGATTCGGGGCAGTCCGCCGGCCGGGGTGCCATCGAGCGGGCGCACGACGTGCTCCCACACCAGCGGCTTCACCTCAGGAACTGCAGCCAGTGGCAGGGAGTCGGCACCCTCCAGCAGCGGCGTCTCGAGCAGGCGACGCGCCGCGTCGAGGTCGCCCACGGGGTCGGGACGACGCTGCGGTGCGTCGCCCGACGGCGGGGTGCTCACGTTGTCGCTGGTCACGGGTGGGGTATCGGCATTCTGAACACGGTCTTGAGCATTGTCGCGGCCGCGCTCAGTCCTCTGGTGGAACCTCCGACGCCCGTCGCTGCAGCTCGCTGACGACACTGGCATCGGCAAGCGTGGTGGTGTCGCCCAGATTGCGGCCCTCGGCAACGTCGCGGAGCAGCCGCCGCATGATCTTCCCGCTCCGGGTCTTGGGAAGGTCGGGAGTGAAGTAGACGGTCTTCGGCTTGGCGATAGCGCCGATCTCGCGGGCCACGTGCTCGCGCAGGTCGGCTTCCGATGCCTCACTGCCGCCACGCAGCGTGACATAGGCAATGATCGCTTGGCCCGTCGTGGCGTCGTTGGCACCCACGACTGCTGCCTCCGCGACCGACGGGTGGCTGACGAGCGCACTCTCGACCTCGGCGGTGCTGATGCGGTGCCCCGACACGTTCATCACGTCGTCGACCCGGCCGAGCAGCCACAGGTACCCGTCGTCGTCGAGCTTGCATCCGTCGCCCGCGAAGTATCGCCCCGGAAACCTGCTCCAGTACGTGTCGGTGTAGCGCTGCGGGTCGCCCCAGATGCCGCGCAGCATGCCTGGCCACGGAGTGGTGAGCGTGAGGTAGCCCCCGCCGTGCAGTACCTGTTTGCCCGCCTCGTCGACGACCTCGGCGCCCACGCCTGGCAGGGGGAACGTCGCCGAGCCGGGCTTGGTGATGGTGACGCCGGGCAGCGGGCTGATCATGATGCCGCCGGTCTCGGTCTGCCACCAGGTGTCGACCACCGGGCAGCGTCCACCGCCGATGTGCTCGTGGTACCACATCCACGCCTCGGGGTTGATGGGCTCGCCCACCGATCCAATCACCTTCAGCGACGACAGGTCGTGCTTGGCGGGCTCGGCTGCACCCCACTTCATGAAGGTGCGGATCGCGGTGGGGGCTGTGTAGAACTTGGTGACGCGGTACTTCTCGATGATCGCCCAGAAGCGATCGTTTGCCGGATAGTTGGGGACGCCCTCGTACATCACCTGCGTCGCCCCGTTGGCGAGGGGCCCGTACACGATGTAGCTGTGCCCAGTGATCCAGCCGACGTCGGCAGTGCACCAGTACACGTCGTCGTCGTGCAGGTCGAAGACATAGCGATGCGTGAACGCCACGTGCGTGAGGTATCCGCCGCTGGTGTGCATGATGCCCTTGGGCTTGCCGGTCGTGCCGCTCGTGTAGAGCAGGAACAGCAGTTGCTCGCTGTCCATCGGCTCCGGCGGGCACACCGGATCGGCGGCGGCCATGAGCTCGTGATACCAGTGGTCGCGGCCGGCCTGCATGTCGACGGGATTGCCGCCGCGCCGCACGACGACGACGTGCTCGATGCTCGGCGTGCCGGCGATCGCCTCGTCGGCTGCCGGCTTCAGCGGGAACACCTCTCCCCGACGGTAGCCACCATCGGCGGTGACGAGCACCTTTGCGCTGGCGTCATTGATGCGGTCGGTGAGGCTCTGCGCGCTGAAGCCACCGAACACAACGCTATGCGCCGCGCCGATTCGAGCGCAGGCGAGCATCGCCACTGCCGCCTCGGGAATCATCGGTAGGTAGATGTTGACCCGATCGCCCTTGTCGACCCCGAGGCCACGGAGCACGTTGGCGAAGCGCTGCACCTCGGCGAGGAGGTCGGCGTAGGTGACCGTGCGCGTGTCGCCGGGCTCGCCCTCCCAGTGGAACGCAACCCTGTCGCCGCGTCCGGCTGCGACGTGCCGGTCGAGGCAGTTCTCGCTGACGTTGAGGCTGCCGCCCACGAACCACTTCGAGAAGGGCAGGTCCCACTCGCAGACGGTGTGCCATGGCTGCTGCCACGTGATCAGCTCGGCGGCCTGACGGGCCCAGAATCCCTCTCGATCGCGGCGCGCCTCATCGTGCAGGCTGCTGTCGCTGACAAGGGCGGTGGCCCTGACATCGGCTGCGGGAGGGAAGGTGCGCTGCTCAGAGAGCAGGGCATCGATCGTGTTCTTGTCGTCGGCCATCTCGTTACCCCCGCTCGCGGAGGTTAGCGCGAGCCCCCGACCTCAGATCTCGACGCGCGACCCCACCTCGAACACCATCACAACGGGCGTTCTCGGCTCCACACCGCCGAACCCTCAGATCTCGACGCGCGACCCCACCTCGAACACCTTGTCATCAGGGAGGTTGAAGAAGCGCACTGCGCTGTCGGCGCCCCTGTTGAGCCACACGAACAGGTGCTCCTGCAGCGGATTCATGCCGGGTGCCTTTCCGGCAACGATCGACTCGCGACCGATGAAGTAGGTGACATCGTCCGGGTCGAAGTCGAGGCCGCGCACCTCGAGGGCGGCGAGCGCGGCGGGGACGTCGGGTTCCTCCATGAACCCATACCTCAGCACCACCTGGAAGACGCCGGGCTCGGCTCGGTTCACATCGGCCCGCATCGACGGATCGACCCTCGGCTCATCTGCCGTCTCGACGGCGACGATGATGGTGGTGCGGTGCAGCACCTTGTTGTGGTCGAGGTTGTTCACCAGCGCTGGCGGCGCCTTCTCGAGGTCCTTGAACAGGAACACGCCGGTGCCGCTGACCCGCTTGGCGTCGGCGTGCTCCTCGAGCACCTGCGACAGGTCGCGCTCGCCTCTGCGGATGCGGGCCGCCACGAGCGCCCTGCCCCTGCGCCATGTGGCCATCTGCACCATCAGGAGAAGGCCGACGCCGAGTGCGAACCATCCACCGTGGGGGATCTTGACCACATTGGCGCCGAGGAAGCCGAGCTCGACCACGATGAGCGGCACGCACAGCAGGAAGGCGCGCCAGCGCGGCCAGGCCCACTTGTCGGTGAGCACCCTGAAGAAGATCAGCGTCGTGATCGCCATCGTCATCGTGACGGCGATGCCATATGCGGCGGCGAGATTGCTCGACGTCCGGAAGCCGATTACGAGGCCGATGCACGCCGCCATGAGCGCCCAGTTGACGAGCGGCACGTAGATCTGACCCGAATGCTCGTGTGAGGTGTGGAGGATCCGGATGCGCGGCAGATAGTCGAGCTGCACCGCCTGTTGCGTGAGACTGAACACGCCCGAGATCAACGCCTGTGAGGCGATGATGGTGGCCATCGTCGCCAAGAGGGTGAGCGGGAGCGCAAGCGCCTGCGGCGCCATCGCGAAGAACGCCGACTCGATCTCCTCCGGCCGCTGCAGCAGCAGGGCTCCCTGCCCCCAGTAGTTCAGCAGCAGGGCGGGCAGCACGAGCGAGTACCAGCCGATCATGATCGGCCTGCGCCCGAAGTGGCCCATGTCGGCGTAGAGCGCCTCGCCGCCGGTGACCACGAGGAAGATCGATCCCAGCGAGAGGAACGCCTTCTTCGACTCGTAGCGGAAGAAGTCGACTGCGTATCCCGGCCACATCGACCGGAAGATTCCGGGCTCGTTGACGATCTGGCGGATGCCGAGCACGGCGATGACGAAGAACCAGACGACCATGATCGGACCGAAGACCTTGCCCACCGCACCGGTGCCGCGCTTCTGCACGATGAAGAGGCCGAGGAGGATGACGACGGCGATGGGCACCACCCACGCATCGAACGACGGTGAGACGCGCTCGAGGCCTTCCACGGCGCTGAGCACGGAGATCGCCGGGGTGATGATGCCGTCGCCGTAGAGCAGCGCCGTGCCGAAGACACCGAGACCCACCAGGACGCCGGCCTTCGCAACGTGGTTGTGGCGCTTCATCACCAGGCTGGTGAGCGCCAGGATGCCACCCTCGCCCTTGTTGTCGGCGCGCATCACGAACGCCACGTACTTCAGCGAGATGATCACCAGCAGCGACCAGAACGCCAGCGAGCAGACGCCGTACACATTGACGGCATCCACCGTGAGCTCGTGCGACTTCTCGGTGAACGTCTCCTTCAGCGCGTACAGCGGACTGGTGCCGATGTCGCCGTAGACGATGCCCAGTGCCCCGAGGACGAGAGCCCCGCGCGCTGCGCCATGACCATGATCGTGTGCCACTGGGGCGACGCTAGTTGGTCGGCTGATGACGTGGGCGGCTGCGCCGCCAATCCCCTATTCGTCAGGCCGGACGGCGGATGAGCGCCCTCAGGAACGCCCCGATGCCGGTGAGCAGCGCTGCCAGGCTCAGCAACCCGCCGCTGGCACCACCGGTGTCGGGCAGGTCGGGGTTGAAGGGCGGCTGCACGTCGACAGCGGTCGTTGTCGTTGCCCGCAGTGTCGTACTGGTGGCGCCCGGGGTTGTCGTGCTGGTGCTCGTGCTCGTCGTCGACGTGCTCGTGCTGGACGACGACGGCACCGTGCTGGTCGTGGTGGTCGACGTGGTGGTCGTGCTCGACGACGTGGTGGTGGGACCCAGCTCGTAGCAGATGAACCAATGGCTGATCCGCGGGGTGACGCCCCGGCCGGTCAGCGGGCCGGTCATGCCCGGCTCCGGCGACGAGTACACGTAGTAGGCGTTGCCCGCCTTCACCACGACGGACTGGATGATGGCGTTGTACGCCGTGTCGGTGATGTCGATGGTGGTGTTGCCGCCGGAGATCGTCCACGAGAAGTAGGCGTTCGAGTAGTCGCCGTCGGTGCTCGCGAGCAGACCTGTATCGAGATAGTCGCCCAAGCCGACCTGGGCGCACGTCGTGACATTGCCCTGGTACAGCGTGCCGTCAGCGCCCGAGGTGCCCCCGCCCACGCCAGAAATAATTCCGATTCCAATGAGCGCCGATGCAACGGCCAGTCGCTTTGCGGTGATGTTCATCATCGTCTCCCTCGATGTTGCCTGATCGAACAATAACGCACTGCGTAGCCGGCACAAAACACGAGGGTGAGGCTCCCGCTCCGTGCCGACGTCACCACTCTTCGCAGGGTGAACGCCCTGCGCTCATGCCTGCTCACTGGGGGTGGGTTCTCCACTCGACCACGACGAAGCTGCCGAGCCCGGACGGGTCGAGCAGGGTCTCGGCCTCGCGGACGCGGCTGCGCATGCGCAGGGCGGCGAGATCGGGCTTCGACGCCGACCGCTCCCACGCCACACGTCCCTCGTCGACGAGTTCGTCGATACCCCACCGTCTGAGGAATTGCATCTGGGTGCGTACGGCATCCGCTTCCGGTAGCTGGTCGAGGCAGACGTCGGCGGTGATGTCCTGCTGACCGGGATCGCGGAGGTAGTGCGCGCCCCGCTCGTGCCCGCGATATGTGCGCAGCCACGTCCGCCAGGGCCGGCTCAGCAGCTCAGCGGTCGTCGGCACGCAGTAGTCGACAGCCAGCACGACACCGGCGCTGAGGCGCGAGGTCACCGTACGGACCCAGTCCGCCGCCCGATACTGCACCGGCAGGCGTGCCCCGTGTGCAGCGCCGCTCGGCAGCCACGCCCACTCGGGCGGCGCTGGCAGCAGCACCTCGATGAGCGCGCCGTTGCGATCGACGTCGACGTAGGCCTCGCGCCACCCGCCATCGCGCACAGCGAGCCGGAACGGCAGGTTGTCGAGCAGTTCGTTGGCGATGACGACGCCGTGGAACGTGCCAGTCGGCAGCTCTGCGTCCGAGCGCACGCCTGTTGGGTGCAGAGCCCGTTGCGCATCGGACCGCTCGACTGCCACGTAGCGACCCGCCAGGTGCGGTGCCGCCTGCAGCACGCTGCGGGCAAGGGTTCCCGGTCCTGCCCCAACCTCGACGACGATCGACTGCTCTGGCTCACCAAGCGCATCGAGTTCGGCGGCAAGCCATCGGGCAAGCACCTCGCCGAACAGCGGCCCGACCTCGGGCGACGTCAGGAAGTCGCCACGACGGCCCGCACGACCAGCCTGCTGATAGAAGCCATGAGGCCCGTACAGCGCAATGTCGAGATACTCGTCGAAGCGGAGCGGCCCGCCGAGCTCTGCTCGACGAGCCCCAACCTCGGCGATGACCGGGTCAGCCGCCGAAGGCACCGGTGAGATCGGCAAGGTCGCCGAAACGCGCCACCAGTCCGGGCAACACGCCGAGAACCACGGTGGCGGCGCAGCAGAGCGCCAGCGCTGCGGTCACCGGCGCAGGCACCCGCACCAGCGTGCTGCGGCCCTCGGGGGCCGGCTTCATCCACATCTCGCGCATCACCGTGATGTAGTACGCCGAGGCAACGACGGCATTCACCGCCCCGATCACTGCGATGCTGTAGCCCCACGGACCACCCGCATCCACCACGGCAGTGAAGGCACCGAACTTGGCGTACCAGCCGCTGAGCGGTGGAATGCCGGCGAGCGAAGCGAGGAACAGCGTCATCAGCACGGTCAGACCCGGCGCATACGAGAACAGCCCGCCGAAGCTGCTGATCTCGCCGCTCTGGGTGGTCCGCGACACGGCGATCACCACGGCGAACGCCCCGAGATTCGTGGCGGCATAGAGCAAGAGATAGACGACGACGGCCTTCAGCGCCGGGCCAGCCGAGTCGCCGGTGCCGGCCACGGCGAGCGGCATCAGGATGAAGCCACCCTGACTGACGCTCGAGTACGCGAGCATGCGGACAATGTTGGTCTGCTTCAGGGCCAGCAGGTTTCCCACCGTCATCGTCAGCGCCGCGAGCGCCCACATGAACGGCTGGTACACGTCGGCTGCACCCGGGAACGCGATGTACACCATCGACACGATGCCGATGAAGCCAGCCGCCTTCGACGCAACGCTGAGGAACGCCGTGACCGGGGTCGGCGCACCCTGGTAGGTGTCGGGAGCCCAGGTATGGAACGGCACAGCACTCACCTTGAAGGCAAAGCCGGCGATGACAAACACGATGGCGAGCACCTGCAGGCCGACGCCGCTGCCGCCAGCCGACACGTCGATGGCTGCCCCGATGTCGACCAGCTTGGTACTGCCGGCGATGCCGAACAGCAGGCTCATGCCGTACAGCAGCACAGCGCTGGCAAACACACCGAGGAGGTAGTACTTCACGCCTGCCTCGTTGCTCAGCGCGTCTCGCTTGCGCCACGCCGCCATCATGTATGCCGGGATCGAGAGGAACTCGAGGGCGACGAACACACTGACGAGGTCGCGGCTGCTGGCCATCATCACCATGCCGAGCACGCTCGTGAGCATCAGCAGGTAGTACTCGCCCTGGTAGTAGTGGCCCTCCTCCATCTCGTTGGTGCTCAGCAGCACGACCACGTAGCCGGCGAGCAGAAAGAGTGCCTTGAGCGCAAGGGAGAAGTCGTCGATCACGTAGCGGCCGTCGAACAGGCTGCGGGCGTCGTCGGTGAGCACCGCGAGCGTGACGACAGGGACGACCGAGCCGAGGAGGACGAGGCCGGAGAGCATCCCGGTGATCCACCGCTGCCGCTCGGTCACGAAGAGATCGACCAGGAGCACTGCGCAGATGCCGAGCGCAAGGATGATCTCGGGCGCAAGCGCGTGATAGTCGATGGTGGGCGTGACGAACTCGGCGAGCGACGCAGCGAGCATCAGTTCACTTCCCGAAGATCGCAGTGACAGCCGGATCCATCACCTTGAACATCAGCTGCGGGTAGACGCCGAAGACGACGATCGCCACGAGCAGCGGGATCCATGCGGTCCACTCGAAGCGATTCACGTCGGGCATGCCGTCGCCGTGGCCGTGCCCGTCACCATGGTGGCTTCCGTGGCCGTCGTGCCCGGCGAACTCAGGATTGGGCGTACCGAATGCAGTGCGCTGGTAGAGCCACAGCAGGTACGCAGCGGCGAGCACTGTGCCAAGGGCAGCGATCACAGTGATGGTGCGGAACAAGCCGAGACTGAGCCCTTCAGCCGGATTCCAGGCGCTGAGGATGGCGGGGAACTCGCCCCAGAATCCGGCAAGGCCGGGAAGTCCGAGCGAAGCCATCGCACAGAAGCCGAGGATCCAGCCGAGCTTGGGCAACTGGACGAGCATGCCGCGGAGGCGGGCGATCTCGAGCGTGTGGTATCGCTCCTTCACCGAGCCTGCGACAAAGAAGAGCATTCCGGTGATCAGGCCGTGGGCGACCATGCCGAACAGCGCAGCGTTGATGCCCAGCGGTGTGAGCGTGCTGATGCCGAGCATGACGAAGCCCATGTGGGCCACCGACGAGAAGGCGATGAGCCGCTTCATGTCGGTCTGGGCGAGGCAGCCAAGGGCGCCGTAGATGATGCCGATGGCGGCGAGCACTGCGATGACGGGTGCCCATTCTGGAGCAGCCTCAGGCAACGTCGGGATGGCGATGCGCACGAAGCCATATGTGCCGAGCTTCAGGAGGATCGCTGCAAGGATCACCGATCCCTGCGTGGGTGCCTGAGTATGGGCATCTGGCAGCCACGTGTGGAACGGGAACATCGGCACCTTCACGGCGAAGCCGATGAACATGCCGGCGAAGATCCACATCTGCGCCGTGCGGGCGACCTCGGCGCCGTTCTCGATGAGGTACGGCAGCGAGAACGACTCGCTGCCTGTCTTGATGAAGAGGGCGATGAAGGCCACGAGCATCAGGGCCGAGCCGAACATCGTGTAGAGGAAGAACTTCAGCGACGCGTACTGGCGGTTCTCGCCGCCCCACACGCCGATCATGAAGTACATCGGCAGGAGGACGACCTCGAAGAACACGAAGAAGAGAATGAGGTCCTGGGCGATGAACGTGCCCGCCATTCCGGTCTGCAGCACCAGCATCAGGATGAAGAACGCCTTGGCGTTGCCCGGCTCGGGCACATGGTCCCACGAGTAGATCATCACGAGCAGGGTGATGACCATCGAGAGGAAGTACAGCGGGAGGCTGATGCCGTCGAGACCGATCGTGTACGTGGCCTTGATTGGCGTGATCCAGTCATTCGTCGTGAAGAACTGCAGCTTCTCGGCGGCCGAATAGTCGAACTGCACCAGGGTGTAGATGCCGACCAGCACCGTCGCGACGGCGGTGACAAGGGCAACTTCCTTGGCGAGCAGCTCGTTCTTCTTCGGGATGAAGAGCATCACCAGCACGCCAGCCATCGGCAGGAAGGTGCCGAGGCTGAGGAGCCATTGCTGTTCTTGGATCATCTGCGGTTCCCTTTAGCTGTTGACGAGGATGAGGACGAGTGCACCCACGGCTGCAGCACCGAAGAGCAGCGTGCCGTAGAGGTTCACCTTGCCGGACTGGACGGGCTGCAGTTGTCCGCCGGCGCCGCGCGCCGTGGCTCCGCTGCCATTGACGACGCCATCGACCAGGCCTTGGTCGATGTAGCGATAGACGAACTGGCCGGCTCGCTTCCCGGACACTCCGACGCCATTGACGACGCCGTCGAGGATCCGCTGGTTCACCCAGTAGGCGGCACGGCTGATGGGATACGCCACCGCACGCACGATGACCCGCTCGTAGAGCACGTCGAGGTAGTACTTGTTGACAAGGAAGGTGTGAATCCAGCGGAGCGGCGCGATCCGACCGGTGAGTCCCTTCAGACGAGAGGTAGCGGAACCGAAGACAGCCCGGCTGATGAGCAGGCTGCTGACGATGCCGAGCGCGACGAGCACGAGTCCGGGCGCGGCACTCGACCACTTGAACTTCGGCGCCGGCGGCACCTCGACGCCGATCGAGCCATGCAGCCACTCGTGCAGTTTCTCGATGTGGAGCAACGGTGCGTTGATGTAGCCCGCAGCGATCGCGAGCACGCCCAGCACCAGCAGCGGCACAGTGATCTTCCACGGTGAGTCACTCGGCGCAAACGGCAGTGGTTTGCCGTGTGCGGGAGCGTCGTGCTCGTCGTGATCGTGCGCGCCGTGGCCGTGCGTATCAGCGTCGTGGGCGTCGTGGGCATCGGCGCCGTGCACGGCATGCGACTCGTCATCATGATGGCCACCCACGAAGTGCGCAGCGCCACCTCGCGGCGACCCGAAGAATGTGAGGTACGTTGCGCGGGTCATGTACGCCGCTGTCATGAACGCACCGATGATGCCGACGTAGTAGAAGACCTTGTAGTCGTTGTACTTCGCCGAGTCGATGATCTCGTCCTTGCTGAAGAACCCGCTGAAGAACGGCACGCCGCAGAGCGCGGCCGTGCTGATGAGCCAGGTCCAGAACGTCACCGGCATCTTCCGCCACAGGCCGCCCATGTCCTTCTTCATGTCGAAGCTGTGATGGCTCGCCGTGTGGGCGATCGAGCCCGACGCGAGGAACAGGCAGCACTTGAAGAACGCGTGCGTGAAGATGTGGAACACGGCCGCCGTCCACGCCCCAACGCCGAGCCCCATCATCATGTAGCCCAGCTGGCTGACGGTGCTGTACGCCAGCACCTTCTTGATGTCGTTCTGCACGAATGCAAGGCCTGCGGCAATCAGCAGCGTGATGCCGCCGATGACCGCGATCGGGTTGAACATCTGGCCCTCGAGGTTGATGTCAAACCCGACATGGAACACGGGGTAGATACGCGCCACGAGGAAGACTCCGGCGACCACCATGGTGCTCGAGTGCAGCAGCGAGCTCACCGGGGTAGGGCCTGCCATCGCGTCGGGCAGCCACGTGTGCAGCGGGAACTGGCCGCTCTTGCCAATGCAGGCGATGAAGAGGGCCACCGCAGCCCACATCAGCATGCGCTTGCTGTCGAACTCGCCGGCCGCCGCCAGTTCGTTGATGCCGCCGATGTCGAGCGTGCCGAAGATGCCCAGCAGCATGGCCGTCCCGACGAG
>JBJOMQ010000040.1:0-15049 GCA_046052275.1 Actinomycetota bacterium | reverse complement strand
TGCCCAGAAGGCCGCGATAGGCCGGCCCGGTGTCGGCAGGCAGCAGCACGGCAGCGGCAGCCATGGCGGTCACACCGGCCCACGCAACGAGCTCGGTAGAGCGACGCGGCGCAGCGGACGCGTCACCTCGGCATCGGACGACCATCGCAAGAGCCGCCCCGGTCAGGATCTCGCCCAGCCGCGCAGGCGTCGCCCAGTACGCAGCATCGGGACCCCAGACAGCGGCCGTGACCGGGCCGAGGGCGACGAATGCCACGGAAGCTGCAACGACGAGGCCTGCGCTTCGGCGCCGGTCGCCGGCGGTCAGGCGGAAGATGGCCACCATGACCAGCGGCCAGCACCAGTAGAACTGTTCCTCCACTGCCAGTGACCAGAAATGGTCGACCGGAGTCGCCCCGCCGGTGAGGAGCGCCGCGTACGAGGAACCCCTCGTGAGTGCCTCCCAGTTGCCGATCTGGAGCAGGGCCCCGATCACGGCACGATCGAGCCGTGCAACGGGGGGAAACACGTCGAGGCTCGAGGCCACGGAGATCCCGGCAAGACAGGCGAGCGATGCCGGAAGCAGGCGCCGCACCCGTCGCCCATAGAACTCCCGGATCGAGATCGTCCCCGTCGACGACCACTCTTCGGCGAGCAGCCAGGTGATGAGATAGCCGGAGAGGGTGAAGAACACCGAGACGCCCACGTAGCCACCGCTCATCCAGCCGAAGCCCTGGTGGAAGAGGAGTACGAGGCCGACCGCCACGGCGCGCAGGCCATCAAGCGACGGCTGGTACCCGAGACCTCCGGATGATGCGGTCTCGCCGGTCGCCATGTGGCCAATGTTCGCACGGACTGACGCGGCGCGACCGCCCCGCTGTCCCTCGGGCGCCTCGGGCGCCCGGTGTTAGCCTCCCACGGTCCCACGGTGCCTCAGTGGCCTGGGCGTGGCGCTCCGCTATGACCGATTCCGACCCCGTCTCCCGCCCGCGCAGTGCCGGCACATGGCGACGCGGCCTGCTGGCGGCCGCCGGCGCGTATGCGTTCTCACGCCTGTGTGTCGTCGTCGGTGCGGCGCTTGTAGCAGCTGAGCTGCGTGCTGACGAGAACTACAGGGTCGAGAAGTTTCCCCTCGCCCGATGGGCCGACCCGTACTACTGGGACCGGGTCATTCCGAGACAGGCAGCCAGGCCGATGCTCGACGTGCTGACGTCGTGGGACGGGCTGTGGTATCTGCGCCTCGTCCGCCTCGGCTATCCGACCAGCGTCCGCCCAGACGTCACGTACGACGTCGCCGATGCCCGCGCGGCCTTCTTCCCCGCGTATCCAGCGCTCGTCAGAGGGATCGATTCGGTACTCCCCGGCGGCGACGTCGCCGCTGCCCTGTTGCTGAACTTCGTCCTCGGCGGTCTCGCCGTGCTCGCATGCGGCCTCCTGGCGCGACGGGTGTACGGAGAGGCCGTAGCGATCCGCTCGATGGTGCTCGTCGCGCTGTTTCCCGGCAGCTTCGTGCTCTCGTTTGCCTACGCCGAGGCACTGCTCATCACACTGGCGGCTGCGTGCCTTCTCGCCCTCCAGCATCACCGCTGGGTCCTAGCCGGAGCGCTCGCTGCTGTCGCGACGGCCACCCGACCCAACGGCATCGCTCTCGTGGCCGCATGCGTCGTGGCTGCCGCCTACGCAATCCGCGAACGTCGCGACTACCGATCGCTGGCCGCGGTCGCCCTCTCACCTCTCGGCTTCGTTGGCTTCCAGTGGTGGCTCGGAGCACATGCCGGCGAGCGCTGGGTGTGGTTCCGAGTGCAGTCAGATGCCTGGAACGAGGGGGCCAGCTTCGGGCTGACTGCCGTGCGCCGCACGTGGCGAGCCTTCGCAGAGCCGCTCACATCGCCGACGAACATCATCACTGCGGTCTCAGTCATGACGATCATCGTCCTCGTCGTCATGGCCTGGAAAGTCGGCCTCCGTCCTCCGCTCGTCGCCTATTCGGCCGCCGTGGTGGTGCTCATGCTCCTTCCGGCAACGGTGACGGCGAGACCCCGGTTCATCTACACAGCATTCCCGCTGCTGATCGCTGCTGCGGCGTGGATAGAGCGCAGTCGGCCAGCGTGGTGGCCGCACATCACTGCGGCGTGCGCAGTCGGTCTCGTCGCACTGACGACGCTCTACGGCGTCTACGGGGCGATCCCGTGATCAGCGCCGGCCGTGACGAGCGGGTGGGCGCTGGGTCCGCCGCACATCACGGCTGGCTGTCGGCAGGGCTGCTCGCCCTCGTCGCCTACGTGCCGCTCCTTGCTGCTCGCCCCGGGCGAATGGTTGCCGATACGAAGCTCTACCTGTACCTCGATCCCGGCAGGCTCGTCGAGAGCGCCCGCTGGGCGTGGGACAGTGCCCAGTTCGGTGGTGGAGTGCCTCACCAGATCGTTGCCTATCTGTGGCCTCAGGGCCCCTGGTACTGGCTCTTCGACCAACTCGGTGTCCCCGACTGGGTGGCGCACCGCCTGTGGGTCGGCACCCTGTTCCTCATCGGCGGGCTCGGCGTCCGCCGGGCAGCACGGCTCTTCGGGCTCGCCCTCCCTGCCGCGACGATTGCCGCCCTCGCCTATCAGGCGTCGCCCTATGTGCTTCCCTACGCATCGCGGACCAGCGCAATGCTGCTGCCGTGGGCCGCACTGGGCTGGATCGTGGGCCACACCTGCAGGGGACTGCTCACCGGCCGGCACTGGCGGCACGCAGCGGCCCTCGCGTTGATCGTGGCCTCATGCGGCGCAGTCAATGCGACGGCGCTGCTGATGGTGGTGCCGGCACCGGCGATGGTGATCATTGACGAACTCATTCGACGAAGGGTGACGTGGCGCGATGCACTGGGATTCGCATCGCGCACGGCGGTGCTCTGCCTCGCAACCTCTCTCTGGTGGATCGAGATGGTTCGGTTGCAGGGCAAGCACGGTGCAGACCTCCTGCAGTACAGCGAGAGTCTCGAGGCGACCAGCCTCACCACGGCATCGACCGAGGTGCTCCGCGGAATGGGCTACTGGCTGTTCTACGTACGCGACGCATATGCGTTCACCACTACCGCCAGCGAGACCTTCATGTCGTCCCCACTGGTCATCGCATCCGGGATGATGCTGCTCTGCGCCTCACTTGCCGGCCTCGCACTTGCCCGATGGGAGTACCGACGACTCTCGGCACTTCTGCTTCTAGTCGGCACGCTGCTGGCCGTTGGGGCGCATCCGATCGACGACCCGGCACCACTCATGCGTCCGCTGGCCGAGAACTCCCGGAGCACCCTCTCGTTGGCGCTGCGAAGCAGTGCACGTGCCACGCCGCTCGTCGTGCTCGCCCTTTCGCTCGGCCTCGGGGCGATCGTCACCATCTGCTCACGGCGGCGCGAGGCCTCGACCGCTTTCTCTGGTCGACGCCGGGTGACGGTCGCAGTACCGGGCATCCTCGCAGTCGTTCTCATTGCGCTGTCGAATCCGGCCCTCTTCGACTCGACGCTCGTTGACCCTGCGCTCGAGCGCGACCAGCACCCGCCAGCAGCGTGGAGCCAGGCTGCAGCGCTCCTCGACGCGACGGGCGCCGATGCGCGGGTGCTGCAGCTTCCTGGCGCCGAGTTCGGAGCCTTCGACTGGGGCTACACAGTCGATCCTCCTCTGCCGGGCCTCACCTCGAAGCCCCTCATCACCCGCGACCTGCTGCCCCTTGGGAGTGCGTCGTTGCTCGACCTGGCATACGCACTCGACGACCGGGCGCAGGCTGGGATACTCGAGGCGTCCTCCATCGCGCCAGTGGCCCGAGTGCTTGGTGCAGACGTGATCTGGCTCCCGGGCGACCTCGCATTCGAGCGATTCCAGAATCCGTGGCCGGCAGCAGTTCAGCAGGTCCTCGACGAGTCCGCCGACCTCGAACCCGCAGGGCAGTTCGGCCTACCGCGGCCCGCCACTACGACAGTTCCGATGCTCGACGAACGCGTCTACACGTCGTCGTCGCCTGAGTTCGTCCCCGTCGCACCGATCGTGCTCTACGGCGTCCGTGATACCGTGCCAATCGCCCGTGCGTCGTCGCGCGTGGTCATCGTCGTCGGAAGCGGAGACGGAGTCATCGATGCCGCTGCAGCAGGACTGCTGCGTGGCGACGAGGCCCTTCTCTACGCAGGGCACATCGTGAACGGCACGACGGCGCTGAACGGCACAGTTGCATTGGTCGTCATCACCGACTCGAACCGCGATCGGGCCCACCACTGGCGCTCGTCGCAGGATGTCAGCGGCTTCACCGAACGAGGCGGGCCGGCGGGCGATCTGATAGGCGACAACGGAGCCGACATGCCGCTTCCGGTGTTCGGCGAGTCTCAGGACCCTGCCCTGCAGACCACTGCGGTGCTCGAGCGCGGACTCGAGGTCAGTGCCACGGCGTACGGAGAGCCGTTCGCCTTCCGACCCGAGAATCGGCCGGCGATGGCCGTCGACGGCTCGCTAGACACTGCGTGGATCGTTGCTGAGCGCGGCGACCCGATCGGCGAGGCGATCCGGGTCTCCTCGACCGACGGCCACCTCACCCTGCTGCAACCTCAGGATCCAGGTGCCACCCGGACGATCAGCACGGTGGAGATCCGAGAGGACGGACATCAGCCCTTCTCCGTCGAACTCGGCGCCGCCTCGCTCCTGCCGCCCGGGCAGAGGATCGACCTACCAGGAAAGGGAGCCGTCACCGTGGCGATCACCGGCGTCTCGCCGCGTTCAGGGGGCAGCGATTCCGGTCCGACCGGCGTCGGCTTCGCCGAACTCGGCGTGCCCGCTTCTGCTGAGTGGATCCGCGTTCCGCAGCTACCCAGCGGCTTCAACGGTGACGTGCCGGTAGACGTGGTCCTCACCCGACTTCGTGTCGACCCGCTCAACCGGTGGCGCAGCGACCCCGAGGACTCAATGCGCAGGATCTTCGAGGTGCCCGACGGCGACTGGATGCTCAACGCCACACTGCGACTTCGCTCCACCGCCGATGACCGGACGCTCGCCCTCGTCTCGGGCGTTCGCGGGGCGACATCGGATGCGCGAGTGCACGGTGACCCAGGCGCTGGTGGCCCAGCGGCTGTCGATGGCCGCCTCGACACAGCGTGGACGACCCCGTTCGGGAGCGTCGTGGGTTCGACGGTCACGGTCGAGATCAGCGCTGCGGTCCGGTCACTCGACCTCGTCCAGCGCACCGGCGACCGCTATTCGACGATTACCCGCCTGTCAGTGGCCGACAGGAACGGCATCGTGCACGTAGCGGTACCACCCCCCGATGCCGACGGCCGAAGCAGCATCGCCCTGCCTCGAGACATGACCGGTCGGAGGATCTCGCTGACAATCGACGGCATCGACGAACGCCGCACCGTCGACAGGCGCTATGGCGAGCAGGTGGTGCTGCCGGCCTCGATTGCCGAGATCGAGTCGCCTTCACTGACCGGCGTCTCAACCTCACCGCCAGATGGAGGCTGCAGAAGCGATCTGCTCACGCTCGACGGCGCACCGCTCGCACTCCAGGTGACGACAGCCGATCTCGCTGCACTCGCCGCTGGGGGTGCAGTCGATGTCCGACCGTGCGATCGACTGGCACTCCGCCGGGGGGAGCATCGGATCGCATCGGTCAGCGGGGCCATTACCGGCATCGACGTCGACCGCATCGTCCTCACGTCGGCGGTCCCCTCGGAGACGCGCTCGGCGACGCAGATTGCTGACGCCGTCGCGGTCAGCGGCACGCCGACATTGCGGACGCTCAAGGTGCCAGCCTGCCCGACGGGATGCTGGCTCATCTGGGGCGATGGCTACAACCCTGCGTGGACCGCCAGTCTCGATGGACGCGACCTGGGCACGCCGAGTGCGGTGAGCACCGGCAACGGATGGTGGCTCGATCCGACCGACTCGCCATCGACGGTCGTGCTCGCGTTCCCGCCGCAGGCCAGTGCCACTGCAGCGCAGGTGCTGTCGCTGGTCGCCGCAGCGGGATGCGTTGCTCTCCTCGCCATCGACGCCCTTCGCCGGCGCCGTCACGCGTCCAGCATCGCGAACGGCGCGCCGGTCGAGGCACCCCGGTGGGCAGGTCTGCGTGCCGTGGCAACTGTCAGTCGCCGTCGTGCGGCAGCGGCCGGCGTCTCGATTCCGCTCCTGGCCGCGTGCGTCATCACGCCCGCCGCAGCGCTCGTGCTCCTGCCTCTCGCCGCCATCGTGGTGGCAACTCGCCGAACTCGGGCGCTCGGTGTCGCTGCGCCGCTGCTTGCTGCACTCATCGGCGCGTACATGGTGCTCCGACAGGCAACAGAGTCGATACCTGCGAACGCAGCATGGACTGCGGCCTGGGACCGCGTGCACCGTCCCGGTCTTGCCATCGTCCTTTTGCTCGCCGTGTCGGCCTGCGCCGACACACGCTCGGAGAACCCCTCGAGCGCGGCCGACATCGTCAACGACTGAGGCGGCGGCTGGCGGACGTAATCATCGGGCCCCGATGCGGGTCACTGCTGCTCGCAGTGCAGCGACGGCCCCAACTGCAGCGAGCATCACGATGCTCGGCTCAGCCGGGGCCCTCAGGCGATGAGTTCCATAGAACGCTGCAGCGACGACGACCGAGATGAGGATCGGCGCAAGGATCACTGCCCGGTGGTCACGGCCCATACGCGAACGACCCATGACGACTGCCCCGAACACGGCGAAGGGTGCCAGTAGCCAGAATGCGACGACTCCGATGCGCGGCCCGATCTGTCCGCGTTCCTCGCCGGCATCCTGGGCGAGCTGGGCGTCTATCCCGAAGAGGTCGACCAACCGCCCGACCCTGGCCGCCACCACTACAGGAAGGCGCTTCCAGTTGTCGGCTGCGAACTCGAGACCGACCGCGCGCATGTGCGCAGAGCGCACTGACGCATCTCGTGCCGCCACCTCGGGTACCGACTCCATCTCCTCGAGCAGCCTCACCAGTGACCAACCACCGAGGTTCGGACCCCAGTACGTATCGGGGCTGTTCGTGCCGAGCAGCAATCCCCCCTCGTTGGTGGTGAGCAGGACCGGACGCTCGAACCTGGCCAGGTTGAAGGCCACCCATGGGGAGACGACTGCGGCCGCTGCCACCAGGACGACGAAGCCGCGGACGACGCTTCCCTGCGAACGCCGTCGCATCATCAGCGCAGCGAGGAGCGGAGCCAGCAGCAACAGCTCGCTGCGAACGAGTCCGGCAATGCCGACGAGCGCTCCAAGCCAGAGCGCCCGAGACCGAGTGGACTCGCCGCCGCGGGTCGCCACGGCGAGCACTGCGAGCACCGAGGTGATGGCGAAGCTCTCCGACATCACGAGTCCGTCCGAGAGCCACAGATTCGGATAGACGGCCGCAGCGGCGGCCGCCACGAGCGCGACCGAGTTGCCACCGATCCGCCGAGCAACGACCGCAAGCAGGAACACAGACGCCACCCCGAATGGAACGGTGATCGCCCGCTGCCACGGGATCGCATCGCCGATCCAGCTGACCGATGCCATCAGCAGCGACGTAAGGGGCCCGTGCTCGGCGCCTGGGTGCGAGCTGAAGGGCTCGAGAAAGAGACGACCCTCCGCGAGGCCTCGGGCCTGCGCGCTGTAGTAAATCGAGTCATTCAGCAGCAGCGGCCGATTCCAGATCAGTGCCAGACGTCCCACTCTCACCAGGGCAGCTATCGCAATAATGCAGCCGAGGATTCGCCCGTAGTGACGGCTGGCTAGGTCGGCGGCTCTCGACGCGACGCGGCGTAAACGCTGGAAAGACGGCACCGGTCGACACGATACGCTCTTCGCGTGCCTGCCTCGGCTTACCCGTGCCTGTCCGTCGTCGTCCCGTGCTACAACGAGCGAGCCACCATCGCCGAGCTGATAGCACGTGTTCTCGAGTCTCCCTGGGTCAACGAGGTCATCATCGTTGACGACGGCTCCACTGACGGCACACGCGACCTCCTCGCCGAGCTCGCTGACCGGAGGATTCGAGTCGAACTGCACGAGCGCAACAGCGGAAAAGGGGCTGCGCTGCGCACGGGATTTCGACTGGCCACCAGCGATTTCGTCGTCGTGCAGGATGCGGATCTGGAGTACGACCCGTCCGAGTATGGCGACCTGCTCGAACCGCTCATCGACAAGAAGGCCGATGTCGTCTACGGATCGCGCTTCCTCACCGGCCGCCCGCATCGGGTGCTCTATTTCTGGCATTCGCTCGGCAATCGCCTGCTCACGCTCTCGTCGAACATGTTCACCGGCCTCAACCTCAGCGACATGGAGACCTGCTACAAGGCGTTTCGGCGTGAGGTCATCCAGGCGATCGAGATTCAGGAGGATCGCTTCGGCTTCGAGCCTGAGATCACCGCCAAGGTCGCCAAGGCTCGTCTCGTGGTGTACGAGGTCGGCATTTCCTACTCGGGACGCACATACGCCGAAGGCAAGAAGATCGGCTTCCGCGATGCACTCAGGGCGCTGTACTGCATTGTGCGCTACTCGTCGCTCGCAGACCGACTCCGACTGCGGTGAAGCGATCTAGGAAACCATCGCCGGCCGAGTTCGCCGATGCAGACCGCGACCTCATCGAGGTACTCGCGGCACTCGAGGGTGCAGTCAACTATGCCGACTGGCTGGCATCGCTGGTACAGCCTCACGCGCAGGGGCGGATCCTCGAGATCGGCGCCGGCAGTGGGACCATCACCGAACGCCTTGCGTCATTCGGTGAGGTCACGGCGCTCGAGCCGTCGGCAGCGCTGGCCGAGTCGCTGCGCACCCGGCTGACTGGTCGAGCAGAGGTCGTCGAGGGGGTGCTCGAGCACCTCGACGATGGGCGCAGGTTCGACACAGCGGTGATGATCAACGTCCTCGAGCACATTCCCGACGACGTTGACGCTCTTCGCCGTATTCACGCCCTCCTCGCCGTCGGCGGCCGACTCGTGCTGTGGGTTCCGGCATTCGAATCGCTCTACGGACGATTCGATCAGATGATCGGCCACCATCGGCGCTACCGCAGGGCGCAGTTGGTCGAACGGTGCCGGTCAGCCGGCTTCGAGGTCATCGACTGCAGGTACGCGAACCTTCCCGGGTTCTTCGCATGGTGGCTCATCGTCAGGCTCTTGCGGCGCGTTCCCACCGCAGGCGGACTGTCGACGCTCTACGACCGGTGGGCGGTGCCGCTGATCCGCCGCGTCGAGGGGAGGATTCGAATGCCGTTCGGGCAATCGCTCCTCCTCGTCGCCTCCCGCACTGCCGGCGAGTAGCGGGACCAATGACGGCGATCAGCCTTCCAGGCAGGACGGCGGGGGCACTGCCACGGCGTAGCCGTCGGTCTCAACCGGCAACTCGATGATCGCCGCAGCCTGGCCGAGCTCGATGAGCTCGGCCGCAAGCGCGGTGACCTCGTCGGGTAGCGACTCATCGAGTACGAGCACCGTGTAGCCCCAGCGACGCGCCAGTGCGCCGACGAGATCCGGTCGGCCGATTGCGCAGAGCCGTCCGACGAGCTCGGACTCGAGTTCAGCCGACCGCTCGGCCTCCTCAGTCGTGCGGACATCAGCTCGCGCAAGCAGTTCGGCTCCCTCAAGCGCCGCAAAGTGGTCGATCATCCGCTTCGACGTCACCAGCCAGAGTGTGCCATCGGCATCGTCAGCGACGACCCGGTGGGGTTGCACCCCCCACCTTCCCCACTCGCCGACGCCGAGCCGACCCGGTCCACTGTCGAATTCGACGACGAGTCCGAAGAGCACGCTTCCGAGCGACACGATGTCGACCTCCTCGAGTCGCAGTCGCTCACCCCGGCCCATCCGCTCAGCGATCGCAGGCCGCAACTGACCCTCGAGCGCCTCGACGAGACGCCCGTCGCGGCTGGCCGGCACCTCAGCACCGCTCGCCCTCACCACTCCCACGCCCGTGAGCGACAGCGCGCCGATCACCAGTGCCACAGCAGCCGGGACGGTGCCTCGCAGCTTCCTCCCACCTGCATTGTCGCCGTGTGCGCGCACGCGGAGCATCGCCCATGCGGCAGTGCCAGCCCACAGCCCGGTGAGCGGGACGAACCAGCGCACCACATACTCAAAGAACGTTCCGAACACCCTCGAGGCGCTGATGACGCCGAGTACCGTGGTGCCGCTGAGCACGACAAGCCACGTCGCAGCAATCCTGTCTCGGCGTGCAGCGAGCGTGAGGGCGACGCCGACAGTGAGAGCGACTGCGATCAGGCCGCCAGTACTCAGACCGCTGCGTGCATCACCTGCCGTGCCAGCCTGCCACATGCCGACGAGGTTCAACCTTGCTGCTGCAGCCCGTAGCCCCGCCTCGAGACCAACTGCCGACTGCTGCGGATCGAGGAACTGCTCGAGCACCTTGCGGAGGTTGCCGGTGCCAACACGGGCCTGCTCGATGAGTGGTGGCGCCCATACCACCGCGCCAGCGGCAGTCGACACCACGAGCACCCACGCAAGCCGGCGTCGATCGTCGTTCGCGGCACGAATGAGTCGCCACACAACGGCGCCGACCGCAGCAAGCGCGAGGCCCCCGGCGACGACGGTGTAGCCCACGTGAGTCTGCATGCAGTGCGACGCCACCAGTACCACGGGCACGAGCGCCACGTGGCGGCCGAGCGATACCGCCCAGACGAGCACCATCAGCAGCGGCAGTGCGAACAGCGGCACCCAGACATTCCATGGCTCGAGAAAGAACCCGGGACCGAGCGCCACCACCGTGAGCAGCAGGCCGCCTGCGAGGCCCACAGCAGCACGAAGTCCAGCGATGCGCCCAGCGACGTGGACCGTCGCAGCGATGGCCCCGACGTGCAGCACGGCCACAGACGCTGCCAGCGCCCGCGCTCCCCCGCCGAGGAGCCAGTACACCGGTGCGAGCAGATATGCCATTGATGGCCCTGGTGTTGCCCCGACACCCCGCACTCGCGCCGCAACACCGACCAGCGGGGGGTGCGCCGGCACCGAGCGTACGAGCAGCTCGGTATGCGCATAGTCACCGGTGAGGTGCCACGTCGTCCCCCACACCCCAGCCACGGCCGTGGCAATGACGACAGCGCAGGGCACCGCGAGCAGCGCAGGCATTCGGTCGACGATTCGCCGCAGCGAAGCAGCGCTCATCGCAGCAGCTCCACGATGAGACGGGACACCCTTCCAGCTCCAGCGGTGCTCAGCAGGCCGTTCGCCAGCCGGACCTGTACGACGCCGTCGCATGCCTCCCACCACTCACATGGCATCTCGCGAGTTCCCGGCTCGCCGAGCAGCCTCGTCGTGTCGGCCACAGTGAGCCGAACATCGAGTCGGGATGCGCCGGCGGTCAACAGGTCGGCGAGGGCGTCGTCGACACCGTCATCCTGTATCCCGTGCTGCGGAACGATCACGACATCTCGTGCTCCGACCGCTGACGCCGCATTGAGTGCACCGAAGAGCGCATCGTCGCATGCTCCGAGTGCACCGAGAGAGATGATCACCACATCCCTGTCGGCAGCTGCGGAGCTTCGCGTGCCTCGGTCGATCAAGTTGTCTGCCGCCGCACACCAGTCGGCGGCCTCCAGCCACTCCACGACTCTTCCATCTTCGCGGAATCTGTCGCCGACTGCCCGTTCATGCGCACTGAGAAAGCCGTCGTCGACGAGCAGCACCGCGCCGGGAGGATCGCCGCCCGTCAGCGATGTGATAGCGGGCCACAGCCACCACGCGGCCGCGACGACAGCGCTGACCACGCCGAGAGCCACACCCACTCTGCGGCTGGGTGACGGCATCGACTGAGGCCTCACCGGGCGCGGACACGCATCGACGCGACCGTCCACTGCACAGCGCGCAGAGTAGCAGTCGAAGGACGTCTGCTGCGGCGTGCGACCACTACTCTCTGCGCTGATGGGGGTTGACGCGCTGCACGTCGCAGAACAGCAGCGGCATCGCCCCGAGTCGATGCGCGGTGTCGCAGCGTCGGCTGGCTCCACGACAGTCTGGGCTGCGGTCCTCGCAGCGTCAGGAGTCGCCACCATCACCGGTGCCGGCGTCGGACGGCTCGGACCGTGGCGGCAGTGGTCGTCGTTTGCCGAGACGATGGTGGGTGCCGTCGCTGCGCTGTCTGTCGTGGCTGGGGTGGCACTCGTCCTCATCGTCCGCCCACATCGGAGAACGGCCCTCGCCGCCACCGCAGCGTGGTGGTGGCTCGTCGCCGTCTCCCTCGCGTGCGCCGGCAGGGTGCCGTCCGTCGGCGACATGCTGCTGACCCTGCTCGCCGGCCGCCCTCCCGGTGGCGACCTCGCAGCGGTTCCAGCGGGCGGCGAGGTGCTCACCGTGGCGCTCGTCGCAGTCGTTGCACCCGTCGCTCGACGGCACCTCTCGCGGCGCCAGGCCACGGTCGTCATCGCCGGAGCGCTTGGCATCGGGCTCGTCGTACGCGCCGTTGGCTCCATCGCGGGCCTCGATCCTCATGGCATGCTCCTCGGCTCCCCCGTCGGACAGCTTCACCTCGCCGCCCTCGGCGCGATGACTGTGCACGCCACGGACTTGCGGCGATCGGCAGCGGCACACAACGTGACTCGCAACGGAGTCCGCTGGTCCCTCCTCCTCGCGACCGGTATCGGAACTGCAACCGTCGGGCCGTCTGCCGTCGCACTGTTCGTCCGACAGGTACCCGAGCGGATTGCGTCAACCGATGGCTCCCTTGCGATCGCCGGCTCAGCGACGATGCCGGTGCTCTGGGGTGCCGTCACTGCCGTCGCCGCCGGGGCGGTGGCATGCGCGCTCTTCGGGCTCGTATCAGCGCTCACGGGCGGCCTGCGAACACAGAGGCTCACCGCCCTGGTTCAGCGTCGCCGATCGATCGGCGCTGTCACTGCGGGAGCACTCCTGTTGCGTGTGCTCTCGCTCTTCGTCGTGGCACCCCGAAAGACCGATCTCGGCGATCCGCTCTTCTACCACACGACCGCGAATCTCCTTGCGAGGGGTGGCGGATTCTGGGAGCCCAACCGATGGATCGCGTACGGCGCAATCAGGCCGTCGGCATTCCACGGACCGCTGTACCCACTCGTGCTGTCACTCTCATCGAGACTCGGTGGCACGGGCTATCTCGACCACAAGATGACATCGGTGCTCATCGGCTCGATCACTGTCGCCCTGGTCGGCGTGCTCGCGAGGATGATCTGGGAACGCCTTCCTGCAGAGCGGCGCGGCAGCGTTCCTCCGGGCGTGGCCGGCGTCGCAGCGGCAGTGCTCGCAGCGGTCAATCCGAGCCTCTGGCTGGTGGACGGCCTGCTCTTTCCCGAAGGCCTGATGGCGCTGCTGGTCACTCTCGTGATGATCTGCAGCTATCGCTGGATGTCAGCGCCGCTCGTTCGGTGGGCGGCAGCACTCGGGGCGCTCGTCGGGCTGACCGCCCTTGCTCGAGGCGAGGGCCTGCTCCTCGCTCCGCTGCTCATCACGCCACTCATCCTCCTCCGCCGAGAACTTTCACTTCGATCTCGAATCCGGCAGCTCGGAGCTGCTGCACTGGCGTGCTGTGCCGTCCTTGCCCCATGGACGGCGCGCAATCTCATCACGTTCGACGAGTTCGTGCCGCTGTCCACCAACGGCAACGAGGTGATGGTGTACTCGAACTGCGCCTCGGCATACTCCGGAAAGTTCGCCGGGTGGTGGGACTTCCAATGCCAGGAGACGCTGCGGCGCCAGGGACTCGGGCCCGACGAGAGCCAACTTGACGAGTCTGAGGTCGCACTGTTCTGGCGAGACGTCGGGTTCGACTATGCGCGCGCGAACGCCGACGAGATTCCACGGGTCGTGGCACTCCGCGTGCTGCGACAGTGGGACTTCGCCCGTGCGTGGCAGAACACCGAACTCGGTGCGAGCGAGGGCCGCGATCCGACCGCGAGCAGGCTTGCGCTCGCCCAGTACTACCTGATGGTGGGCCTTGGCTCGTTCGGACTCCTTGCGATGCGCCGCTCGCGGGTCACGCTGCTGCCGCTCACCGCGCAGATCGTCTCGGTGACGATCACCGCCGCGCTTACCTACGGCACGATCAGGTTCAGGGCGCCAGCAGAGCCCGTGCTGTGCGTACTTGCAGCTGTCGGCGGGGTCAGCGTCGTACGTTGGCTGAGCGCCTGGTATCGACGTCCCTCCGGTGCCGCCGACACGGTCGACACACGCTCGCTGGTGCTCGGCGCATCGCCCGGTGCGGCGATCATGCAGCGGCCGATGCGCAGGGGGTGGAGGACGCTGCTCGCCCTCGGCCTTCCCGCCGCCGTGGTGGCAGCCGCAGTGCCGGGACTGCTGCGTTCGACGGGCGGGAACATGGAAGAGGGTTTCATGCTGGTGTTCCCCGAACGGATGCTGCTCGGCGACCTGCCGAACCGCGACTTCCTGCACCTGTACGGCCCGGCGTCGCTTCACGCGCTGATGGGCTGGTATCAGGCGTTCGGCGTCCACATCACCGCCGAACGGGTCTTTGGCCTTCTCCAGCACCTCGTCCTGCTCGGTGCACTCTTCGCCCTCGCGAGGCCATGGGGCCGCGCTGCCGCCACAGGGACTGCAGTGCTTGCCGCCTTCTACGTGCTGGCCCCGGTTGGCCTCACTGCCATGGCGTGGAACGGTGGGATCGCGCTCGCTGCATGGAGTCTGATCGCCGTGCTCCGAGCAGACCACGTTGCCCGGCCGCGACCGATGCTCGCTGCGAGCGGCCTTCTCGCCGGACTCGCTCTCAGTTTCCGGCCAGATCTCGTCATCGCACTCGTGGCAGTGCATGCGTGGGCGTGGTGGCGGCATCGTCGTGCGGGCCCCGTGCTCGGCGGCGCCGTCGTCGGGGCGCTTCCGACACTCGTCCATGTGGCGCTCGTCGGGCTGTCGGCTGCAGTGCAGGGAATGTTCGTCGATCCCGTTGTCAGGCTGCGGCCAGGCCGCGAGCTCCCAAGCCCACCCTCCTGGGATCGCCTCGACGGCTCGCTGCAGGCAGTCGCCGAGCTGATCCCGCCGTGGTGGGCAATTCCTCACCTGCCGGCTCCCCTGTCCTTGTTCACGTGGTTCTTCGTTGCACTCGCGGCGCCCGTCGTGCTCATCTCCACAGCGTGGCGTGCCCGGCGCCGATCG
>JBJOMQ010000039.1:0-15365 GCA_046052275.1 Actinomycetota bacterium | reverse complement strand
GCACGCGGCGACCGAATTCCGGCGTTGCTGCACGAAATCGGCCGCCAACGAGAGATCACGTTTCGAGCAGTAGGCGAAGGCACGGGAGAGCCGGTCGACATCGATCGTCACGATCAGTTCTACGAACATCTCATCGCTTGGGATAACCGCAAAAACATGCTGGTGGGCGGTTATCGAATCGCTCGAGTCAACGAAGTGATGAGGCGTATCGGTCGCACCGCTCTGTATCTCGGCAGCTTGTTCGAATTCAGGGAGCCGTTCTTCAAGTTACTCGGTCCGACTCTCGAGCTCGGTCGTTCGTTCGTCCGGCCGGAGTATCAAAGAAGTTTCGCCCCATTGCTCGCCTTGTGGCGCGGTATCGGCGAGTACGTCGCGCGTAATCCACGCTACTCGAAACTCATCGGCCCGGTCAGCGTCAGCCTGTCTGTCGACGACGGTCTGCGTGCCGGGCGTGCCGCGATCTCCAGCCGGATCCGCGAGGGGGCCGGAGCGGTCGTGCTGTCGGATGGCACGCGTATCTCGATTGGCCAGCGGGTGATCACGGTGGGTCGCCATCCCGACAGTGTCGTGCCCATCAACGACCCGAATGTCAGTCGTCACCACTGTGAGATCAGTGCGAATGGCACTCGATTCGTGGTTGCTGATCTCGGCAGCACCAACGGCACGCGGGTGAACGGCACGCGTATCAATGGCGAGCAGGTGCTGGTCGATGGCGACAACATCAGCGTGGGCACCACGCATCTCCGGTTTGAGGCATCGTGAGCGAGTCGATCCTCGCAGTCCTCAACTATGCGCTGCTGGCCCTGATCTACTGGTTCTTCTGGCGCGTGCTGCGCGCTGTCTGGACCGAGGTCACCGGCCCACAGGTGGGGATCCTTGCGCGAGCTCGAGGTGCAGAGAGCGGCACTGCCGACGAGCGACCGGCGGGTACGCGGCGTCGCGGTGTCGGCGGCAGGTCGATCCCCACGCGCATCGTCGTGCTCGAGCCGCCTGAGAGGAAGGGCACTGCCTACCCCATTGCGGGCGATGTCATCATCGGCCGAGCTCCCACGTGCAGCATCCAGCTGCCCAACGACACGTTTGCATCGTCCATGCACACCCGCGTCTGGGTTGACGCTGGCGACGTGTGGGTCGAAGACCTCGGCAGCACGAACGGCACCACGGTGAACTCGAATCGGCTGGTGTCAGCGATGCGTCTCAGCGACGGCGATCGGATCGTGATCGGCGAGACCGTCTTCGAGGCGCGCCGATGAGCGTGCCCGACGACCGTCGCCCGAGGCTGGCTTATGCAGGAGCCACGCACACCGGAATGGTGCGGGAGGCGAATGAGGACAGCTACGTGGTCGAGCCGATGGTGTTTGCCGTGGCCGATGGCATGGGTGGTCATGCTGCCGGCGAGGTCGCCAGCGAGATCGCAGCCGACCGTCTGCGTTCGCGGCTCAAGGATGGCGCGGCGAGTGTTGACCTGATGGTTGCCGCCGTGGTGGAGGCGAATGCTGCGATCTTCCAGGCGGCGCACTACGACTCGAGCCAGCGCGGCATGGGCACCACGGTGGTTGCGCTCGCCGCCCTTGTCGACCCTGCATTCCCGACGCGGCTCGTCCTCGCCAACGTCGGCGACAGCCGTGCCTACCTCTTCCGCGACGGCGTCCTGAAGCGGCTCTCGGTCGACCACAGCTACGTGCAGGAGCTGGTGAGCACGGGCCACATCACCGAGCAGGAGGCGCGCACGCATCCGCGTCGCAACATCGTGACCCGGGCTCTCGGCATCGAGCCGACGGTGAAGGTCGATACATGGGTACTGCCGCTTGTGCGCGGCGATCGGTACCTGCTCTGCAGTGATGGGCTTGTTGACGAGGTGGACGATCTCGACATCTCAGTGATCCTCGAGCGCGAGTCCGACCAGCAGGCCGCTGCCGACTGCCTCATCGCGGCCGCCAACGACAACGGCGGTCACGACAACACCAGCGTCATCGTGGTCGACGTGCTCGAGGGCGACGAGGAGCCGCCGGCCGACTTCGTGCCCACGTTCCGGAAGGACCCGGTGCTCGTCGACGCGGATGCGCCGCTGCAGGGGAATCCCGACATCATCGTGGTTCCCGACGATGCGGCGTCATCTGGGCGGCTCGGCTCGCTGTTCGGCACCCGCCGTCGCCGCGTGGTTGCGGCGATGGCCGCTGTCGTCATGCTGGCAGCGATCGCGCTGGGCGCCGTCCTGGTGCTGGGTGGATGACCGAGCAGTTCCCGCTCGCTGTCCAGCGGCGTCGCACCGAGCTGCGCCTCGTCCTCATGGCGGCCGTGATCACCGGTGCGGCCTACGTGCTGGCCGCTGTCGGCAAGAACTCCCAGATGCCCGCTCGCATCCTGCCCTTCGCCATTGCGCTGATCGCGCTTCTGGTGGTCGCGCACATTGCCGTAAGGAAGTTCGCCCGCGGCGCTGATCCGGCGCTGCTGCCCGTCGCAGTCCTGCTGAACGGACTCGGCTATGTGATGATCGCCCGCCTCAGTGACGAGCGCGCTGCGGCACAGACAACGTGGACCCTCATCGCCGTCGGTGCATTCGTCGCCACGTTGCTGCTCGTACCCCGGGTGTCCGACCTGCTGCGGTTCAAGTGGTCGTTCCTCGCTGCCAGCGTCGTGCTGCTGCTGCTCCCGCAGGTGCCCGGACTCGGGCGCAGTGTGGGCGGTGCGCGCATCTGGGTCGGGGTCGGCCCGATCAGCTTCCAGCCCGGCGAGTTCGCGAAGATCGCGCTGGCACTGTTCTTCGCCGCGTACCTCAGCGAGAACCGGCACGACATCCGCGGCGGCGATCGGCGGCTGGGTCCGGTGATGATCCCCGAGCCTCGCTACCTGCTGCCGATCACTGCTGCGTGGGGCTTCGCCGTCGCCGTGATGGTGGCGTCGAAGGACCTCGGCTCTGCGTTGCTGTTCTTCACGCTGTTCACGGTGATGCTGTGGATCGCCACCGAGCGCGGCTTCTTTCTCGTGCTCGGCACGGTGCTGTTCGCCGGGGCGGCGGTGATCGCCTACCAACTGTTCGACGTGGTGCGCACCCGTGTGTCGGTGTGGCTGGATCCGTGGTCGCAGTACGAGGGCACCGGCTACCAGGCGTCGCAGGCGATGTTCTCACTGGCGAGCGGCGGCACCGGCGGCACCGGTCTTGGGATGGGCAGTCCCAACAAGGTGCCGGCAGCGAGCACCGACTACATCTTCGCCGCCATCGGCGAGGAACTCGGCCTGCTCGGCGCCACCGCCGTGCTGGTGGCGTTCCTGCTGCTCATCGGTGCCGGCCTGCGAATCGCGCTGCAGTTCGATCGCGGTCCGGCCGAGACAGGCACGTCGCCGGCAGTCACGCGGGGCGCTCCGCTCAGCGCCGCCCTCCACGTCGACCGCGACTTCTCCAAGCTGCTCGCCACCGGGCTCACCACCATCATCGGCATGCAGGCCTTCATCATCACGGGGGGCGTCCTGCGCCTCATCCCCCTCACCGGCATCACGCTGCCGTTCGTCAGCTACGGCGGCAGCAGCCTGCTGGCCAACTACATCCTTCTCGCGCTGTTGATCCGCCTCAGCGACACGATCGCCCGGCAGGGAGATGAGGTGCCCGACGACCTCAGCATCGCCGAACGGATGCAGCGGTGGCGCGAGCGTCGCCTCGAGCACGCCGAGTCGGCAGCCCGGGCCCGCCGCCGTGAGGCAGCCAGCGCCGGCACCCCGCAGGTAGGAGCTCGCCGGTGAACCTCCAGTTGCGCAGACTTGCCGCCGGTCTCATCGTGCTGTATCTCGCCGTGTTCGGCATGCTCAACCGCGCTCAGGTGTTCGAGAAGGAAGCGCTCGACACCCACCCCGACAACAACCGCCAGGACATCCGCGACTTCAACCGTCCTCGCGGACAGATCGTCACCGCCGACGGCGTCGTCGTTGCCGAGAGCGAGCCGCTCGATGGCTATGAGGTCGACTACCTGCGCAGCTATCCGCTCGGCGATCTGTTCGGCAATGTCACCGGCTACTACACCTACGGGTTCGGCAGCACGCAGATCGAGAAGCGGTTCAGCGAGGTGCTGATGGGTGACACCGCTGCGCAGAAGATCACCGGCGTGCTCAACGACGACAACTCCGGCAACGTCATCCTCACCCTCAGAGCCGACGTGCAGCGCGTCGCCGCCGAGGCACTTGGCGACCGTGAAGGATCGGTGGTGGTGATGGACCCCGCCACCGGTGCGGTGATCGCCATGGTGAGCACGCCGCGCATCGACCCGAATCTGATCGCCGACCCTGACGCCGAGGCTGCGCAGGCCGCTCTCGAGGCGTACGGCAGCGCACCCGGCAAGCCACTGCTGGCCAACGCGTACCAGGAGCGCTACATGCCGGGGTCTGCCTTCAAGGTGATCACCACCGGCATCGCCCTCGAACGCGGCACCGTGAGCCTCGAGACCGAGTGGCCGGTCGAGACAGCGTGGGCGCCGCCGCAGACCGACGATCCCGTCGAGAACTATGGCGGCAAGGAGTGCGGTGGCGCAATGGCGGAAGTGTTCTGGCGCAGCTGCAACATTCCCTTCGCCAAGATGGCGGTCACGCTCGGTCCCGACGACATGGTGAGCGGCGTGCGCGCCTGGGGAGTTGGTGAGCGCATCCCCTTCGACCTCCCGGCACCTGCGGCAAGCAACTTCGAGTACGCGGGCGACGATCTCATTGACTTCGAGCAGAACCTGCCGCTGCTCGCCATCGCCGGCTTCGGCCAGGCGAACGACGCGATGACTCCGCTGCACATGTGCATGGTGGCTGCAACCGTGGCGAATGGCGGGCGGATGATGTCGCCGTTCGCGATCGCCCGCACGACCTCGCACGACGGGCTCGTGCTCGACGAGACCGAGCCGCAGCTGTGGCGAACGCCGATCAGCCCGCTCACCGCCAGCATCCTCAACCAGCTGATGCAGGGCGTCGTGAACAACGGCACCGGCACGCCGATGCAGCTCGCCGGTGGTGTGCAGGCGGCAGCCAAGACCGGCACGGCCCAGCTGAACGGTCCCGGTGAGCCCGAGCGCTCGCATGCGTGGATCATCGGCTTCGCCCCGGCCTCGGCACCTCGCTATGCGATCGCCGTGATGTTGAAGGGCACGACCGACGAGATCAGCGCCGGCACCGGCGGTCGGCTGGCGGGTCCGATCGCCAAGGTGATCCTCGATTACCTCCTCGCGAATCCGCTGCCGGTGAATCCGTGACCGGCCCCGCCGTGCCGACGCCGCCCGAGGCCTGCTGCGCCGCCGTCGGTCCGGGGCACCTCCGACGCCGACGGCATACCGCTGATCACTCGGCGTGGCGACCGGCCAACACTGCGGTGCCTCGGTATCCTCTCGTGACACCTTGCCGGGAAGGGCAGCAGTGAGCGGCAGCACCGAGCGCATCGTCGTGAACGAGCGCTACGAAATCCACAAGCGCATCGGACGCGGCGGCATGGCCGACGTGTTCCTTGCACGCGACCAGCTGCTCGACCGCCCTGTGGCGATCAAGGTGCTGTTTCCCGAATTCGCGATCGACCCGAACTTCGTCGAGCGGTTCCGGCGCGAGGCGCAGGCCGCTGCCAACCTCAACCACCCGAACATCGTCGGCGTGTACGACTGGGGCAAGTTCGACGCCACCTACTTCATGGCCATGGAGTTCGTCGATGGCCGCACGCTCGCCGACATCCTCCGGCAGAACGTGCGCCTCAATGCGCAGAAGGCGGCCGAGATCGCTAGCGAGGTCGCTGCTGCGCTGTCGTTCGCCCATCGCAACGGGGTCGTGCACCGCGACATCAAGCCGGCGAACATCCTCGTCGGCGTGAACGGCCAGGTGAAGGTGGCCGACTTCGGCATTGCCCGGGCAATGAACTCGGCCACGGAGAGCAATCTCACCCAGGACGGCTCGGTGATGGGCACGGCGACGTACTTCTCGCCAGAGCAGGCGCAGGGAGCGCAACCCGATCCGCGCAGCGATCTCTACTCACTCGGCATCGTGCTGTACGAGATGGTCAGCGGCAGGCCACCGTTCGAGGGTGAGAACCCGGTGAGCATCGCCTACAAGCAGGTGCACGAGAACCCGACGCCGCTGAACCAGGTGGTACCCGACCTGCCGCGGGCATTCGAGGCCATCGTCGCCCGACTGCTCGCCAAGCGACCCGAACTTCGCTACGCCACCGCCGACGAGCTGCGCGACGATCTCCGCCGATTCCGCCAGGGAGAGTCCGTGCGCGCCCTCGGTGTTGCGGCTGCCGTCTCGGGCACAGGCGCCGCTGGCGTGCCGACCGGCACCTCGCCCACCGTCGTGTCGCCGACACTGCCACCCGACCGCACGATGGGCGCCGCCGACTCGGGTGCCTATCCCCGCACGGCCGTCTACGACCGCCGCGACCCCTCTGGCAGCAGCGGCATGGGCCGTCCGACGGGTGGCCGGCCGCCGCGCCCACCGGTCGCCATCTACGCAGTCATCGCCCTCATTGCAGTCGCAGCGCTTGCAGTGGGCGGCATCGTGCTGTTCAACGTGCTCACGTCGGGCAACTCGTCGGGTCCGTTCGCCATGCCGAACGTGGTGGGATTGCAGCTTGAAGAGGGCAGCGGACTGCTCACCGGCGAGTACGAGCTGATCGTCAACACCGTCATCGAGGCCAACCCGGCCTATCCCGAGGGCGCCATCGTGCGCACCGACCCACCGGCAGGTGTCGACGTGCAAGCCGGCCAGCTGGTCACGGTGTTCTTCAATCCTGAGACCACGCCGTTCGCGTTGCCAGATGTCAGCAGGCTCACGCCTGAGGAGGCCGCAGCCGAGCTCTCGAAGGTGGGCATCACCATCAACGAACTCATTGTCACCGAGGAGTCGGCCGACGTCGAGGAAGGCCGCATCATCCGCACCGATCCGCCTGCAGGCACCGAGGTGAAGCAGGGTGATTCCGTCACCATCGTGGTGTCGGGCGGCCCGAACGACGTGTCGGTGCCACCGGTCACCGGCTTGGTGCAGGAAGACGCGCTCGCCACGCTGACCCGCATCGAGTACGCCTTCGATGTGCGCGTGATGGAGGAGAAGAGCGACACCATCGCTGCCGGCACGGCGATCCGCACCGATCCGCCGTCGGGCTCGGTCGTGCAGAAGGGCTCGCCGATCATCCTGTACGTGTCGAGTGGGCCCGAGCAGGCAACCGTGCCGCCGCTCGTCGGTCTCACCGAGGCCCAGGCCCGGGCGCTGCTGCTCGAACTCGGGTTGTCGGCCGACGTGAAGTACGAGGTCGTTGCTGCGGGAAGCCCCACCATCGGGAAGGTGCTGTCGCAGAGCCTGCCCGAAGGCCTCAAGGTCGACCCTGGCACAGTGATCCGAATCACGGTGGCCGAGGCACCACCGCCCACCACCACGCTGCCGCCCACCACGACGACCTCGACCACGACCACCACCACGCTCCCGTAGACGCGGTGAAGAGCGTCGCTGCTGGCTTATGCGGCGCGGCGGAGGAAGTTGGCGAGCAGATCGTGGCCGGCGAGGGTGAGGATGCTCTCGGGATGGAACTGCACGCCCTCCACCGGCAGCGTGCGATGGCGGACACCCATCACGATGCCGTCCGCCGTCTGCGCCGTCACCTCGAGGCACTCGGGCATCGTCGCCGGGTCGATCACCAGACTGTGATACCTGGTGGCGGTCAGCGGCGAGGGCAGCCCGGCGAACACGCCCACCCCGTCGTGCTCGATGGGCGAGGTCTTGCCGTGCATCAGGTGCGGAGCCCGCACCACGGCAGCGCCGAACACGTGGCCAATTGCCTGATGCCCGAGGCACACGCCGAACACTGGGATGCCGCGCTCGGCGAATGCGGTGATGGCGTCGCAGATGATGCCGGCATCCTCGGGTCGTCCTGGCCCTGGTGACAGCAACACCAGGTCGGGGCTGTGGTCGAGTGCCTCGGCAACGGTGAGCTGGTCGTTGCGCACGACGTCGGGCTGTGCGCCGAGCTCGCCGAGGTATTGGACGAGGTTGTAGACGAAGCTGTCGTAGCTGTCGATCACCAGCACCTTCGCCATGCCGACAGCCTGCCCGCCGGGGGAGAGGCGTGTCGAATGCGCCGTGCGGCCTACACTTGCCGCCCGTGGCACCTCCGAAGCGCAGATCGACCGGTCGAGTGACTCCCAAGGGCGGCAAGCCGACGGGATCCATGGCCCGGGAAGCCCCCCATCACGAGGCGCATGCCGAGGCGTCGTCCCGGTATACGCCGCCGACGCCGCAGGAGTTCTACGAGAGCCCTCGGTGGGTGCCGATCCTGATGTTCAGCCTCATCGGCCTCGGTGCCGTCGGCATCATGCTGCGCTACATCGTCCCAGCCTGGAACAACACCAACGTCCCAGTAGTGGTGGGTCTCGTGCTGATGCTCGGTGGCCTGTTCACGGCCACCAAGTGGCACTGACCTAGCCGCGACCACGGCCGGCCCTGTCGCCGGCGAGACAGCGGTTCTCAGCGGTCCCGTGCGCGTTGGTAGTGGAATCGTGGGGTTTGCCATCGGTGGTGTCGCGTCCGCAATGCACGGGCCCGTAGGTCGTAGCAGCGCGCAACATGTGCATCCCCGGCGTTTACGTCAGTGATGCCCGACCGTGGCCGGTGGGCCAGACCGAGAAGGACCGACACCCGATGAGTCAGCAGAGCGACCGCCACGCCATAGCCGAGAGAGCGAATCCCGCGCGAGGGGAACATGCTCGGCGGAGAGCGGGCCGCCCAGTCCTGAGGCCAGCGGTGGGGGAGGTCAACTCGTGACGGGCGGGCACATGAGGGCAGGCGCGATGCCGGTGCTTGCGCTCGACCTCGGTGGCGTCGTGATCTTCCGTCACGCCGATCCGTCGAAAGGACTGCTCGGCCCGCGACCCGAGCAGGCCGCACCCGTGAGCGGTGCGCTCGAGGCGCTGGCGGCCCTGGCGACGCTCTTCAACAACGACGTGGTGATCATCTCTCGGGCAGGGCCGAAGGTCGTCGACGCGTCGCTGAGATGGCTCGACTGCCATGACGTCTGGAGCATCCTCGGCATCGGCCGCGAACGAGCCCACTTCGTTCGACGGCCCGCACCCGAGATGAAAGACGGCATTGCCCGCTCATACGGCGTCACCCACTTTGTCGACGACGACGTGAAGGTGCTCGCCGCGAGCAGCGCCCGACACCGGTTCCTCTTCAGCGGTGGGAGCGACGAGCCGTCGCAGGCGCCTGACCTGCCGGCGAGGACGGTGAGGACGCACGGCTGGACGGCAGCGCTCGCGTCGATTTCCGCCACGGTGCGGTAGGCGACCGTGCCGGGTGTCGGGGCACGTCGCGGGATGTCGTGACGCACCGAGGGCTTCGCAGGCGAGCGGGGTCGCATCGGATTGGGTGCAGCCCGATTGTCCCCAGACTGTGGACAACTTCGTGTCGGTCTGATTGCAGGCGTGGACGAGCGGCGTTCACTCAGTCGTAGAGCGGCGCCATCACCACCATCTCCTCGAGGCAGTGCTTCGGGGGCGGCGGGTCCTCGTCGGGGGCCAGCGTCAGCTTGATCTCCAGCCCGCACACGTTGCAGCGGTAGCGCACGTTCACCTTGCGCATCTCGCCGGGCGGGGGTGGTTCCGGCAGGGCCCGGGTCATGCTCCGCAGCATCCCGATCCCGGTTTTCCACAGGAACAGGCCCAGGAGCACGCCGCCGGCACCCCACACGATGGTCGAGAACTCGGGCACGACGTCACCCTACCGAGGTGGTCCGGTCCGATGCCGAGGCGGCCAGCCGGGTGCGGGGCGGCTCAGCCGAGGCGCTCGAGGATGGTGGCGTTGGCCATGCCGCCGCCCTCGCACATCGTCTGCAGGCCGTAGCGGCCACCCGTGCGCTCGAGTTCGTTCAGCAGGGTGGTCATGAGGCGGGCACCCGATGCGCCGAGCGGGTGGCCGAGGGCGATGGCGCCGCCGTTCACGTTCACCCGGTTCATGTCGGGGTGGAATTCCTTCTCCCACGCCAGCACCACCGAGGCGAACGCCTCGTTGATCTCGACGAGGTCGATGTCGTCGATCGACAGCCCCGCCTTGGCAAGGACCTTCCTCGTGGCGGGGATCGGTGCGGTGAGCATCATGCGCGGATCGTCGCCGGCCAGCGAGAAGTTCACGAAGCGGGCACGCGGCGTCAGCCCCAGTTGCGCCGCCTTCTCTTCGCTCATGATCAGCAGCGCCGCAGCACCGTCGGTGATCTGCGACGAGTTGCCAGCCGTCACGCGGCCGCCCTCTTCCTCAGGGCGGAACGACGGCTTGAGCTTGCCGAGCGACTCGAGCGTGGTCTCGCGCAGGCCCTCATCAGCGGTCACCATGGCGCCATCGGCGCCGAGCACTGGCAGGATCTCAGCCTGGAAGCGCCCCTCGGCGGTCGCCCGTGCCGCGTACTGTTGCGACCGGGCACCGAAGGCATCGAGATCGTCGCGGGTGAGGCCCCACTTGTCGGCGATCAGCTCGGCAGAGATGCCCTGCGGCACGAGGCCGCCTGCCGGCGCGTAACGGGCGCCGACGGCGGGCCCGAACGGGAAGCCGTACTTGCCGTCGGCCATCGACGCTCCCATCGGCACGCGGGTCATCACCTCGACACCCGCAGCGACGACCACGTCGTAGGCGCCGGCGATGACACCTTGGGCGGCGAAGTGGGCTGCCTGCTGGCTCGAGCCGCACTGGCGATCGACCGTGGTGCCGGGCACGTCCTCGGGCCATCCGGCGGCCAGGACGGCGTTGCGGGCGACGTTGACTGCCTGCTCGCCCACCTGCATCACGCAGCCCATCACGACATCGTCGACGATGCCCGGATCGATGCCGGTGCGCTGCTGCAGGGCCTTCAGGGTCTCGGCAGCGAGGTCGACGGGATGCCAGTCCTTCAGCCGCCCGTTGCGCTTGCCAAGAGGCGTGCGGATGGCATCGACGATGACGGCGGTGGGCATGGCGGCTCCTTCGACAGTGGTTGCCGGCGCTCCCCAACGGCCGCCGACAGTCGTTACTCGAAGTCTGCCTGCCGCGGCGCCGCGACCCGAAGTCGGACGGCACGTTCGCCGCAGGGCGCCGCAGCTGCGGCTACCAGTCGCTTGGCTCGGGTGCGGGCTCGGCGCGCTGCAGTTTCGCCCACAGGCGCTGCAGGGCAGCGATGTCGGTGTCGGTCAGCGAGCTGGCGAAATGCTGCTGCACGAGGCGCCTGTAGGTGATGTTGGCGTCGCGCCAGGCGTACCTGCCCTCGGTGGTGACGAGTACCTCGACGGCGCGCTTGTCGTTGGGCCGCGGCGCGCTGCGTCGCTCGATGAGGTCGTCTTCCTCCATGCGGTCGAGCCGTCGCGACAGGCTGCTCGGTACTTCCTCGAGCGCCTGACACAGTTCGCGTACCCGGATCGAGCCGCCAGCATCTCGCACGACGGTCAGCACGTCGTACCAGGCGAGCGGCACGTTGTGCAGTTCGGTGAGCTGCTGGTCGAGGAGCCGCTGCAGCTTCGTCGAGATGGTGCAGAGCCGTCGCCACAGGTCGATGCGCTCAGCGTCGAGTCTCGGCACGTCGATGTCCCCCGGTCGATTGCCAGTGATGCCGCGCGGCGGATGCCGCAACGTGCGAAGGTCAGGCGGTTGCCTTCAGTGCTGCACCGAATGCAGCGAGTGCCTGGTCGATCTCAGCCTCGTTCACCACGAGCGGCGGCATCCAGCGCAGGCACTTGCTGTACGTGCCGGCGTTCATGAGGATGAGGTGCCCCTCCTCGAGGCAGTGCTTCTGGATGGCGGCGACTCGTGCGGGATCGTCGAACTCGGTGCCCACCATCAGGCCGGGGCCGCGCACCTGCAGGATGCCGTGGTGCTCCTTCTTCAGTTCCTGCAGCCCGGCGGTGAGTTGCTGGCCGCGGGCCACCACGTTGGCGAGGAACGATGGATCCTGCATGATCTCGATGGTGGCAAGCGCCGCTGCGCATCCCATCGCGTTGCCGCCGTAGGTGCCGCCGTGGCTGCCCTTGGTCCACTTGTCGTCGAGTTCGCGGCGGGTGCCGAGGGCCGAGAACGGGAAGCCGCTGGCGATGCCCTTGGCCATGCAGATGATGTCGGGCTCGATGCCGTAGTGCTCGACGGCGAACATCGTGCCGGTGCGGCCGAAGCCGCTCTGCACCTCGTCAGCGATGAACAGGATGCCGTGCTCGCGGCAGCGCTCGACGATGCCGTGCACGAACGCCGTCGGCGCCGGTACGTAGCCGCCTTCGCCGAGCACCGGCTCGAGGATCACCGCCGCCGTCTCATCGGGCGCCGTCATCGTCTTCAGCAGGTGGTCGAAGCCCTTCAGCGCCTTGGCCACCTCGGCGTCCTGGTCGGCGGCGAGCGGATCGGGGAACGGCGCAACGAACACGCCAGCCGGCAGCGGCGCATGGCCGGCGCGATAGCCGGTCTTGCTCGTGGTCATGGCCATCGCCATGTGCGTGCGCCCGTGGAAGCTGCCGCTGAACACGACGATGTGCGGGCGCTTGGTCGCCTGCTTGGCGAGCTTCACCGAGGCCTCGGTGATCTCGGCACCGGAGTTGGCGAAGAAGAACGTGTCGATACGGCCGGGCGAGAGCTCGGCCAGCTTGGCGGCGAGCGGCTCGAGCAGATCGTGCTGGAACACGTTGACCTGCGCATGGATGAAGCGCTGGGCCTGCTCGGCGATCGCCGCGGCCACCTTGGGATGGGCATGGCCAGTGGAGTTGACGGCGATGCCGCCGGCGAAGTCGAGGTATTCCTCGCCGTCGGTGGTGGTGACCCAGCATCCCTTGCCGTGGCTCACCTTCAGCGGGGTGACCGAGAACCAGACGTTCGAGAGGTGCGAATCGGCGCTCATGGCACAAGTGTACGACGCTGCCGATGAGCCTGAACAGGGGCAATGGAACATGGCCGCGCCCCCGGGTGTCGCCGCGTCACACCGTTCCGTCCCGAGGCACCACGGCACCGACACGACCAGTTACGGTAAATGGTCATGATCGCAGCGCTACTCGACACCAGTTGGCTTACGTCGGCGGAGGGGTGGTCGGCACTCGCAGCGCTCCTGCTGCTCGAGATCGTCCTCGGTGTCGACAATGTCGTCTTCATCTCCATCCTCGCCAACAAGCTGCCGGTCGAACAGCAGGCGAAGGCCCGGCAGATGGGCCTGATGCTCGCTGCCGGCATGCGCGTGCTGTTCCTGCTGGGCATCGGGGTGATCCTCGGCCTGAAGACCGAGCTGTTCGAGTTCGCCGGGGTGAAATTCACCGGCAAGTCGATCGTGCTGCTGCTCGGCGGCCTGTTCCTCATCTTCAAGGCCGTGAAGGAGATTCACCACCGTCTTGAAGGCGTCGATCATTCCCACAGCGGCGCGGCCTCGATCACCTTTCGGGCGGTCATCATCCAGGTGTTGCTGCTCGATCTCGTGTTCTCGATCGACTCGGTCATCACTGCCGTGGGCATGACCACCTACCAGCAGGTGATGATCATCGCCGTGCTCACCTCGGTGGCGGTGATGCTGCTGGCTTCGAAGTACATCTACGAGTTCGTCAATCGACATCCCACGGTGAAGATGCTGGCCCTGTCGTTCCTGCTACTCATCGGCATGACGCTGATCGCCGAGGGCGTCGACCAGAAGATCCCGAAGGGCTACGTCTACTTCTCGATGGCGTTCGCGTTGCTGGTCGAGGTGCTCAACATCCGCTCGCGCAAGCCGAAGTCGCCCGTGCACCTGCACGAGCCGGCGATTCCGGGTGAGCGGCGGGCAGCCGCAAAGGGCGCCGCACCGACCTCGAGCTGAGCGCCGGCGTCGGTTAGCCCGCCGCGATCTCGCCGGCGCGGGCCACAGCCTCGTCGAACGGCAGCCGGTCGGCCACCATCTGCCGGCAGCGCATCACCAGCTTGGGCATGCTCAGACCGAGCGCTCCGCGTAGGCGGCCCTGCCATCCGTACATCGCCATGAACGGGCCACTGCCGGGCTCGCCAGCCACCACTCGTACCTCGTCGCCGCCGTGTGCCCGACCGACGAACTGCACACGGTGCTCGTACTGGTCGCTCCAGAAGAACGGCACCGAGGCGAACGGCTCGGGCTCGTCGCCGCGCGCCGCGGCGAGCAGCGAGCGTGCGGCGGCAGCACCCTGCTCGGATGCGTTGGTCCAGTGCTCGACGCGCATGACCGCGTCGTCGTCGCCCTCGAACACGGCGTTCGGCCACCGTACGCAGTCGCCGCCGGCTACAACGCCTGGCGCCCCAGTCCGAAGGGCGGCATCGCACACGATGCCGTCCTGCAGCGCCAGTCCGCTGCCCTCGAGCCAGCCGACGGCCGGCGTCACGCCGACGCCCACGACGACCGCATCGGCTGGGATGACGCGGTCCCCCGCGCCACCTGCAGCATCCGCAGTGGCGAGTCGCACTCCGGTCACGCGAGTGCCGTCATGCTCGATTGACGCGATGGTGACGCTGCACCGTAGATCGACACCGTGCGCAGCATGCAGGGCGGCGATGGCCGAGCCCATCGTGTCGCCGAGCCCGCGCTGCAGCGGCACTGCTCCGCCCTCGAGCACCGTCACCTCACACCCGAGGCGGCGTGCCGTCGCCGCCACCTCGAGGCCGATGAATCCGGCGCCGACTACGACGAGTTGCATCGGGCGGCCACGTTCGGCCGTCAGCAGCGTGCGCAGCGCCACTGCATCGCCGAGGGTGCGCAGCGACAGCACCCCCTGCACGTCGGGCTGGCCGGGAAGCTTCCGAGGAGTGCACCCGGTGGCGATGACGAGGCCGTCGTAGCCGACGGCTGTGCCGTCGGCGAGCGCAACGCGGCGGGCGACGGTGTCGAGTGATGCCGCCGCCACGCCGAGGCGCATGTCGAGGCGCAGCGACTCGATGGCATCTGGCTTGCGCAGCCGGATCCGGTCGATCTCCCACTCACCGGCAAGGAACGACTTCGACAGCGGCGGACGGTCGTAGGGGAGTTCGGATTCCTCGCCGACGAGCGTGATACGACCGTCGAAGCCCTCCTGGCGGAGACTCTCGCAGGCGCGCAGGCCGGCAAGCGACGCGCCGACGACAACGACGTGCTCGAGCGCAGCTGTCATGGGCGCGTCAGCCAGTGGTGCACACGGTGCAGTGCACGTCGACGACGGGTTCGCCGGCGATGAGCGATCGCACCCAGTTGACGAGGCGCACACCCTCGACCTCATGGGTGTAGAACTCGGCGCGGTGGAGGATGGTGTGCTCGTCACCGGGCGAGATGAAGCTCCACAGCGACACGCCGCTGGCCTCGATCTGCTCCTCGTTTCGATCGATCAGCTGGACGAGGTCGTCGGCGGGGATGCCGGCAAGGCCGGCGAAGAAGACCTGAGTCTGGTCGAACGCGAAGTCGATCGGCA
>JBJOMQ010000038.1:0-15408 GCA_046052275.1 Actinomycetota bacterium | reverse complement strand
CTCGGCGGCCTCGCCCAGGTGGCGGCGGCAGTGGTCTTCATGGTGGTCGTGCGTCAACTCGCCGAGCGGCACATGCGCTGCACCGGCGAGTCCTGACCCGTCGATCGACGCGCATGCTCTACCTCGTGCGCCACGCCAAGGCGGGCAGCCGGCACGACTGGGAGGGCGACGACCGCAACCGACCGCTCGACGCTGAGGGCATCAAGCAGGCGCGTGCACTTGCTCAACGGCTTGCGTCGCTGGCCACCGGTCGCCTGATCAGCAGCCCATACCGCCGCTGCGTGCAGACACTCGAACCACTCGCCGCAGCCGCTGCGCTCACTGTCGAGACCGATGACCGCCTCGAAGAGGGCGGCCAGTTCGCCGGCGTCATCGACCTGCTCGACGAATTGCCCGACGGCAGCGTGCTGTGCAGTCACGGCGACGTGATCCCGGACGCAATGCGCGCACTCGAACGGCGCGGCTGCGCGACAACCGGAACTGCCGACTGGCGAAAGGCAACCACGTGGGTGCTCACGCGTCGCGATGGCGAGATCGTCGGCGCCGAGTGCTGGCCGCCACCCGACTGAGGTGCGGCAGGCTCAGGGCTGCGTCACGGCTGGGGGAACAAGGCCCTCGATCATCGGCACGAGCATGCTCGGCGGATCAAGCGCCAGACAGGCTTCGGCCTCGGCAGCCGCCAGTTCTGTGTCGGGCGGCTGCAGGAACCGGCCGGCCGCCACGGCCAGCAGGCAGTGCGGGTCGGCGTAGTCGGGATCGATCTCGATGGCCCGGCGCAGCTCGGGAAGCTGCTCGGCGATGAGCGCCGAGTCGCCGGCACCGCGCCCGCCCAGCACGAGCAGCCATGCCCGGTAGGTGACCGCCTCGGCGTTGTCGGGCTCGAGCGCCAGCACCTCGTCGTAGGCAGCGAGCGCCGCCGTCGGATCTGAGCCGAGCGCCTGGCGAGCCGACGACAGCAGCACCGCCACGTCGTCCATCGGCAGGCCGCCGGTGATGGTCTCGCCCGGCAGCCGCTGGCCCGCCGAACGCGCCACCGCCACGCCGAGCGAGATGCCCACCGCCAGCGTCAGCACCGGCACGACGGCTCGCCGCCACAGCGGGCGCGGCACGCCTGCCTGTCGCTGCGCCGCATCGGCCCCCTCGAGCTCGCGCAGCACCGCGCCGGCACGGGCCACGTAGCCGTCGCGCAGCACGCGGTGATCGTGCGCGTCGACATCGCCCGCCTCGCGCTCACGGTCGAGATCGCGGATGCTGCCCAGCAGGAAGCGTCGCTCTTCCTCGAGTGCCGCACGGCGCTCGGGCGTCACTGCGGCTCCCGCTCGAGCGCGGCATCCACGAGCGCACGGTCGCGCTCGTCGGGCACGGCATCGACGGCGCGTTTCCAGCGCCTGAACGCAAACCCCAGACCCACGAGTGCGCACACCAGCGCCGTCGACGGCAGCACCCACACCAGCGACTCGAAGCCCGTGGCAGTGGGCACGAGTTGCGTCCGCGCGCCGAACGCCTCGACGATCGATGCGATCACCTCGTCGTCGGTGGCGTCGGTGGTGGTCACCTGAGCGCGGATCTCGGCACGGATCTGCGTGCTCGCCGCGTTCTGCGACTCGTACACGCTCTCGCCATCGCACACGGGGCACGCCAGCCGCTTCGAGATCTCCTCGACTCGCTCCTGCGGCGTCAGCGGCCCCGACTCGCGGGTTGCCCCCACCGACAGCAGTCCGGCCACCACCAGTACGAGCAGCACCCACGACGGCCATCGTTTCAGGCGATTCGACGCTGGTGTCACGGCTGCTCCACCGTCGCCACCGGCCCGAACTCGTAGGCATCGCGTTCGCGCTGCACCAGTTGCGAGAGCGTGATGGCATCGATGGGACCCGCCCAGCGAAGTCGAACGACCCCGTCCGGATCGACGATGAACGTCTCGGGCACCTGCGCCACGCCGAACGACACGAACACCCGGCCGTTCTCGTCGAGCGCAACCGGCCAGTCGCCGCCGCGCTCGGCGAAGAACTGCCGCACGCGGTCGGGATCGTCGTCGTACTGCACCACTGTGTACAGCTCGGCACCTGTCGCGCCCAGCACGCGCTGCTGCGTGGCGAAGGCCACCAGTTCGGGATGCTCGGCCTTGCACGGCACGCATGTCGACTGGAAGAAGTTGAGCACCACCCAGCTGCCCTTGCGGCGCGCCAGCTCGAACGAGCCGCCGTCGAGCGTCGACGTGCTCATCGACGGCGCCGGCCTGCCGAGCAGGTGACTGTCGACGATGCCCGATGCGCCGGCGCTGTCGCTGCTGCCCCGCGCCAGCACCCAGAACAGCCCGCCCATCAGCACGGCGGCGGCGAGCGCCACGTACGGCGCAACGCGTCGGCGGTCGTCGCTCACAGTCGCGCGCCTCCGTCGGTCGGCGACGGCGGCACGGGTTCAGTTTCGGCTCCGTCGGTGACACCGAATCCATGCGGCACCGGCACGGGTGCCGACACCGGATCGGTGGGACGTCGGCGCGCAGACCCTGGGAACAGCGCCAGCACGGTGCCGGCACCGCACAGCAGCCCACCGATCCACAGCCAGACGATCATCGGCTTGATGAAGATCTTCACCCGCGCCTCGCCGGTCGACGCCTTCGTGCCCGGCTCGATGATGAGATAGATGTCCTTGTCGAATCCGGTTCGCACCGATGGCGTGGCGATGTCTCGTCCGAACTTCGTGTACTTCGTGATCGCGGGCGCATAGGCCTGGCCGCCGTCGATGGCGATGTCGGCCTTCACGCCCACCGACCGCGCGTCTTCGGTGTCGTACACGTCGACGAGCGTGAAGGTATGCCCGGCGAACTCGACGGTGTCGCCCACCGTCATCTCGAACTCACCGGCGCGCGTGTAGCTGGCCGACGCAGCGAGTGCCACTGCGATGAGGATGACGCCCAGGTGCACCACCATGCCGCCGTTCGCCCGGCCTACGAGGCCGCGCCACCCCTGCCGCCTCGAGGCCAGCACCAGCTGGCGCAGCGCCGCACCGCCGGCGAAGCCCCCGAGCCCGAACGCCAGCAGCGGCGCCACCCCGGTGGCGCCCAGCAGCACCGACACCAGCAGTGCTCCGGCACCGGCCCACGCCGGCCAGAACAGCCGGTCGCGCAGCAACTCGCCGCTGGCCCGCCGCCACGGCAGCACAGGGGCGACCGCCATCAGGAACAGCAGCACGATGCCGATGGGCCGAGCCATCGTGTCGAAGAACGGCGGCCCCACCGACACCTGACGGTCGTCGATTGCCTCGACCACCAGCGGGAAGACCGTGCCCAGCAGCACCACGAAGGCGAACAGCGTGAACATCACGTTGTTGGCGAGGAACGCGCCCTCGCGCGACAGCGGCGAGTCGATGGCGCCGGGAGAGCGCAGTCGGTCGCCGCGCCAGGCGATGAGTCCCAGCGACACCAGCACCGTCACGATGAAACCGGCCAGCAAGTACGGGCCGATGTCGCCGTCGCTGAACGCATGCACGCTGTCGATCACGCCGCTGCGCGTGAGGAACGTGCCGAGGATCGTGAATGAGAAGGTGGCCACGAGCAGGCTCAGGTTCCAGACGCGCAGCATCCCGCGGCGCTCCTGCACGAGCACCGAGTGGACGTACGCCGTGCCGGTGAGCCATGGCAGGAAGCTGGCGTTCTCGACCGGATCCCACGCCCACACGCCGCCCCACCCGAGCACCTCGTAGCTCCACCAGCTGCCGAGGATGATGCCAAGGGTGAGGAAGCCCCACGACACCAGCGCCCACCGGCGCGTCTCGAGCAGCCATCCCTCGCCGACGCGGCCGGTGACGAGGGCGGCGATGGCAAAGGCGAACGGCACCGTGAAGCCCACATACCCCAGGTAGAGCGTCGGCGGATGGAACATCACGAGTACGTGGTTCTGCAGTAGCGGATTCGGCCCGCGACAGCAGCGCTCGAAGTTCGCAGGCGTCGGCCCTGCGGCGAACACGTCGGTCGGGCCGAGCGCAATGAAGAAGAAGAACGCCGTGACGAGGAACATGACGACGTTCGCCCACGCCACGAGCGGATCGTCGAGCCGACGGCGTGACCGGCGCAGCACCACGAAGGTGTAGGTCGCCAGCAGCAGCAGCCACAGCAGGATGCTGCCCTCGAGCGCGCTCCACAGCGCAGTGACGTTGAATAGTGCCGGCGTGTCGTACGAGCCGACCTTCTGCACGTACGCCACCGACCAGTCGCGGATGATGAGCGCCCGCTCCATCACCACCACGGCGGCGATCGCTGACACGAGCACCACCCACCCGTAGCCCTGCACCAGTCGGAGCAGATGGTGCTTGCCGAGCTTCACCGACGACACCAGTGCAGCGGCACCGAACAGCGATGCAGCAAATCCGATGATGAGCGCCGAGTGTCCCAGCGCTCCGCTGAGGCCTTCCATCGCGATCACCACTGCGGTGCCCACCGGCGACGCATGCCCGTGCTCACGAGCCCGACTGACAGGCAGCAGCCGCCGCGTCGGCCTGCTCGATGCGGTCGACGTTCTCCTCGTCGTACTGCTCGTCGTGCTTCACGAGCACCTCGTCGCCCTCGAAGCGGAAGCCAGACGGCGAGTCGGCTGCGGCCACGACCCGACCGGCGACGACCACGGGAATGCACTCCTGGAAGATCCCCGTCGGCCGGCCGCTCACCGACACCGGAATCGACGCACCCTGGTAGGAGATCTTGAAGTCGAGCGAGCCGCCCGCCTCATCGACCGAATCCTTCTCCACGACACCCTGGATGCGGATGCGGCGTCCGATGTCGCAGCCATCCTTCACCCCGATCTCGTCGACATTGCAGTAGTAGTCGACCGCCGACGTGAGGAACTTGCCGACGAACACGCCGCCAACGCCGAGCACGAGCACCAGCACGCCGACCGCGAGCCATGGGCGACGCCGGCGCGTGCCGACGGCGGTGGGCACCACCTCGCGCGGACTCAGGTCCACGGACGATCCTCTGGCGGCACCCGCTCGGCCGAACGACGCGCAGCGGCGCGCATGCGCAGCACGAACAGGCCGATGCCGCCCAGCACCACGACATAGGTGCCCACGACGTGCGACGCGTTGTCGATCCCACCAACTGACCACGACAGCAGCGCACTCATTGCCCGCCCTCCCGCTGGCGCTCGGCCAGTGCGGCGTCAAGCCCGCGGTCCGCCACCATGTCGTCCATCGTCAGCACCCGCTGGCGGTGCAGCACCAGCCACACGTAGAGCAGCGTGAAGGTCACGAGGCCGGTGAACAGAGTGAACAGCATCAGGTCGCTGAGCTCGCCATTGCGGACACTCTGCCCCTGGTGAAGCGGCCGCCACCACATGACGCTGAAGTGCACGAGCGGCACCTCCAGCACCGCCAGCAGCGCCAGCACCGCCGAGCGCCGAGCCCGCTGATGGTGGCTTCCGCCGAGGCCGCGGACGGCGAGATAGCCGATGTAGGTGACGAGCAGGAAGGCCGTGGTGGTGAGACGCGAATCCCACACCCAGTAGGTGCCCCACGTGATTCGACCCCACAGGCTGCCGGTGACGAGCGTGACCGCCATGAACAGCACGCCCACCTCGGCGCTTGCACCTGCGATGCGGTCCCAGGCGAGGCTGCGCGTGCGCCGGAAGAGATAGGCAGCACTCGACACGGCCGTGACGATGAATGCCAGGTACGCCAGCCACGCCGACGGCACATGGATGTAGAGGTTTCGCACGGCGTCGCCCTGGATGCGGTCGTCGGGCGAGACCACGAGGCCCAGCACCACGAGCAGCACCAGTCCTGCCAGCACCGCAGTGCCGAGGCCGCGCGAGAAGCGAGTCGAGGTCGGCCGGCGCAGCGCGGAACGGCTCGACGTCGTCTGGGAGGCGGGGGCTGCGATCGTCATGTGGGTGCTATTCGTCGACCAGTGCGCCAAAGGCGAGCGAGCCACCGGCGCCGAATGCCACGGCGAACAGCGCGAGCAGGCCGATCCACGGCCAGCCCTCGCCTGTCGTGGCACCTCCGGTGCCGAGTGCCGACTCGGTCGCCCGTGTCGCACCGATGAGGACGGGTGCCGCCACCGGGAGGAGCAGGAGCGGCAACAGCGTGTCGCGCCCTCTCGCCCCAGAGGCAAGACCTCCGTAGAGCGTACCGATACAGGCCAAGCCGGTCGTAGCGGAGACAGCAGTCACAGCCAGCAGCAGCATTCCAGCGGGCCGCACCTCGGCCCGGTACAGCACCACCGCCGACACCAGGAGCACCGCCTCGAGTACCAGCAGTTGCGCACCGAGCGCCATCGACTTGCCGAGGAAGATCCCAGCCGGGCGCACACCCGCCACCCGCAGCGCGTCGAGCGCGCCGTCGGCCGACTCGACGGCGAACGAGCGCTGCACTACCACGACGAGGCTGAACAGCACGGCTAGCCACACGAGGCCGGGCGCGACTCGTTCGAGCACCGAGTCGCTGTCGAGGGCGAAGGCGAACATCACCATCACGATCACGGCGAAGGGCAGCACCTGGTTCACCACCACCCGGCTGCGCACCTCGATACGCAGGTCCTTGGCGGCGACGAGCCGCGCAATGCGCCATGCCGAGCTCATGCGGCGCGCACCTGCCCGCCAACGACCTCGACCACGCGCGTCGCCAGCGAGCCTGCACGCTCGTGCTCGTGGCTGGCGACGATCACCGTCGCCCCTGCGGCAGCGGCATCGCGCAGCGTGGCGTCGAGCTCGTCGCGCCCGGCGGCGTCGAGCCCCGCGTGCGGCTCGTCGAGCAGCCAGACCTTCGCCCGTCTGGCGACAATGCAGGCAAGCGCCGTACGGCGTCGCTGGCCGGCGCTCAGTCGACTCACCGGTACAGCCGACAGCCGCCCGGCGAGGCCGAGGCGGTCCATTGCAGCCGCGATCTCGCCGCTCGTGGCGCCGACCGTGGCCCCCCAGAACGCGATGTTGTCGGCCACGGTGAGGTCGTCGTAGAGGCCGTTGGCGTGTCCGAGCAGGCCGACGAGCGGCCGCACCGCCCACCGATCGGCGACGAGGTCGACGCCGGCGACCACTGCCGAGCCACGCTCGACCGGCAGCAGCCCAGCGCACAGCCGCAGCAGCGAGGTCTTCCCAGCCCCGTTCGGGCCGCGCAGCAGCACGATCTCGCTCCGCTCGACGACGAGCGACGCACCTGCCAGCACGGGGAACCGGCCCGCCACGGCCACCACGTCGGAGAGACGGACGACCGCTTCCACAGGTCGACACGCTAGTTGCCAGGCCCCGCCGGGGGTACCGACAGGCGACGCCGACGGCGGGGCCCGCTCAGATAGCGTCCGCCGCCGTGAGCCGACGCCGTCGAGTGCCGTACTTCGAGCGCCCGCCCCAGCCCCACGACTGGCGGTGGTTCGTCGGCGGCACCGGCCGCACCCTCATCACGCTCGGCCTGCTGCTGTTCGGCTTCGTCGGCTACCAGCTCTGGGGCACGGGCATCGCCACCGCTCGCGCCCAGGCCGACCTCGAACGCGAACTCGAGCTCGCACTCGACCAGATCACTGTGCCGCCAGCGCCGTCGACGACGGCACCCGACACCACCATCCCCACGTCCGCACCGCCCACCACCGACACCGCCACGGCGACGCCCGACAGCCAGTTCGACGACCTGCCCGAGGCCCCCCTCGCTCCTCTCGTGAAGAGCGGCACGCCACTGGGAAAGATCACCATCCCCTCGATCGACGTCGACTGGGTCTTCGTGCAGGGCGTGAAGTACAACGACCTCAAGCTCGGCCCCGGCCACTTCCGCGAGACACCGATGCCCGGCCAGCTCGGCAATGCGGCAATCGCCGGCCACCGCACCACCTATGGCCAGCCGTTCTTCAACCTCGACAAGCTTGTCGAAGGCGATGCGATCATCACCGACACCAGCCTCGGCCGTCATGTCTGGCGGGTGACCGACACGTTCGTCGTCTCGCCATCCGACTACGAGGCGGTCGTGCCGACCACCGACTGGACGAAGGCAACGCTCACGCTCGTCACCTGCACACCCGCCTACACGGCGCGGCAGCGGCTCATCGTGAAGGCCGAGATACTCAAGGACGAGAGCGACCGCATCTACGCCGCCCCCGACGAACTGCCGCCTGCCGAGGTGTTCGAGCGCGACGGCGAGATCACCGAGGACCCGCTCGGCATCGACGACAACGGCGGCACGTCGGGCGATGAACCATCGACCGGACAGCCTCAGTCGTCCGGCCAGGCGGCACGCAGCGACGCGTTCTCTGCAGGGTGGTTCGACGACCGGGCCGCCATCCCCCATGTCGGCGCATGGGGCACGCTCACCGCCGCACTCGGACTCGCCGCCTGGATGTTCGGCCGCCGCGTCCGCCGACTCTGGGTGGTCGGCGCATCGGGAGCCGTGCCGGTCATCGTCGGGCTCTACTTCTTCTACGAGAACCTCAACCGGCTCCTGCCACCCGGCCTGTGACCTCGCCGCCCTCCGCCGACGATCCGATCCGCGCCAAGCGCGCTGTCGTCGCCCGCTACACGCTGCTCGCCAATCGGATCGGCTATCTGTTCTACGCGCTGGCGCTCGCCACCTTCGTCATCGGCTTCGCCATCTCGTTCACCGCAGCGGTGTCGGCTGTCGTCATCGCCTCGCTCGTGGCCGGATCGGTGCTGCTCGCCCCATCGATCGTGCTCGGCTACGCCGTCAAGGCCGCCGAGCGCGACGACCGCGAGCGCGGCCTGTGACCCCGGCGACACGCCAGTTAGCCTCTCCGAGCGTATGAGCGTGCGCCTCACCGCCTCGGCCCGGCGCGAGCAGATCCTCGAGGTTGCCGTGCAGGTCTTCGCGCACCGCGGCTTCCACTCGACGTCGATGAATGATGTCGCCGACGCCATCGGCGTCACCAAGCCGGTGCTCTACCAGCACTTCGAGAGCAAGCAGCAGCTGTACCGTGCGCTGCTCGACGAAGCCGGCAGTCGGCTGCGGGCGGCAATCGACTCGGCAGTCGCCGGTGCTGCGAGCGGCAAGGAGCAGACCGAGCGCGGCTTCAAGGCGTACTTCCGCTGGGTTGCCGACGATCACGATGCATTCCTGCTGCTCTTCGGATCGCGGGCCAACCACGACGAGGAGTCGACCGCCGTGATCCACCGCATCACTGCAGAGGCCGCGCTGGCCATCGCCCCGCTGATCGCCGCCGACATCGACGCCGATCACCAGCGGACGCTCGCACATGGCCTCGTCGGCCTCGCCGAGGGCGTCAGCCGCCATCTTGTCGAGAAGGGCACGTCGTTCGATCCCGAGCTCCTCGGCCAGCAGATCGCCGACCTCGCCTGGGCCGGACTCCGCGTCGTGCACCGCGCCGGCTAGGGCACCTACCGCCGCTGTGCGGCACCGCTGCATCAGCTGCGCCGCACCCAGCCCCGATAGCCCTCCTCGAAGCCGGCCGCACGAAGTGCTTCAGCCCACGCTCCCGACCGCTCCACCTGCTCGCCATCGAGCTTGCGGACTTCCGCTGAGCGCAGTCGGCCGTCCTTCACCAGCGATGCCAGAGCCTCGGCCCACCGGCCGTCGCCGCGGGCGGCATCGAACGTGACGACGTGATGCGAGCCGTGGTCGAACCAGATCAACGGCTCGCCGTCGGCGATCACCACGACGGCATTCGACGACCTCGCAGGACGGCCGGCCGTAGACGGCCACTCGAGCGCTGCGCCGAACGGCTGCGCCGGATCCGTCGCCGCCAGTACCGACGGCGCCCGCTCGTCACCGGCGGGACCGGACGAGCGAAGTCGATCGACAGCTCCCGGCAGTGCGAACTGGGCAGCACCGAGGCCGGCGACGAAATAGCCGCGTCGGCAGCGACCGCGCTCTTCCAGCAGTGTCAGCACTCGGTACACCGACGCGTAGCCGCCCACGACGCCCTCCGCTGCCACCGCCTCTCGGGTCACGACGCCGTGCCGCTCGAGCAGCGCAAGGGCTACCGCATGCGCGGCTGCAGTCGCCGACTTCCGCGCAGGATCGGCCAGCAGCGACGAGACGAGGCTCCATCGCCCAGCGCCCGCAGGCGGACCGATCCGCGTGAGCCTGCCCGGGCGCGGGCGGGGCTTCACCGGTCGCGACTGACGACCTCCGCCCGCGAGATACGAGCGCAACGGCGCCAGCGAGTCGTTCGTCACCTCACCCGACCACACGAGATCCCACAGCGCAGTCAGCACCTCGGCCTCTGTCGCATCGGGTGCAGCTGCTCGCAGCGCTGTCCAGAACGAGGCGCCCCGCGACTCGAGGTGAACTCGCAGCGCGTCGTGCACCGCACCATCAACTCGTTCGGGACACTCCCACGCACCGGCAAGATCGGCGAGCTGGTCGGCGAAATACAGCCGCACCCGGCCGTCGGCGGCACCAAGTGCCCCCGCACCGATCCAGACGAGATCGCCCGACGTGCACAGCGCATCGAGGTCGGCGGAGCGAAAGCCGCGCACTCTCACGGGAAGCACATCGCGTTCGAGCGTGCTTGCAACGATCGACGCACCCTGCAGCTGGGCAAGCGACTCGACGAGGTGATCGAGACCGCGCCGGTCGGAGCCCACCGAGTGCCATTCGGCCACGAATCGGGCGTAGGCGCGCTGCTCGACTGGCTCGATCTCCTTGCGCAGCGCTGCAAGCGAGCGACGACGGAGCTGGCGGAGCACGTCGGCATCGACCCACTCGACACCGCTGCCCCCCGGGCGGAACTCGCCGCGGGCGACGCGGTCGTCATCGAGCAGCGCCTTCAGCGCACCGGCGGCGCGCTCTGACGTGACGCCGAGCCGTGCGGCGGCCTGCGCCGTGGTGAACGGGCCGTGCGTACGCGCGAATCGGGCAAGCAGCCCCTCGAGCGGCAGCGGTACCGGCTCGGTGAACTCCCGCGGCAGGCCGAGCGGCAGAGCGCATCCAAGCGCGTCGCGATACCGGGCTGCATCGTCGGCGGCAACGATGCGCTCCTCGCCGGCGATCGTCAGCGAGATCGCACGCCGCTCGCGTCGCAACTCGTCGACCCATGCGGCACCATCGGCCTCGCCCTCGCAGCGGAGCGCCACCTCGTCGAGGCTGAGATCGCCGATCCGACGGAGGACGTCGTGCAGTTCGTCGGCACTCCGCGCTCGGCGACCGTCGGCGAGCGACTGCAGCTCGAGTTCGAGGTCGGCGAGCGCGCCGGCGTCGAGGATGTCGCGCAGCTCCTCGGTGCCGAGCAGGTCGCGCAGCAATTCGCGGTCGAGCGCCAGGGCTGCTGCGCGGCGCTCGGCGAGCGGCGCATCGCCCTCGTACATGTACGCAGCGATCCAATTGAAGAGCAGGCTTTGCGCAAAGGGCGATGCGCGCTGCGTGTCGACGGCCACGACTCGAATCGTCCGGTCTCGCAGCTGGCCGAGCACCTCGCGCAGACCGGGCAGGTCGAAGACGTCGTGCAGGCACTCGCGGCCCGTCTCGAGCAGCACGGGGAACGAGGGATATTTCGCAGCCACCGCCAACAGGTCGTGAGCGCGCTGCCGCTGCTGCCAGAGCGGAGTGCGGCGATCGGGACGGCGGCGCGGCAGCAACAGCGCTCGCGCAGCGCATTCGCGGAATCGCGCAGCGAACAGCGACGTACCAGGAAGGCTCGCGACGACCAGTTCATCGATCTCTGCAGGGTCGACGACGAGATCCTCGAGCGGCAGCCCATCGACTGCCTCAGGAAGGCGCAGGACGATGCCATCATCGGTCCACATCGCCTCGACGTGTGCATCGAATCGCTCGCTGAGCCGCCGCTGCACCGCAATTGCCCACGGCGCATGCACTCTCGTGCCGAACGGAGTGAGCACGCACACCCGCCAGTCGCCGATCTCGTCGCGGAACCGCTCGACGACGACAGTTCGGTCGTCGGGCAGCACACCGGTGGCCACTGCCTGCTCGTCGAGGTAGCGCAGCACATTCGAGGCCGCGAGGGCATCGAGCGAGTGCGTCCTCATCAACTCGGCCAGCGCGTCAGCGGGACGCTCGACCGCCACGGCGCGGGTGCTCCGAACGAAGGCGCCGAGCGCACGGCCGAGCTCGAGCGGCCGTCCGGGCCGGTCGCCGTGCCAGAACGGCATCTTCCCGGGCTGGCCGGGTGCTGGCGACACCACGACGCGGTCGAAGGTGATGTCCTCGATGCGCCACGTGCTCGCCCCCAGCAGGAAGGTCTCACCGGGCCGACTCTCGTACACCATCTCCTCATCGAGTTCGCCCACGCGAGTTCCGTCGGGGAGGAACACGCCGAACAGCCCGCGGTCGGGAATCGTGCCCCCGCTGACCACCGCCAGCCGCTTTGCGCCGTCACGCGCCCTCACCGTGCCGGACACCCGGTCCCACACCAGTCGCGGTCTCAGCTCGGCGAATTCGTCGCTCGGATAGCGGCCCGACAGCATGTCGAGCACCCCGTGCAGCAGGTCGTCGCTCAGCTCGTGGAAGCACGCCGCGCGGCGCATGATCGCAGCGAGTTCGGCGACAGCGATGTCGGGTGAGGTGCTCGCGTGCGCAACAAGCTGCTGGGCAAGCACGTCGAGCGGATTGCGGAGGAACCGCATCGACTCGACGAGGCCAAGGTGCATGCGCTCGACGACCACTGCCGCCTCGAGCAGGTCGCCGCGGTGCTTCGGGTACACCGTGCCACGGCTCGGCTCGCCGACCTGGTGGCCGGCGCGTCCGATGCGCTGGAGGCCGCGCGACACTGCACCCGGCGACTCGACCTGAACCACGAGGTCGACCGCGCCCATGTCGATACCCAGCTCGAGGCTGCTCGTGGCAACGATCGCCCGCAGTTCACCGCGCTTGAGCTCGTCTTCGATGGCGACTCGTTGTTCGCGTGCCAGCGAGCCGTGGTGCGCCTTCACCAGTTCTCGCGCCGAGCCGTCGTCGGCAACCAGGCCTTCGTCGGCCGCCAGCTGATTCAGCCGGGCCGCGAGTCGCTCGGCCTGCCGGCGCGCGTTGCAGAAGATGATGGTGCTGCGATGCGCCAGCACCTGGGCGAGGATCCGCGGGTAGATGCTCGGCCAGATGCTGCTGCGCTGCGGATCGAGGGCCGCAGTGGCGGGTCCGCTCTTCAGTGTCGGCGGCAGCAGCTGGCCCAGCGAGCCCATGTCGTCGACGGGCACGACCACCTCGACCTCGAGTGGCTTGCGCACGCCGGCATCGACGATCGTCACCGGACGGCGTGATCCGTCGTCGGCGTGACCTCCGAGGAAGTGGGCGATCTCCTCGAGTGGACGCTGCGTTGCGCTGAGCCCGATGCGCTGCGGCGGGCGTGCAGTGATCTCCTCGAGGCGCTCGAGACTTAGCATCAGGTGCGCGCCGCGCTTTGTGCTCGCCATGGCGTGGATCTCGTCGATGATCACCGTCTCGACATTCACGAGCGTGTGACGGGCCTCGCTGGTGAGCATCAGGTAGAGGCTCTCCGGCGTGGTGATGAGCAGATCGGGTGGGCGGCGCAGCATCGCCTGGCGCTCGCGTCCGGGCGTGTCACCTGTCCGCATCGCCACGGTCGGCGCGGCGAACGGCAGGCCGAGGCGCTCGGCTGCCAGTCCGATGCCCACGAGCGGGGCCCGGAGGTTCTTCTCGACATCGACCGCAAGCGCCCGCAGCGGCGACAGGTACAGCACCCGCGTTCGCGCTGCGGGGTCGGGACCGCCGCCATCGATCGGCACGACGAGTCGGTCGATGCTGCTGAGGAAGGCAGTGAGCGTCTTGCCGGTGCCCGTGGGGGCGCACACCAGTGCATGGGCTCCGGCGCGGATCACCGGCCAGCCCTGCGCCTGGGGGGCCGTCGGCTCGGGGAATGAGGCCGCGAACCACTCGCGCACGGCCGGCGAGAAGCCGTCGAGCACTGGATGTGGGGCCACGGGCGGAGGCTAGGCCGGGTAGCGGCCCGGCAATTCCCCGAACGCCGGAAATCTGGCCCGCCGGCGCGCTCGTGCGCTCGCGCCCCGCCAGAATCGTGGCTCCCCATGAGCGACGTCCTTCACCTCCGGCCGTGGCAGCGCGAGGCCTTCGACAAGTTCGCGGCGAGCGAGCACGCCGACTTCCTGGCAGTGGCAACGCCCGGCGCGGGCAAGACGACCTTCGCGCTCGCCTGCGCGCGGTGGTCGCTCGCGCAGCAGCGGCGCAGGCTCATCGTCGTCGCTCCCACCACGCACCTCAAGACGCAGTGGAGCCTCGCCGCCCACCGACTCGGCCTGCATCTCGACCACAACTGGTCGCCGTCCGACGGCGTCGCCCGCGACGTGCACGGCATCATCACCACCTACCAGCAGGTCAGCACCGCCGACACCGCGCGCGTGCTGCGAGGCCTCGCCCACGACTCGTTCGTGATCCTCGACGAGATACACCATGCCGGCGACGAGCGTGCATGGGGCGACAGCGTGCGCACTGCGTTCGAGCACGCGTATCGGCGGCTGAGCCTCAGCGGCACTCCGTTCCGCAGCGACACGTCAAGTATCCCCTTCGTCCGCTACGAGGAGACCGGAGTCGGCGGCGAGGCGCACCCCGACTACACCTACGGCTACGCCGAGGCCCTGCGCGACGGCGGCGTGGTGAGGCCCGTCTACTTCCCGCGGTTCGACGGGCTCATGGAGTGGAGCGCCCCTGACGGCAGCGTGCAGTCCGCCAACTTCCACGACGACCTCGACCGCGCTGGCCAGTCGCACCGGCTTCGTGCTGCGCTCAGCCTGCAGGGCGACTGGCTGGTCGCCGTGCTCGGCCAGGCCCACGAACGCCTCATGGCCATCCGCCAGTCGCATCCCGATGCTGCCGCACTGGCCATCTGCATGGACCAGGAGCACGCCCGCGATCTCGCCCGGGTGATCAGGACGAAGTTCGGCGTAGATGCCGAGATCGTCGTCAGCGACGATCCCGATGCCAGCAAGAAACTGTCGGCGTTCGCACGCGGCACGCGCCCATGGCTCGTCGCCGTGCGGATGGTCAGCGAAGGGGTCGACATCCCGCGGCTGCGCGTCGGCGTCTACGCCTCCACGGTTGTCACCGAACTGTTCTTCCGGCAGGCGATCGGGCGCTTCGTCCGCTGGATCCGCGGCATGCCCAGCCAGAAGGCATACGTGTTCCTCCCCGACGACCCCCGACTGCGCGCGCACGCCTTCCAGATCGCCGAGGCCCGACGCCATGTACTGCACCCGCCCTCCGAGCGCGACGACGAGTTCTCGCCCGAGCGCGCGGAGGCCGAGGCGATGCTGGAGGCCGGCTTCGAGTACGAGCAGCTCTCGCTGTTCAGCGTGCTCTCGAGCGTCGCCACCGGCATGAGCGTTCACGCCATCACCGAGACCGGCATCACGCTGTTCGACGACGAGCCCGACATCCCCGAACCGTCGGACGAGCCCACCGGCGGCGACATCGAACTGCTCGACATTCCCACCGAGGCCGGCTACGTGCTGACCACTGGCACGAGCA